>JBILWM010000074.1:0-13649 GCA_044369905.1 Terrimicrobiaceae bacterium | reverse complement strand
TCAGCGATTCTTTACCCCAAGATAGACCGTGTTTTCTAATTGTCGTCGGGGGTCATTTCTAATTGTCGCCGAAAACCATTTTTAATTGTCGCTGGACAACTGACCTTGGTGACCGGCCGCCGACACCAGATTCGCGTTCAACTCGCCGAGGCCGGATGCCCAATCATCGGGGACAAAAAATACGGCACCAAAACGAATCCCGCCAAGCGTCTCTGCCTGCACTCAAGCATGCTGCGGTTTCCACATCCCATCTCCGGCAAGGAGATGTCATTCACCTCCCCGCTCGCAAAAGAACTCGCGCGTCTAGTTTAGAGACGGAAGCTCTAACTTGAAGTTAGGATCGACTACTTATATTTTGCTTTCGATTGCAATCCACACACCTGTGAAATTTTTTTCCTGCGTTGTGCAATAGCATTGTAGATCATAGTAAAGAGAGGCCTCAGGATAGGAATGCTAAGCAGGAAATTAAAAGGTTGGAGCCACCAGACTTTACTTGCTATATATTGAAAGAAATCAATTCCTTTAACAATTTCCCCATTAGGTTTGTAAAGATGAATAGCTTGAAGTAAGATTTCCTCGCTTAGCCCAGAAACATCCCTGGCCCATGATTCCTGAAGTGGCGCCACGGTGAATCCGTGCTTTTGAAAAAATGCTTTTTTCTCGCCTATAAATATCGAACATGAGCCACACGATCCATCAAATATCACGAGCCCTGACTTGCCGATCCTATCTGTCCCTCTAAAATTATCCATGATGCTCTTGCCAAGGAATTATCAAGTAAGCCAGCAGCAACAGACGGTAGATCACCCAAGTAAGCGTCAAAATAGTCGACAATTTCTCTGATTTGATGAGTTTGTGATGAGCTAGAAAAAGGATCGCAACAACGCCAAAGAAATACCCGACTGCCGCAATTTCAGATATTTCGAAGATACTTGAATAAGCGAGTAGTGGTATGAGCAGCATTGACCCGAACATTGAAACGGTAAGTGCAATCACTGCATACTTTTTTCTTTCTGACCAAGAAGATTTGATCATGAAAAGCCATTGAAAGATTACCTGTCCTGCAACCATCAATGCTTCAGTCTGATAATCGTAGTCAACCGCGAGATACCCTCGAACAATTTTTGCAAAAGATCCGAGAGCAAAACCTGAAACACAAACACAGAAGCAGAGATAAGCAAAAAATGCTAATGCTCTCAGTGAGAGCATCCAGCGCAACATGCCTATCACTGCTTCCTCCAACGCTCGCAGAGATCGGAAGATGCAGCTTTCCAGTCGCCGTATTGAAACTTGAATCCAGCATCAAGCAAACGACTAGGAATAACACGGCGACTTTTAAGAACCATTTCACTTTCCGTTTGAAGAAATACAGCACCAATCTCTAGCATCCATTCATAAACGGGAAGTGCAATTTTCTGCCCCCAGACACTTCGGAGTTGCGCCATAAACTCTTTATTATGCAGTGGGTTTGGTGAAGCAATATTCACCGCTCCAGATATTTGTTCGTTTTTAATCAGAAACTTAATTGCATTAATAAAGTCAAGGTAGTGTATCCAGGAGATAAACTGCTTACCTGATCCTGCTGTGCCTCCAATCCCCATACGCACGAGCCAGAGAAGATAATCAAATATCCCGTCCCGATCATAGCTCATCGTCATAGCAGACCTGAGTACAACTTTGCGTGTCCTTGGCGCCTCAATTAACGCAAACTCTCCCTCCCATGACCGAGCAACATCAATGCTGAATCGCCATTTATCAGGGGAGTTCGGTTCAGTGCCGCCAATAATACCTGTGTATTCATCGTTTGGCGCATCAAAGCGATGAGCGTAGATGGTAGCCGTTCCAGCCTGAAGCCAAAGACGAGGCGGGGAAGCAATCGTTTCAAGCGCCTTGCCGAGTATGCGAACCGATCGATTTCGTGATGCCCATATTTCACAACGATTCTTATGGTTATATCTACAATTTACGATACGCCCCGTAAGATTAATAAGAACATCTGAACCTTCTAACTCTTCAGCCCAAGCTCCAAGCGTCTGTCCATCCCACTCAACAACTCGCCAAGGTGCCGCTTTTGTTCTTGCAGATTTAGCATCTCTGCTAACAACCACGACCTCGTGACCTTCCTCATGAAAATGTCGTGCGAGAACTGTTCCAACTTGACCTGAACCACCTGGAATAACAATCTTCATATTATTGCTTTACTCTTGTAAAAACCTTTTACGCTAATAATCCAAAATTTACCTTTTAAAAAGAGAGATTAATGGTTTGAAAAATGTTGATTGATCGAGCTTTAAAACAAGTTCAAGCAAATTACAGCTCTTTTTCCCAAGCGCATGGATATCTGTGAGGAGTTTTTTAAATGACTGAACTTCTTTGGCCTGCTCTGAATTAGCACTTACTTCTTTTTGAAGCTGTTCAAGCATCTTCATCATCGGATCCAGTTCTCGCCTCTTTCGCGCTGCGACGATTCGTTGCGCTACTTCCCAAATGTCTTTCTCGGCGTAGAAATATTCTTTACGCTGACCAGGTCTGTTTTCACGAAAGACGAGCCCCCAGCTGATCAACTCTCGCAGGTTCATATTGGCGTTGCCACGAGAGATGCTCAGAGCTTCCATGACTTGCTCAGCGGTCAGTGCCTCTTCAGTGCACAGAAGCAGACCGTGAACTTGAGCCATCGTGCGGTTGATTCCCCATTCAACTCCAACGGTCCCCCAAATCTGAACAAATCGATCTTTAGCGTCTTCTATTTTCATGTTTTTTGTAATTTCAATAAGTTTCGAAAGTTTAGAACAAATGGGAATATCGTGTCAAGCGCTTTTTTCAAACTCACGATTTGTCAGGCGGGCAGGCTGTCTGCATTGCGGGAGCGCGTGGCGTCCATCAAAAAGACAACATGAGCAATGTTTATTCATAAACGCTGGAGGGCGAGGTAGCGCAGCCAGAGCACCAGAGAGAAAGAGCTCGGGCGCGGGCTCCAAGGCAAAGCGGCCGATTTGTGAATAAACCGGCAGCATCCTTTCAGGCGGCGAGTCTGCGTTCCTTGGCTTTTTGCAGTTTCCTTTAAACTCTGCGCACACCAGCTTCGTGACAGGGCAGAAACAGTCGCGAAACAGGCTTCCCTCTGTGGGGTAAAGGTTGTTGAGCGCCTCTGCCATCTCATCATCGGGGATTTGAAGCATCGGCGCGAGCTTTCCTGCTGACGGCGCTTTGCGCCTGAATTTGGGGACCGCTCAGCAAGCCGGCCTTAACGGAGGGCATCTTTCTCGCTGACGCCATACGGCAAGAGCGCTGCGAGAGTTTTGTGAACGTCTCCGATCAGACAGTGAAGCAGCACTTTTTGAATTTTTTTCCGGAACCGCAGGGGCAAGGGTCGTTTCGACTGGTCTTGGGAGGGGCGATGAATGGCTCGGCGATTTTCGAGGAGGGCGCGGGAGAATTCCATGGCAACGGAGCATCGTCGAGGGATTCTTCGTCGAGGGATTCCTCATCAGTGTCATCAGGCTCGGGAAAGCTGAAATCGGAAACAGAACTTTTGGCTTTGAGGAAACGCTCGTAGATATCGCAACTAACTTTTTGCCAGTTTTTTAAATCGGCATGAGACTGATCGAGAACAATGTGGCGCGCGTAGAGATTCTCGGCGATTTCCTGGGCTTCAGGATCATCCTGATAATCCCGATAAAATTCCGCGCAGGTTTCAGTGGCGCGTTCGGTGGGTTGCATGGAGAGGCACGCCATGAGCCGTATGAATAAATCCGGATCGTCTTCGTTCTCCAGCAAGCGTTGGAGGAAGGCGTCCACTCCGGGTTCGGATATATGGCTGCAGGTGCCGCCCAAAAAGAGACGCTCGTGCCACTCGAGTTTCGGATAAGCCTCCTCCCAGGATTGAAGAGTATGAATGGAGCTCATCTCGACAAGGGCATCGGCGACATGTTCGTTCATGCTGTCGACATCGAGACTCAAGAGTTTCACAAGGGTCGGGATAGTGTGCTGGAGGCGGAGTTTACCGACTATGGAAACAGCTAATAAAACAGACCAGAAATTGTCGAGGACTGGGGTCTCACCCTCGGCAATGTCAGGTGCATCGGCCTCCCAATCGAGGGCAATCCAAGAATTGGCCCGGGATTCGAGTTCGCCGCGAAACGCGGGGATGTCGGCCAGGATGTCTATGATTTTGTTCGCCTCATTGACCAGATCGACTGGATAAGAAGGCCGAGGCACCGAGCACTCCATGGGAAGCGCGTCGAGACGGAGCAGGAGTTCCGAGGGAGGAGTGGCGGCCAAGCGCAGCCTGTCCTCGATGCGCTTACCGATAAAGTCATCGGGAAAAAAAGATTCATAGTCTTTTTCAAGCCCTCGGATGGCCTCGCGGTGAATGCCCAGGAAGCCAACGGGGGCCATTTTGGTCAACCACTTGAAAGCCAGATGTGAATATCCTCGATGATGCTCGCTGGAAAGGAGACCGAGAAGCTGCCCGGAGGTTTCATCATCGAGTGGCAATTCGAGGAGGTTGTGCAAATAAAGAAAGCCCCCATCGAAGCCATGAGCCTCTATCGTGCGCAGGGCTTGGCGGCTTGCGTCCATTCCACCCGCCTTGCACCGGGTCACGAGTTCCAGGGCCATGTTGCGCACGACCCTGTCCTCGTGGGTGAAAGCGGCGATGTATTCTTCGCGCAGAAGCATGGGATCAGCCTTTGAGTTCCTCGCCGGTTTTGGCGTCGGCGATGACGAATTTTTCTTGGTGGAAGGTTGGGTCGGCGCGGAAGATGAGGCGGCCGGCGTAGCGGCGCTCGATGTCGATGAGGTGCTCCTCGTCGTCGGTGCGGAGGCGGTTGAGGAGGTCGGGGTGCACGGTGACGCGGACTTCGTGGACGATCTCCTGGTGCTTGCGCATGACGGAGTGGAGGGCGCGCTGGAGTTCCACGCTCATGGTCATGGGGCTCTTGATCACGCCCTTGCCGCTGCAATGCGGGCACGGGATGAAGACGGCGCTGGCGAGGCTCTCATTGGCGCGTTGGCGGGTCATTTCCATGAGGCCGAGCTGGGAGATCGGGAGCACATGGGTGCGGGCCTTGTCGCGCTTGAGGCGCTCTTTGATGCGGGTATAAACGGCCTGCTGATCCTTGCGGTTCTTCATGTCGATGAAGTCGGCAACGATCAGACCGCCGATATTGCGGAGGCGGAGTTGGCGCGCGATTTCCTCGGCGGCTTCGAGGTTCGTCTGGAGAATGGTTTTTTCCATGTCCTTCGCCCCCTTGTTGCGGCCGGTGTTGACATCCACCGCGATCATGGCCTCGGTCTCGTCGATGACAATGTAGCCGCCGCAGGGCAGCCAGACTTGGCGGTGGAAAGCGGCATCGATCTGGGCCTTCACGCCGAAGCACTCGAAGATCGGCTGGACGCCGGTGTAGTGTTGGATGGATTTCTTGGCGCGTTTCGAGATCTGGCCCACGAGACTTTGCATACGCTCGGCGGATTTGGCGTCGTCGATAATGACGGCGTCGACCTCGTCGGTGAGGAAGTCGCGCACCGAGCGCTCGATGAGGTCGGGCTCCTCAAAAAGGCAGGCCGGGGCGGGTTTTTCCTGGAGACCTTTTTGGACCTGCGCCCATTGCTCGAGGAGGATGCTCAAGTCGCGCACGAAGTAGCGGGAACGCTGCCCGGCACCGACGGTGCGCATGATGACTCCCATGCCCTCGGGCACTTCGAGTTCGCGCAGGATTTTGCGTAGGCGTTCGCGCTCCTTGGGATCTTCGATCTTGCGGGAGATGCCGAACTGGTCGTTGAAGGGCATGAGAACCAGATAGCGGCCGGGCATGCTGATATCGGTCGTGATGCGGGGACCCTTGTTGCTGATGGGTCCTTTTTTCACCTGCACGAGGACATCCGAGCCCACGGGGTAGATATTTGGCACATCCTTGTGGGTGATGCGCGGGGCCTTCTTCTTGGCGTTGCCGTTGCCGCGATTGATTGTTTCGATCCCGCTGTCGAGGGCGGCGGGGATGGCGTCCCAGAATTGGAGAAAGGCATTTTTCTCGAATCCGATGTCAACGAACATGGCTTTGATGCCGGGCTCGATGTTGCGGACTTTGCCTTTGAAAATGCTGCCGACGATGTTGCGGTCGGTTTCGCGTTCGATGGTGTATTCCTCGAGCCGGTTGTTCTCGAGAAGCGCGACGCGTTTCTCGAGCTTTTCACAGCTGATGACCAGCTTGATGCCGGTGGCTTTTTTTCCGATTCCTAAAAGTCTTTTCACGGTTTCTAACATGGGTGGTTGGTAGTTTGGGCGCTCCCCGGGGAGCATGGGTTGAGAGAGTTCATCGGGCCGGTGGCTTTTCGGGTTTTTTCTTTTGGTCAGAGCCGCTGGAATTCTCCCGCTTGCCTCCGATGAAATTGAAGATGTTCTGGATGGGGTTGGGTTTGGGGGTGGAAACTGGAGTGGCGGGTTCGGGCCTCGGAGCGGGGGCCTCGGCATCGGCGGTCTTCGGCTTGGTTTTGTTTTTGACCCGGCCGGCAGCATCGGCCTCTTGGCGCAAATTGGGAGAGGCATTCGGCCGGTTTTCCTGGGCGGCGGCGGAGGGACTCTCGGCGGTCTCGCCGTCATCAAAGAGCTTTGTGGAAGCGGCGACCTCGCGGTCGAAATTCACGCTCTCGGTGAAGAGGAAATTGCCTTTGGCCGGCTCAAGGGCGGCGAGTTGCACATCCTCCTCGCCGGATTTGTATTTTTGGATTCCCTCGAGAATTTTCGCTGCGATGGGTGCGGAGACCCCACCGCCGGACTTTGCGCCTTGCACAAACACGACGACAACATATTCGGGATTGTCGTAAGGAGCGAAGGAAATGAACCAAGTGTGGTTGTCTTTTTTTCCCGAGCGCCAGAACTGGGCGGTGCCTGTTTTGCCTGCGGTGATCATTTTGGGGTTCGCCGCCCGCCCTGCCGTGCCGCCACCTTCATTGACGACCTCCCACATGCCTTTGCGGACATGATTGATCTGATCCTGGGTGATGCCGCCATCGGTGACAATGTTTGCGCGGATGCGTGGAGGTTCTTGGGAAATGGTCTTGCCAGTCTGGTCGACAATGCGGTCGACGAGGCGGGGGTAGTAAACCGTGCCGCCATTAGCAACAGCGGCGGTGACCATGGCCATTTGGAGTGGGGATGCCAGAACATCGCCCTGGCCGATGGCGGTATTGGCGGTGAGGCCATTCGACCAGCGGGCGCGGGGATTGATGGCGGAGAGCCACTCGGGGCCGGGAAGAACGCCGGGTGATTCGCCCGACACGGGGATGCCCGATTTTTGACCGAGACCAAGCATATTGCCCATGGCGACGATGTGCTCGATGCCGGCGGCATTTCCGAATTGGTAGAAATAGGCGTTGCAGGAAACCTTGAGCGCGTCTTCGAGGCCAATCTGGCCGTGTGTGCGTTTTTTTTCAGCGATCCAGCAGCGCATGTATTTGTTGCCGTATTGAACGCCGCCGTAGCAGCTGAAGGATTTCTCCCCCAGTCCGGCGCGCATGCCGGCGAGCGCGATGGGAACCTTGTAGGTCGAACCGGGCGCGTAGGCGCTGATGGCGCGGTTCACGAGGGGATTGGTCTCGTCCTTGTTGATCTCTGTCCACTTCGAGGCGGGAATGGATGGGATGAACACATTCGGATCATACGAGGGGACGGATGCCATGGCGAGGATATCGCCATTCCGGGGATCGACGACCACGGCGGCGCCTCGACCGACGACGCGCAAGGCCTGCTCGGTGATGTATTGGATTTTCGCATCAATGGTCAGATAGGCGTTGTTGCCCTGCACGGGTTCGCGGCGGCCGACCTCTCCCTCGATGATGCCTTTGGCATTTCGCTGCAGGATGCGTGCGCCGGCCTTGCCTTTGAGTTGCTCGTTGAGGAAAAGCTCGAGCTGGGTTTTGCCCTCGACATCGGGTTCGTAGAAATTGAAGTCGCGAAGGTCGGGGAGTTTGTCGAGTTCGTGCGGGGAGCCGACATAGCCAAGGAGGTGGGAGGCCATGGACCCGTAAACATACCAGCGAACCGGCTTCACGCTCACATTCACGCCGGCGAGGCCGAGGTTTTTCTCAGAGAAAATCGCCATCTCTTCGAAATCCAAATCCTGGCGGTAGTTGTAAGGCACCTCGCGATTCGTGCGGTAGTGGATCTGCAGGGCGTTGGCATTGTAGTCCCTCGCCACTCCGAGCTCCTCCATGCGTGGAATGACGGTCTCGGAGACGATTTTTACGACATCCGCTTCCTTGAGATCTCGCGGCATGTTGTGCACGCGGCCACGGTAGGTCGTGATGGGCACGCTGCCCTTGCTTTCGCGGTAGGCGCGCACCATGTCGGGCAGGTAGAAATCCACTTCAAAGCTGGCACGGTTTTCCACGAGCTTGATGCCATTCCGGTCGAGGATTTCGCCACGGACGGCGGGCAGGCGGACGGTCACTTGCGAGTTGGTATTGATCTTCGAGGCGTATTCCGAGCCGCGCACGATCTGGACATTCCACAAGCGAAACAAAATGAGCGTGAAGCTCAAAAGGATGAGCAACCCGAGAAAAATAATGCGTGATCCCGGCCGGGTGCGCTTCATCGATTGATGGGTCTCATTTTACGCGAGCCATCAGGGATTAAGCGGTCGATTTGCGACAGAGTCCAGTAGAACAGAGGTGCAATGAGCGCGGCCATGAGGCCTGGCGCAAGGATGCGCCATGACACGGAGGGTTCCCAGAGGAAGCCGCCGCGTTGCAAGGTAATGGTTAAAAATTGAAGGAGCAGGTAGGCGGAGGTTCCGACACCGCTCAAAACCACAAAGGGCCCAACATTGCGGCTCTTCATGGCTGGCTGAAATCCACTGGCGATGCTCCCGAGAATCACAAAAAAAACGATAGACGAGCCAAGAGGAATTTCAACCTTTCCACCGACGACATGCAAATACATGAGGTCGCTGAGAAAGCCTGTGTAAAACGCCGCCGCCAGCATTGCAGCAAATGGCATCACCATGGCGGCAAAACAAAAAACCATGGGCACCAGCAAAACATGGGCGCCGTGAAGATCAGCCATGGGAGGAAGCGCGTCCTGAATGATGAATGCCAGAATGACTCCCACGAACAAAGCTGCCAGATCGATGAGCGTTTTGTTCATTTTTTGCCGATCAGCACAAAAACATCCTCGACCGAGGCGAGGTTCACCGCAGGCTCGACGATGGCCTGGCCGTCGAGGGCGCGGAGGCGGAATTCCTTGATGCGTCCAATCACAAGACCCGGCGGGAAGGATCCATGCGCGACGCCCGCGGTCAGCACCTGCTGGGCGGGTGAAATCTTCGCGCTCTTGGAGAGAAAATTCATCTGCAACAGGCCTTCGGCGGCTTTTTCCTGAATTCGCAGGCCGGTGATGATCCCCTGCTCGCGTGTGCCGTCGATCTTGGCCGCGATGCGACAGGTTTCATCGGTGATGAGCACAACGATGGATTCATTTTTCGAGACCGTGGTGGTTTTTCCCACAACGCCGAGGTCGGTGACCACCGGCATATCGGCTTCGACGCCGTCCTCGAATCCGCGATTGACCCGAATCGTATTCCACCATGTGGAGGACTCCCTCGAGATGATGCGGGCCGGCATGAGTTTGAAGCTCGAGCGCTCGCGGAAATCGAGAGCCATGCGGAGGCGGTTGTTTTCAGCCTCGAGTTCGTTGAGGAGATTGTTTTCGGCGCGAAGTTCGCGGTTTTCGACGGAGAGCTTTTTGTTTTCGACCTCCAGCTCATCGAGCGTTTGCAGGCGGCGGCCGACGGATCCGAGATTTTCCTGCACGGCGCTGCCGGTGCGGAGAAAAGGCGAGAGCAACGACATGAAGCTCGACTGCATCGACTGCATGGCACCCGGTGAGATCGTGGAAAAATAAATCGCCACGGCCAATACCGCCACCACCAGTGCCATGTTGAGTCTGTTCATCGACAAAGAGGAAGTTCAACTTCCACCCGCTTGATTCCGGTCAACGCCCGTGCGGACGCTCCGCTGAGACGGCTTTGAGGAATTTCAACTCCGTGAGCGCGCGACCCGTGCCTTCGGCCACGGCGCTAAGCGGATCTTCCGCGACATGCACAGGAAGCCCGGTCGCCTCGGCGATCAGGCGGTCCAGCCCGCGCAGGAGCGCTCCGCCGCCGGCAAGCACAAGGCCGCGATCGACAAGGTCGGCGGACAACTCGGGAGGGCAGCGCTCGAGTGTAATGCGAACGGAGTCCACAATGGTGGAGAGAGGCTCCATGAGGGCCTCACGGATTTCCTGTGAGGATATGGAAATGGTTTTCGGAAGACCTGCGACAAGGTCGCGACCTTTCACTTCGAGCCCGACTTCTTTTTCCAATTTGTAGGCCGAGCCAATCTTGATCTTGATCTCCTCGGCTGTGCGCTCGCCGATCATGAGATTGTAGGCGCGCTTCATGTAGTTCGTGATGGCCTCGTCCAACTCATCGCCCGCCACACGAACGCTGCGGCTGAAAACAATTCCCGAGAGCGAGATGAGTGCGACTTCGGTGGTGCCACCGCCGATATCCACGATCATGTTGCCGGCGGCATCTTGAACGGGAAGCCCAACGCCGATGGCCGCAGCCATGGGTTCTTCGATCAAATAAACCTCGCGCGCGCCGGCATGGGTGGCGGAGTCTTTCACGGCCCTTTTTTCCACCTCCGTAATACCACTGGGCACAGCAACAACCACGCGTGGACGAACCATGCGGCGGCGGTTGTGCACCTTACTGATGAAGTGGCGAAGCATGGCTTCCGTGATCTCGAAATCCGCGATCACACCATCCTTCAAAGGACGAATGGCGACGATGTTGCCAGGCGTGCGGCCGAGCATTCGCTTAGCTTCATTGCCGACGGCAAGAACGCGGTTGGTGCCCTGTTGCACGGCCACGACAGAAGGTTCACGCAGAACGATACCTTGGTCTTTTACGAAGACCAGAGTGTTGGCGGTCCCCAGATCAATGCCTATGTCGCTTGAAAAGAGTCCCAGAAGATTATCAAACATCGAATGTTATGGAAAAGTTGATGGAGCGGCCGGTGGAGGAAGGCAGAACAGCCTTCGGCGACAGGCGATGCGCCAAAATATTGGTTAGTTGGGGATGATTCATTTTGATCGAGACTGGCGTCAAGATTTAGTTTTTTAAATTTGGGCTGCGATGGCAGCGCCCATTTCGGCCGTGCCGACCAGGCGGGTTTCCGGCGTGTGGATGTCGCCCGTCCGCAAGCCACTGGAAATAACCGACCTGACCGCTTTTTCGATGGCGGCAGCAGCATCCTCGCGACCGAGCGAAAACCGGAGCATCATGGCAGCGGAGAGGATTTGGGCAATCGGGTTTGCGATTCCCTTGCCGGCGATGTCTGGCGCTGTGCCGCCGCTCGGTTCATACATGCCGAAGCGGTTTGAACCACCGGTGGATTCGCCCAGGCTGGCGCTTGGCAGCATGCCGAGGGATCCGGCGATCATGGCCATTTCGTCGCTCAGGATGTCGCCGAAGAGATTTTCCGCCAGGATCACATCGAAGGACTTGGGATTTTTAATAAGCTGCATGGCGGCGTTGTCCACATACAGGTGTTTGAGTGTGACATCGGGATAATCACGCGCCACCTCGTTCACCACGCGGCGCCAGAGCACGCCGTTCTGAAGCACATTCGCCTTGTCGATGGAGGTGACCTCCTTGCGACGCTTACGGGCGGCTTCGAAGGCGACCTTCGCAATGCGGCGGATTTCGCTTTCCCAATAAATCATAGTATCCACCGCGAAATCCTCGCCGTTCTCGCTTTTGATGTATTTGGGTTCGCCAAAATAAAGACCACCGGTGAGTTCCCTCACGCAGAGCACATCGAAGCCACCTTCGACCAAGCGCGGGTGCAGCGGCGAGGAGTGGGTCAACTCAGGCAGGCAAATGGCGGGACGCAAATTTGCGAAGAGACCGAAATGTTTGCGCAGCGGCAGAAGTGCGGCGCGTTCGGGTTGTTCGTTGGCAGGAAGGGATTCCCACTTTGGCCCGCCGACGGATCCGAAAAGAATGGCATCCGCCGCCTCACAAGCGGCAATTGTCTCCGCAGGGAGCGCGCGGCCGGCGCCGTCGATGGCAGCACCTCCGACCAGCTTGTGATCGAATTCAAACTTGATGGAAAATTTTTTCGAGACCGCTTCGAGGACGCGCAGTCCCTCGGTCATGACTTCGGGTCCGATTCCGTCGCCCGCCAAAACGGCGATGCGGAAGGTTTTTTCTGGATTCATGGCGGGAAGGTATATCTTTTGGCGTCGCCTGAATCAAGCGCGGCGACTTTTGAATGGCTTCAAGCCGCGTTTTTGCGCGAGGTGTAGAGCGCGACGAGAGCCGCTCCCACAGCTTGCGAAAGCTCGCCCATCGTCGCCGGAACGATTTTCATGGTGCGGCGCTGCACGGGGAAAAGCCAAGGTTCGGCGGCGGCCCGGATTCCGCCGAGGTATCGATCCCTGAACGCCTCGGTCGTCGAATGCGGGTCGATGAGTCCCCCGCCGATCACCACAAACTCGGCATCCAACGCCATGGAAAGATTCGCCACATGGATTCCCAGCGCCTTGGCTTGAAAATCGAAAATCTCGAGCGCCAAGGCGTCGCCTTTTTGCGCAAGAGTGCGGAGCGCGAGCGTTTTTTCCTTCAGCGGCTTGTCGGAGCGGTGGAACTCATGGTCGGGATACTTCGGCAGGAGATATTCCAGATACTGAGCCAGTCCAGAAATGCTCGCATAGGCTTCCACACAGCCCCAGTCACGGCCGCAGCCGCATTTGAAAACAGGGAGACCGAGCAAATGCAGCGGCGAAGGCATGTGACCCGCCTCCATGCCGGCCAGCGTATCGCCCTCGAGCGGCAGGCCTTCGGGACTGATGTAGGCGGCACCAAGACCGGATCCCGGCGCGAGCATGATGACGCCCGCCTTTTTGTCGCCGCGCACTTTCGCCGCCTCGGCAACTCCGCCGTAGTTGCCGTCGTTTCCCGCCACGACGGGAATTTTTCGCCCAGCACGGCTTTCAATGGCCGCCGAATAATCGGCAACAAAATTCCAACCCTCGAAACTCGCGGGGAGGTTCGCAGTGCGGTCCAGCACGCCATAGGCGAGGTAGGGCCCGGGAATCGCAAGCCCGACTCCCCTCACCTGCTCCCAAGCGAGATTATTTTCCGCGAGAAATTTTTCCACGCCCTCGATCCAACCATCGACCACCGCCTTCGTGCCGAGTTGGGCATTTGTGGAACTCTGCGCGAGATTCAAGGTGACCGGCGTCCCGTCCTCATAAACTCCGCAGGTCTTCGAGGTGGTTGCGCCGCTGTCCGTGCCGATAAAGATGGTTTTCATGGGATGGTGGGAAGCCGTCTTTTAGCCGTTGGAATACGAAAGGGAATTCCATTTTTGCAAAAGTTCCCCATTTCAAAAATCCACGCACGCATCGCGTTGACACCATGAAACCTTTTGCTAAACCTTCCGTCCCATTTTATGGCAAAAACCACCAAGTCCACTAACAGCGCAGCCCCCAAAAAGGGCAAATATGTCTACACATTCGGAGCCGCGAAAGCCGACGGCGACGGAAAAATGAAATCCCTCCTCGGCGGCAAAGGAGCCAACCTCGCCGAGATGACCCG
>JBILWM010000017.1:0-43308 GCA_044369905.1 Terrimicrobiaceae bacterium | reverse complement strand
CCGCTGAACTTTGAAGCCGATGGACGGGGGTGTTTTGGTTTTTTCATAGCCTGCCAAGTGGCAGGTTTCAAACATCCCGTCCATCTCTCCTTGAGGTGCATTTTTTTCCTCTATGGGATGCCTGTGACCGAATTCCTTTCGTCGAATTTGAGCAGAAATGAAGACCCTCACCGCCGAGGCTTTGTTTTTTTCCACGCTTTGGCGATGCGATCCATATTGGCTTGCGTAGAGGGATCGACTTCCAGCTCTTCAGCTGTCGGATCGGCTTCCAATAAAAACGGTATGCGCCGTGTCTTGGCGACATTTGTGAAAAAAAGACGCACGGCAGTGGGCAAATCCAACCCCATTTCCTCAAGGGCTGACGCGGCATTGTCACGCAGTTTCCTGGAAAGCCGGACTTGAAGTGTTGTCGAAGTGGATGTCATGGTTTGTATGTTACTTGTCATGCATATCATGTAAAGTTCACCCTGCCCGCCTGTCGGTTCGGGTGGTCGGTTTTGCGTGGCACAATGATGCCAAGCTCTTTTGCATGCGATGAGTCTGAAGGAACGCGGTTTGGCTCGCCTTTCGGTCACCCGACAATCCGAGATTCGACTTGTTTCATGGTCTCGCGGAGCGCGGCGTAGCCGAAGTGGCCTTGGGGGACTTGGAGGAGGCTGGAGCCGGGCCAGCGGGATTGGAGGAGCGTAAGGTCTTCGATGGGAGAAATGCGGTCGTGCAGGCCGCCTGTGAGCAGGATGGACGAGGGATCGCAGAGGGGAACTCCATGGAGCGGGGAGACGAGGTGGTCGCAGCGGGCGGTATTGCCGCGCGAGTGGCCACGGCTGCGGAGTTCGCGCCGCATCACGGCCGAGCCGGGGCTTTCCCACACGGCCTTGTCCATATTCACGATCGGCTGCACCAGGGCGACGAATCGGAAATCTGCTTCCAGAAAGGACAGCAACGCGCCAGTCCATCCGCCGTAGCTCGTGCCGACGATGGCGAACTCGCGCGTGCCGCGTGTGCGAAGCAGGGCCATGAGTTGGCGGAGTTCAATCACGCCCTGCCGGATGCCCTCGGCGTTTCGAACGAGGTCGGCTGTGATGGCCAGCTCGCCGTTCCAAGTGCGGCGCGGCGTGCGTGAGTAATGATAAGGAAGGTGCGGAAAGGCAACGCTCCAGCCATTTGCGTTGAACCACGCCGCAAGCCGCTGGTAGCCGATATCACTCGCGCTCATGAGGGCGTGAAGCAGCAGAACAGTCGGGGCGTTTTGTTGGCGGGCTGGGAAAAAACGCACACGCACGCGGTCGTTTTCGGCGTGCCCGGTCGGTCGGGGCGAATCCCACTCGATCCAGCCATTTTTGAGACTCGGACGCCCGGCTGGCGGCATGCGGTAAAACTGTTCGCGGCTTTGTCCACCGCACTCCGCCAGATACCGCTCCAGAGCATCGACCGAACATGCATCCGCCCTGCGCCGCCATTGGATGGCGTGCATCATGTTGCACATCGTGCCATCGACGAGCCACGAAAGGGGACGGTTCACGAGGGCCTTCATGGTTCGCGCATGCGCTCCTGTGGCGAGTGCGGGAGGTCATCGGCTGTGAGACGGCATTTCGTGACAAGGTCGTCCTTGAGGCGGATCAGCGCAGCGGCCACATCGTCGCGGAGTTTTTTCCGTCCGCCATCCGGACTTGGGAAAACCGGCTCGCCCACCGCGATGAAAACCTTCGCCCTCCGCCAGGGGAGCCAGTTGCGGCGGTTGTAGAGGCGTTCGCTGCCTAAGATCACAACGGGCAGGACGGGACAGCCCGCCTTGGCAGCGATGAGAAACGCCCCCTCGCGCATGTCGGCGCCGGAGAGGATCGATTGCGCGCCGTCTCGGATGCCGCCCTCGGGGAAGACCCCGATCATGCGGCCCTGCTCGAGCCGTCGCAGCGCGTGACGCAAGGCCTGCCGGTCGTCGCCGTGGCGGTCCACCGGAATCACATCCAGCCAGGTGAAGGCGGCCTTCGACCACGAGGCGCCAAACAGCTCGGCCATCGCGATCCAGTCGATCTTGCGCGGCAGCCAGCCGCTCAGAAACGGCGGGTCGAAGTGGCTGATGTGGTTGCTCACCATCACGCAGGCGCCTTTCGGGATTTTTCCAAACCGCACAAATTGCACGCGCGAGCCGAAGTGGAGAACGAATTTTAAAAACGAGACGACGCCGTGGTAGAAGACCGTGTGAAAGGCGTCGCGGGCTGTCATGGGCTTACTGCGCGGCCGTCGTGAAGAAGCGTTCCTGCTTGGGGGTGATCTTGCGGCCGAGTTTTTTCAGAACCAGCAGCATATCCTCCCAGACCTTGCGTTTCTCGGTAATCGTCTGGTTCCGCAAAAGCCATGCCGGATGGTAGGTGACCATCACAGGAATGCCCTCGAACTCGAGCCAGGTGCCCCGGATGTCGCGTATCAGGCGTGTCTCGCCGAGCAGGCCCTCCGCAGCCGTCGCTCCGAGCGCGACCATGGCGCGGGGTTTCACCAAGCGCACCTGCTCGCGCAGCCAAGGTAGGCAGGTCGCCATTTCTGCGCCCTTCGGCTTGCGGTTGCCGGATTCCTCGCCTGGCATGTCGGGACGGCACTTCATGACATTCGCGATGAAAATGTCATCACGCGTGAATCCCATGGCCTCGATAATTTTGGTTATGAGTTGGCCAGATTTTCCAACGAAAGGCTCGCCCTGCGCGTCCTCCTCGGCCCCCGGCGCCTCGCCGATGAACATGAGCTCCGCCGAGCGGTTTCCAGTGCCGAAGACGACCTGCGTGCGCGAGGCCACAAGATTCGGGCATTTCACGCAGCCGAGAATCGCCTTTTCCAGAAGCTCCCAAGTCCACTCGGTGGCGGGTGGTGGAGGCAAAGGCTGGACTGCGGCGGCCGGGCGGGTGGTGGCTGCCTTGCGGAGGCGCTTTAATGCCGTCTGCGAAGCTTTGGGCGCGGACTTGATGCCCTTTTGGACCTCTTGCAAAAGAGGGAGCGCCTCTGCCAGCGCTTGCTGAAAAACATCACTCATTGGAGCCAGAATTAACAATCCCTCGCGGACGCGGCGAGATTTTGCTGCGGAGGCATGGAATTTTGTTTCACGCAATCAGGGCGAAGGGCATAGTCGCAGTCTCTTTTATGGCTAAATCCGACGAATCCACATCCAACGACAAGGCAGCCGCAGCCCGCCTCAAGAACCTCGACCTCGCCCTCCAACAAATCGAAAAAGACTACGGCAGCGAGGCGATCCGCCGCCTCGGCGACGCCCATGTCTCGCAGGTCGAGAGCATACCGACAGGAAATATCATGATAGACCGCGCGCTCGGCGTGGGAGGCTTCCCCCGTGGACGCATAATCGAGATCTACGGCCCGGAAAGCTCGGGAAAAACCACTCTCACACTCACAGCCATCGCCCAAGCCCAGAAGCTCGGCGGCTTGGCGGCATTCATCGATGTGGAGCACGCTCTTGATCCCCACTACGCTCGCAAGCTGGGTGTGAACCTCGACGAACTCCTTGTCTCCCAGCCCAGCTCGGGCGAGGAGGCGCTGCGCATTTGCGAGACGCTCGTCCGCTCGAACGCGCTCGACATCATCGTGCTCGATTCCGTTGCGGCTCTGGTGACCAAGTCCGAACTCGAAGGCGAGATCGGCGACGCCGTCGTGGGCGCCCAGGCCCGCCTCATGAGCAACGCGCTCCGCAAGCTCACCTCGTTCATCTCCAAAGCCAACACGATCTGCCTTTTCACAAACCAGATCCGCGAAAAAATCGGGGTCATGTTCGGCAATCCCGAAACGACCCCCGGCGGCAAGGCGCTCAAATTCTACGCCAGCATGCGTGTGGACATCCGCCGCATCGGCGCGATCAAGAACAGCGATGGCTCGATCGCCGGCAACCGCACAAAGATCAAACTCGTTAAAAACAAGGTCGCCGCTCCCTTCACCGAAGCCGAGTTCGACATCATGTATAACGAAGGCATTTCCAACACCGGCTCTCTCCTCGACCTCGCCCTCGAAAAAGGCATCGTCGAAAAACGCGGCTCCTGGCTCAGCTACAAAGGCGAACAACTCGCCCAAGGCCGCGACGCCGCCAAGGAAGTCCTCAAAAACGACCCAAAAATCTACGCCGACATCGAGGCGCAGGTTTTGGCGGTTCTTTGAGAACCCACCGGCCGGCGCAGCGCGCTTTTTCAGATGACGCCACTTGTTCTCGTTGTCGGATTTCTCGGATCGGGGAAAACCACCTTTCTTAAAAACCTCATGCCCTCGCTTGCGGTGGAGGGCCTGACGCCGGAGCTGATCATCAATGATTATCAGAACGCCCGCATCGATGCGGAGCAGTTCAGCGACCTCGCCGCTGAGGTGAAGGCGCTGAGCGGCGACTGCGTGTGCTGCGGATCGAGGGACGAATTGCTGGAGGCCCTGCGGGATTTCCGGCACGAGAGCGGCAGGGTCATGATCGTGGAAACCAATGGCACGACCGATTCCGCACAGTTGATAGAATCCCTCGCGCTCGACCCCACCTTGAAAAAATTCAGTCCGCCGGTCCAGCTCTCGATTATCGACGGCAAGCGCTGGCAGCGCCGCTTCTGGCACAATGCCCTCGAGCGCGAGCAAGCGCGCACAGCCTCGCACATTCATATCTCCCGCGCGGATTCAATTACGCCGGAGCGCATGGATGCCGTATTGGATTCACTGCAAGAGTGCGGAGTCAGGGGAAAGAGGACGGATCCCGTTTCTTTCGCCAAGGACCTTGCCCATATCTCGCAGACCGCCGCAGAGCCGCATTCACACGCGCATCCGGCGGGCTGTGGCTGTGGACACCATGCCCACTCGCACGACACACATGAACACGAGGCCCACCACTTCGCCTCCTGTGAGATTTCATTGCCGGAGATTCTGGAGAGAAAGGCGTTCGATGCCCTCATGGACGACCTGCCTGGGGAAGTCTTGCGCGCGAAGGGGCTCGTCGTTTTTGCAGACGCCCCAGGCGAGTTTTTTGTTTTCCAAAAAGTCGGCGCCGACGATGAGACCCGCTTGTTTCCGGTGGGTCGCGAGCCCCGCGTCAAGACGCCGCTGCTGCTCCTCATCGGGCCCAGCCTTCCGGTCGAGGCCCTTCGAGAGCGTGTGTCGAGGCTCACGTCCTTGCAGTGACGGGATGGCTCAGATAGGCAGCGTCGTCTGCACCATGTTGTCGATGACGCCTGAGGAGATCGCATAGCGCGTCAGGCTCGCCGTGTCGTGGATGCGCAATTTGTCCATGAGGTTCTGGCGGTGTTTTTCCACAGTCTTGATGCTGATGTTCAGTTCGCCCGCGACCTGCTTGTTTGCCGAGCCTTCGGCGATGAGCTGAAGGACCTCGACCTCGCGGCTAGTGAGCTTCACCGCCGGTTTGTGGCCGTTGCCGGAGGGGATTTCATCATAAATCGTCCGCATGCGGCGCGAGATCGCCGGGCTGTGGAAGGTATTGCCCTTCGCGACCTCGTGGATGGCGTGGGTGATCAGGTTCGAAGGAGAGTCCTTGAGCAGGTAGCCATGGATGTCTCCATCGATGACCTGCTGGATGTATTGGTCCGTTCCGAAGGCCGTGAGGAGGATGATTCGGACATCCGGCGCGAGTTGGCGGATTTGGCGGGCCGCTGCGAGGCCATTCAGTCGCGGCATTCCGATGTCCATGATCAGGACATCTGGCCTTTTTTCAACCGCGAGGTCGATGGCTTTTCGGCCGTTGTCGGCCTCGCCAATGATATCGATCGCCTTGTCGAGTTCGACCAGTGAGCGCAGCGCCTCCCGGACGAAGGTGTGGTCGTCCACGATCATGAGCCGGACCGTGGCGGCCGACTTCGGCTTGGTTGGTTGGTTCGTGGAGGCGCTGCGTCTGGCTGCCGTGAGCGGCCGCTTGGCTTCACGAGAAGTGGTGTTGGAATGGCGTTTGGAAAGTGTGATTTTTTTCATCGGAGTGTCTTGGTAGCAGTCACGGGGTTGGGTTGTAATAGGGTGAATACGAGGTCCAGTGGAGCCACCGTGCAGGATGGGCCTCGGGAAATTCCCGACGCCTTTGCCGCGTTTATTCGGTGGCTGCGGATTTGGCTTCTGCGGCGTGGAAAGCGCGGGCTGTGACGGCGTCGCGCTCCCTGGCGGCCAAGGTGCGGCCTTCGCTGCGGACTTTGCTGTTCACTGTCTTTCCGGCGTTCGTGCGCGCCCGGTCCTCTCGGTCGATGTGAATGCGCGGCGCAGCTGTCTTCGTGGTTTTTGAGTTTGTTTTTTTCATGTGTGGAGCGGCTTCAAGCCGCACGCCGCCATGCTCGACCGTGGACATGCCGCCCGCGATGGGGGGTTGTCCCCATTGGCGGCGGGAGCATGAGGGGTTTGATTGCCGCCGAACCTATGACTCACCCAATGCTCGCCAAATTCGCCATCAATTACACCGTCTTTCCGGAACACAACAATCGCGTGGAGACCCACCACACGGATGATCCGGTCGAGGCGGAAACATTCCTCGTTCAACTTCTCACCAGCGGCTCGCGCATCCATTCGATAATGCACGACGGCGTCGCCGTCGAACCCCACCAGTTCGACCGGTTGCTGAAAGTCGCCGCAACGCGCGTTGCGGCCGAATTGCTCAGCCGTTCGCTGCACATGGACTACGCCGAGGTGAAACACCGCTTCGGGTTCGCCTCGTGAACACACCTGTTTCCTTTTCCAAAAACAAAACCATGCTCAACACGCCTCATAAAAACAGTCGCGGCAGGCTCGTGGACACCTTCTCCGGGATAGTCCAGATACCTGTCGATTCCATGCACCTCGAAGCCGAATGGATCATGCCGCCGAACGCCTCGGGGGTTGTGGTCTTCGCCCACGGGAGCGGCAGCAGCCGCCACAGCCGTAGAAACCAGTTCGTGGCCTCCATCCTCCACGAATCCGGCATCGGCACGGTCCTCCTTGATCTCCTGACACGCCAGGAGGAACGCAGGGACGCCGCCGACGGGCAGCTTCGCTTCGACATTGAAATGCTCACAAACCGTCTTATCACCGCCGTGAGATGGGTGGAGGACCACCCTGCCGCGCACGGGCAAGCAATCGGCCTCTTCGGCGCCAGCACGGGAGCGGCAGCTGCCATCGCTGCCGCATCGATCCTCGGGGAGCGCATCAGCGCGGTCGTCTCCCGGGGAGGCCGTCCGGATCTCGCCTATGAGCATCTGCGCCATGTAACAGCCCCCACGCTTCTGATCGTGGGCGAGAGGGACGATGCCGTTGTGCGTTTGAACAAGGAGGCCAGCCAACACCTGCGATGCCTTAAAAAACTCTCGATCATCCCGGGAGCGACACACCTTTTTGAAGAACCGGGCGCACTGGAGAAGGTCGCGAGCCTCGCCGCTGCATGGTTCAAAAAGCATCGCGTTTCTGAAACCCGCCACATCGAAACCCGCAGGGAGGTCGTCGAAGTATGAGTGCCCGATTCCAAAACCGCGAAGAGGCCGGGCGTATCCTAGCCGCAAAGCTCATGATCTATGCCAACCGGCCCGAAACCATCGTCCTCGCACTTCCC
The DNA here is from genome assembly GCA_044369905.1 of Terrimicrobiaceae bacterium. GTDB lineage: Bacteria > Verrucomicrobiota > Verrucomicrobiia > Chthoniobacterales > Terrimicrobiaceae > UBA967. Next base: position 35,768 of record JBILWM010000017.1, on the reverse strand, counting down.
CGGGGCGGTGTTCCCATAGGCTATGAGATCGCCAGCGCGCTCAATCTTCCGCTGGATGTCATGATCGTGCGAAAGCTCGGCGTTCCAGGCCACGAGGAGCTGGCCATGGGTGCGATCGCCAGCGGCGGCGTGCGCGTTTTGAACCGCAGCGTCATCGAGAGCCTCCGCATCCCGCCCGACTCGCTCGAAGCCGTTGAGAAACGCGAGGCGCTCGAGTTGATGCGCCGCGAAGCAACTTACCGGGGGAACCGGCATCCGACCCCTCTCAAGGGAAAAACCATCATCCTTGTCGATGACGGAGTCGCGACAGGCTCGACCATGCGCGTCGCCATCAGCGCCCTGCGCGAGCAGCGCGTCGGACGGATCATAGTTGCTACGCCGGTTGCGCCGCCGACTGTGCGATGGGAAATGGAATCGCTCGTGGAGGATTTTGTCGCCCTTGTTATGCCGGAGGATTTCTTCGGTGTCGGGCAATGGTATGACGACTTCACACAGGTGTCCGATGACACCGTTTACGAACTCCTCCGGAAGGGCGCGAAACTTCAACCCACGGAGGTCGCATGACAGCGGATATCGAAACAATCCGCCGTAGCGCGGAGCCCTTGCTCGGTGAACCCTCCGACTACGACGCTCTGATGGAGCGTTGCGAAAAAGCCAAAGTCGTCCTCCTCGGCGAGGCCACCCACGGCACGCATGAATTCTACGAGGCCCGCGCGGGAATTACGAAACGCCTCATCGAGGAACTCGGCTTCAATGCCGTGGCTGTCGAAGCCGACTGGCCTGATTCGTGGAGGGTGAATGAATTTGTGACGGGCTCGGATGGCGATACTGCCGCAGCCGATGCGCTCAGCGGGTTCAAAAGATTTCCACAGTGGATGTGGAGAAACAGCGATGTGCTCGACTTCGCGGGTTGGCTGCGGGACCGAAATATCGACGCAGGCGAGGCAGAGGTGGGATTCTTTGGTCTGGACCTCTACAGTCTCAACGAGTCGATGAAAGCCGTGCTCGACTATCTCCGGGAGACAGATCCCGCAGTGGCGCGGACCTTTTCGCACCGGTATGCGTGCTTCGACCATTTCGGCGGTGATCCCAAGCGCTACGGACTCTTCACCGGCACCGGCATTTCCAAAAGTTGCGAGGACGAGGTCGTCGCGGCCCTCGCTGATCTGCGTCGTAAAAAAGGCTCCTGGCTCGGACTCGATGGACATCGCGCCGGCGAGGCCTACTTCTGCGCCGAGCAGAACGCCACAGTCGTCGCCGATGCCGAAAACTACTACCGCACGATGCTGCGCGGCGATGTGCAGTCGTGGAATCTCCGCGACCGGCACATGATGAATACCCTGCTCGCAATTTCCTCTCACCTCGAGGCGCTTCATGGCCGAGCAAAGATCGTCGTGTGGGCGCACAACTCCCATATCGGCGATGCCCGCGCCACCCAGATGGGCCATCGCGGAGAGTTTAATATCGGCCAGTTGGCAAGAGAGCATTTCGGCGCCGATGCCGTGCTCGTGGGCTTCACCACCCACAACGGCACCGTCACGGCGGCTTCCGACTGGGACACGCCGGCGGAACGCAAATCCGTGCGACCCGCCCTTTCCCACAGCTGCGAGAAACTTTTCCACGAAACCGGGATTCCACGCTTCTGGCTGGATTTCTCAAAACACAAGGAGGCGGCCGAAATGCTTCAACATCCGCTCCTTGAACGGGCCATCGGAGTCATCTACCGCCCCGAAACCGAGCGCGAGAGCCATTACTTCTCGGCAAATGTCTCCAAGCAATTCGACGCGGTCTTCCATTTCGACGAAACCCGCGCCGTCGAACCCCTCGAGCGCACCCCGGCCTGGGAAGCCGACGGGGTCGCCGAAGTCGACGAGACCTATCCGAGCGGTCTTTGAGCCACGATGCGGGTTTTGGAGATAAAAAACCAAAACCCGCAAGGCTTCAAACGAGTGCCATGGCTGCGAGGAGGCGGCCGGTTTGGCGTTCTTCTTTTCGGTAGGAGTAGTATTTTTCGAGATTCGAGCCGGTGCAGCTGGTGCAGTCGTGGATTTCACGGACTCCTGCTTCGGCAGTCTGGGTGCGGATTTCAGCGGCGAAGTCGACTTCGTAGTGCGGCGGGCGGATGCAGGGGGAGATTTGCACGATGAGGTCTTGCGGATCGGCTCCGGTGGCAGCGCAGACGGCGGCGATGGTTTTTGGAACGATGCCGAGTTCTGTTCCCTTTCGGCCAGAGTGAGCGAGTCCGATGCCTCGTCCGTGACGATCGGCGACATACACGGCGGCGCAGTCCGCCACATAGATGCCGAGACAGAGGGTGCGGTCTGTGGTGATGAGGGCATCACAATCGGGAACGGGAAAGGTGTCAGTGCTGGAAATGCGCACGACATTCGCACTGTGGACTTGGCTGGCCTTCGCAAGTCGCATGTCCAAAAAACCCACCGTATCCAAGGCCTCGCGCTGAATGCCGGCGAGACGCTTCAAAGCCGTTTCGCGGTCGGTTTTGACATCCAACCCCGGCACACGCTGCAAAAAAACAGCCCGGACTGCGGAGAGCGCATCCAAGGCAGGAAAAGTTTCAAAAGGAACCGCAGCTGCGCTCTTCATATCGGTCTTTCCTCTGTGCTCTCTGTGTCCTCTGTGGTCAATTTCATGAGGCCTGCCTCCTCGCGTCTCGCCCGGAAAAAATCCCGCAGCAGGGCAGCGCATTCATCGGCCAGAATGCCGGAGGTGATGACGCAGCGGTGGTTGAGTTGGGGCATTTGGAGAATGTTCACCAACCCACCTGCGCCGCCGCCACGGGGGTCGGGACAGCCGAAGATGACGCGGCGGAGTCGTGTGTGGACGATGGCTCCGGCGCACATGGGACAGGGTTCCTTGGTTACATAAAGGTCGCAATCGTTGAGACGCCAGTCCTCCACAGCCGCCTCGGCTTGAGTGATGGCGAGCATTTCCGCATGCGCGGTGGCATCCTTGAGCATTTCGACCTGGTTCCAAGCCCGGGCAATGATTTCCCCTTCCCTGACAATGATCGCACCACATGGCACCTCGTCCGCAGCGTAGGCGCGGCGGGCCTGCCGCAGCGCCTCGCGCATGAAGTATTCGTCGCTGGCAAATTCCATAGCAGCAAGGTATGTCATTTCCATGGCTCCGCGCAAAACCATCGTTGCTCCGTCCCTTTTAGCTTGCGACTTCAGCCGCCTTGGCGCGGAGGTGGAGCGCGTCACCCAAGCCGGCGCGGACTGGATCCATTGCGATGTGATGGATGGCCATTTTGTGGACAACATTTCCTTCGGTCCGGCCTTTGTGGAGGCGGCCTCGCGCCACACGCGCCTGCCGCTCGATGTGCACCTGATGATCGAAAATCCCTACCACTATCTTCCGCGTTTTCTTCCTCTCGCGAGTTCGATCACCACACATGTGGAGGCCAAACATGATGTCTCGAAAACCCTCGCCGCCGTGCGCGATGCGGGGCTTCTGGCCGGGCTGGCTGTCAGTCCTCCGACGCCTGTGGAGCTGGTGAAGCCGTTTCTCGGGCAGTTTGATATTTTATTGGTCATGACGGTGACGCCCGGTTTTGGCGGTCAACCGTTCCTGACCTCGATGCTGGACAAGGTCGCCGAAGCGGCGGCTTGGCGTGAGGCGGGGCCGTTTGATTTTCACATCGAGGTCGATGGCGGCATCAATGTCAAAACGGCGGCCGAAGCGGTTCGCAGCGGCGCCAACTTGCTCGTCGCGGGAACCTCCGTTTTCCGCGCGCAGGACGCTGCCGAGGAAATCCGGCTGCTGAGAAATGTCTGAGGTTTCCGGTCAAAAAAACCGCCGCGCCGCGCTTAGACTCGCGCTGGCGCTCATTGCGCTGGTCGGTGCCGGGATTTTTGTCATCGCCGGTATGGAGTCTGCCAACAAAACCGATATGACTTGGTTTGGCAAAAGCCTGGAGCCACTGCGGGCCGCCTATCCCTTTGAACTCACCGACCAGAATGGCAACGCCTTCCGCTTGGAGGATCAGCGTGGGAGTTTGGTTTTGCTGAATTTCGGTTTCACTTGCTGCCCGAACATTTGTCCGGCCTCGCTCGCAAACCTCGCTGCCGCCCGTCGCGCGCTGCCCGAGGGGGCGAGGGATCGGGTGCGCGTTGTTTTTGTGAGCGTGGATAAGCGGGATGACATTTCCGACCTCAAAAAATACATGCCTATGTTCGACGAAAAATTCACCGGCCTCACGGGAACGCCCGAGGCGATCGGCAACACGGCACGGGCTTACGGCGCCTTCTATCGGAAGGATCCCAAAGGCCCGCAGGGCGAGGAGGATTATTTGATCGACCACTCGACCAGCACCTACTTGATCGATCCCAAGGGGAACCTGCGCCTGGTTTATAAAATGGACCAACTTGCGAATGCGGAAGCCATGGCGGGTGATATGTTGCGTGTGCTGGGCTTGCCGCAGAGGAAGAATTGACCACAGAGGACACAGAGTTCACAGAGGAGGAAATGCAGAGAACGATTCCTCTACAAATTCTCTTGGATACGGGAGGTGCATGGAAATCTTGGCTCTCATCCAGCGTGGGAATTTGTTGTGCGATGGCTCTCTCCGCTTGTGGTCCGGCGGAGGATTCCACCGTCGATACGACACCGCTGAGCGGTCGGGATATTTACCTGACGCGTTGCACGGCATGTCATCAGGTCGATGGCGGGGGAATTCCTGGAAATTGCCCGCCTTTTCAAGGGTCGCCGCGTCTTGCCGGGCCTTCGGAGGAATTGATTCGGCTGCTGCTGCTTGGCCAGCGTGGACCGTTGGAGCGCGATGGAAAAATCTACAATGGTATCATGCCTTCTTGGCGAGCGGATTTGAGCGATGAGCAAACGGCCGAGGTTTTGAATTATATTTTAGCCACCTGGAGTCCGCAGTCTCCCAAGGTCTCTGCCGAGGATGTCGCCAAGCAACGCGCCGAAACGGCCAATTCCAAATTGCTCCCAGCAGCGCAATAAAAAACCCCTTCCGGCATAACCGGAAGGGGTTTTCGTTGAGTTTATCTTAAGCGATCTTAGAACGCGAAGGTGACTTTGCCGCCGCCCCAGAAGGTGCTGGGCTGAGTGATGCCATAAAGATCTTCGAAGGCATAGCTGTAAGCGACATATCCTGAAAGGGTGATAATGTCGTTAACTTTCCAAGGAAGGGCCACGCCGAATTCGAGGTTGTTAGCACCGTCGAACTGCTGGAGGTCTCCATCCAGGTTGTAGCCGAAGTTCAAACCGAAGGCTGCCCATGGGTCAACAGAGAGGACATCCTTGATCACAGGAATGCTGCCATTGACACGGATGTCGAGGTAGCTGCTCGCCGTGTTAACCACGCCGTTGTCAAGACCGGTGTCGTTATCGGGACCGAGGTTGAAGAAGTAGGTCACCGACGGAGTGAGGGACATGAAGCCGAGATCAAGCGCATAGGCCACTTTCGCGTTCAACTCATTAGCGAAGTCCTGACCACCAGGAGGATAGACATAGTAGAATGTGTATCCGAGACCAACCGAAAGATCTCCGAAGCTGTGGAGATAGTTGAGGTAGGCGTCGAATTCACGATAGCTGGCTTTGCTCAAGCCGAAAGCTTGCCATCCACCTACAGTAAGGGTGTCGTTATCGGAGATGTTCCATGTGAAGTTGGCATCAGTCCACCAGAGGCTGTTGCCGTATCCACCATTGGTGCGAAGCGTGTTTACGCCGCGGAACATGTAGAGGCTGTCATAGCCGGTGCTGAGAGCGGCGTTATACCAGGAGGATTCTTCCTCTTCGACCACGACGGTCTCTTTGAAGGTTTTGCCGGTTCCCGCGAAGAGCGGCGTGGCGGCAAAGGCCACCAGGCTCGTGAGAGCAACAATCGATTTATTCAGTTTCATTTTTGTTTAGTTGTTTGTTGTTTGTTTCTTTTCGCGGGAGTCGCCTTGTGGCTGTCCCGAGATAAACTGCCTGATACGGCGGTTTCCGTTGCTCAAGCACTATCTGTGCCATGTCGTATCTCATTGAAATTACTGGTCAATTCTTTTTTTGAAAATTTTTTTGAACGGAAATGACCACTTGGCTGTCCCGATTTGACCGCCTACTTGGCGGCAGTGGAGGCTTTACTCTGCCACGATTTGGATATCTCCGGGCTGGATGCTGGCGAAGACTTGATCGCCTTCGTGGAAATCCGTTCCGTCTTGGCCATCATTGGCGATGACCGTTCCGAGGATGAGATCTCCTTGGGCGGAGAGGGTGAGTTCATCGACGGCGCCTTTGAAGATTTCCATGCTGACGCGGCAGGGGAAGGAATTGAGGTCTTTGGGGTCGGTGCGGTGAAGGCGGAATTTTTCCTGGCGGAGGGAGAGGAGGACATTTCCGGCGGGGTGGAATTCTTGTTGGCTGACCTGCAATTCGAGACCGCCTTTGAGGCGGCATCGCAGCGTGCCGGAGTGCGAATCGATGATCTGTGCTTCGACGATGTTTGTCTCGCCAATGAAGGAAGCGACGAAACGCGTGGCGGGCTTGTAGTAAATCTCGTTCACGGTGCCGATCTGTTCCACGCGTCCGGCGTTGATCACTGCGACGCGGTCGCTCATCGTGAGGGCCTCCTCCTGATCGTGGGTCACATAGATGAAGGTGATGCCGAGTTTCTTTTGAAGCTGTTTGAGTTCCAGTCGCATTTGGTTTCGCAGCTTGGCGTCGAGGGCGCTGAGGGGTTCGTCGAGGAGGAGGACCTTGGGCTCGCAGACGATTGCGCGGGCCAAGGCGACGCGCTGGCGCTGGCCGCCGGAAAGTTGCGCCGGCTTGCGGTTCACGAAATCGCCGAGTTCGGTCATCTGCACGACGCGATCGACGCGGCGGGTGATGTCTGCCTGCGCGACGCGTTTCATGCGCAGCCCGAAGGCGATGTTTTCGTAAATCGTGAGATGCGGAAAGAGGGCGTAACTCTGAAAAACTTGGTTCACATCGCGGCGGTAGGGGGGATCAAATGTCACATCCTTGCCGTCGATGAAAATCCGGCCCGAGCTTGGCGTGTCGAATCCGCTGATGAGTCGCAGGCAGGTGGTCTTGCCGCATCCGGAGGGGCCGAGGAAGGTCATGAACTCGCCGGCGTTAATTATAAAACTCGCGTCCTTGAGGGCTTCGTGGGATCCGAAGCGCTTGCTGACTTGGCGGAGTTCAAGCATCGGAGTCCTAGAAAAAATCAATCGCCGCAGGCGGCGGTGCCTCGATGGCGGGTTGTTCCATGGGAGCGGATTGGGAATTCACAGGTTCCGCACGGCGGATTTCGACTTCACCCGGCAGTGTTGCGGCGGGCACGGCGGCATCGGGAGCAGGCGGTGGTGTGTTGACCGGAACTGCTTTGGCTACGGGAATGTCCTCGTCGTTTTCAGATTCCGCGCCGGGACGGACGGAGCGGTAAATGTCATTGAAGCCAACCAACGGCGGAGAGGTCACGGCAACGGGTCGGATTTTTGTGAGATCGATGGCGGTCGCCGCGCGCGGCCAGTCGGCTTCGTCGAATTCTCTGGCGTAGGTGCGGACTCCACCGCCGTGGATATCGCACGGGATGGTGGGGGCTTGTTTTTCGGTGGCGAGTTCCTTGTAGGTGTTGGCGTCGGCGGGGCGTTCACCTGTGACCGGGTCGGCTTGTTTCGCCGAGCATCGCGGTGTGGCGAGGAGTCCCGAAGAGCGGCAGATTTCGACTTCTTTCAGGCCCGATGGACGCTCGATCTCGCGGGGCGGGTAGCTCTGCGCGGCGGCGTTCATGATTTGGCTCCAGATCGGCAGGGCGAGATCCTTGCCGAAGGCTCCCCGGTAGATTTTTGTAGGCTTGTCGAAGCCGACCCACACGCCGCAGGTCACCGTGTTTGTGTAGCCGAGGAAATAGGTGTCGGTGAATCCGTAGGCCGTGCCGGATTTTCCAGCGACTGGGAAGCCGCCGAGACCGAATTGTTTTCGTCCGAGTGAACCGACGCCGCGCTCCATGAAATCGGACATGACAGAATGCGTCTCGTAGGCGGCGGCTGGCGAGATCGCGCGGTAGCGTTTGCGGGGGGCCTTAAAAATGATTTCACCATCCGGCTCGCGGATCGACTGGATAATGTAGAGGTCGGCGGGGCGTTGGCCCACATTTGGAAAAACGGTGTAGCCGAGCACGAGTTCGTCGAGGCTGAGTTCGCTGCTGCCGAGGAAGGCGTTCGAGTAATCCCTCAACGGCGAGCTAATGCCCGCAGCGGCTGCGGTTTTTTTCACAGCATCGAGACCCACTTGCATCCCGAGGCGCACGGTGGCGGCGTTCTTGCCCTTCACAAGGGCATCGCGCGTGGTCATGGGCCCTTCGTATTCGTTGTCCTCGATCTCGACTCCCCACTCGCCGAGGAGGCCAGTCTCGCCGCCGACCATTACATAACGGTTGTCGATGCATGCATCCTGCACGATCTCGCCGGGGAAGATGCCGGACTCGTAGGCCGATGCGAAAACAAAGGGCGTGAAGGCTGTGCCGGCGGGGCGTTTCCCTTGGAGAGCGCGGTTGTATTCACTGTGCTTGAAATCCCGGCCGCCGGTGAGGGCAAGGATTCCGCCCGCCGTGTTCTCCACGACCAGAGCGGCGCCTTGCAGGTATTTCGGCTCGGGCATTTTGACGGACATGTTGCCGCGATTGATCGCGTCTTCGATTTTCTTCGTGGCGGCGCGGTATTGCTCGAATGTCGGGTGGGTGTAGCCCTGCTGTTGCTCGATTTTCAACAAAACCTCGCGCGTGGCGCGGTCGGCCGCCTGCTGCAGATCGGCATCCAATGTCGTGTCGATACGGTATCCGCCATTCATCGCGCGCTCGAAGCCCAGAGCCTTGATGATCTGTTGCCGGATCAGTTCGATGGCGTAGCTGACCTTGAAGGGATTCGTCCGCTGCACGGTTCCGAGCGGCGAGGCGAGCTCCTCCTCGTATTGCTTGCGCGTGATGAATCCCAACTCACGCATGCGGCCGAGGACGAAATTCCGCGATTCGGTGGAGTCGTTGGGGTTGTTGAATGGCGAGAGCGCCTGGGGGCTCTTGAGGAGTCCCGCCAGATTGGCGCACTGGCCGATTGTCATGTCGGCGGCATTTTTTCCGAAATACCCCTGCGAGGCCGCTTCAGCGCCGTAGAACCCGCTACCGAAATAGACGCGGTTCAGGTAGTGCTCCATGATCTCCTTCTTGCTGAAATTTTTTTCGATGCGCCAGGCGAGGTAGAGCTCCACCAGTTTGCGCTCGTAGGTGCGCTCGCGAAGCTCGAAGGAATTGCGGGCGAGCTGCTGTGTTACGGTGCTGGCCCCCTGAGCGATGCGGCCCTTGCGCCAGTTCGTTATGGCCGCGCGGAAGATGCCCATGTAGTCCACGCCGTCGTGATCGTAGAAACGGTTGTCCTCGGCAGCGATCACGGCCTTCACGAGCATCGGGGGCAGGCGGTCGTAAGGAACCGGTTGACGATTTTGAATGAAAAGCTTCCCAAACTCGCGGCCCTTGCGGTCGTAGAGGATCGATGCCGCCTCCATCTGGCTCACTTGCGTGAGGTCGAACTCGTCGGCGCGCGCCTCGTATTTCTGCGTAAGCACACCGAAGGCGATCCACGCGGCGAGGAGACCCGCACCGAGAACCGCAAGCGGCACCCACACGATTTTACGGGCGTAGAGAGGTTTGTCAGAGGCCCGGGAGTCCTTTTCCCAACTGTAATATTCCTTGCTTATGGCGGCGAATCTTCCATTTCGCCGGAAAGAGATCAAGAACGCTGATGCTCCCGGCTATGCGAGCGATTTCAGAAAGCGCAGGAAAAATTCCGCCCCCGCTTCGAGGTCGGCGACCCGGATGAACTCGTCCGCCGTGTGCGCCTGTGCGATGGAGCCCGGACCGATGGCCACGGAGGGGTAGCCGTGCGAGGCGAAGACTGCCGCATCGCAGAACCACGGTGCGCCCACGAGTTTCGAGCCCAGCGATTCCAATTGCGAGATGATCGGGTGCGAGGGATCCGTGTGGAGTGGCTCCGAGCGCTTGAGGTCGATTTCGATATCCGGCACGCGCTGTTGCAACAGGTCCACGATGAATCCGGGATCCATTCCCGGAATGATTCGGATATCCACCGAGGCTTCGCAAAAATCGGGGACGATATTGACCTTCGATCCGCCACGGATCGTTCCGACACTGAGCGTTGATGTGCCGAGGACGGGATTCGAAGTCGCGGCGAGTTTGGGGATTCCCTCCTGCCGCAGGCAAGCGATGGCCTCCATCATTCGGTAAATGGCATTTTCCCCCGCATCGGGTTGGGAGGCATGCACGGCGCGGCCATGCGTGCGAAGCTGGAGCCAGCATGAGCCTTTGTGCGTGTGGACGACATCCAGTGATGTCGGTTCGCCGGCCATTACAAAATCAAATTTCTCCTCTTCCGCCAGTGCCTTCGCGCCGAACTGCCCCGCTTCCTCGCCCACCAGCCCGGCAAACCAAATTTCGTATGGCGAGTCGGACAAAATCTCCCTCGCCTCGCGCAGTGCCCAAAGCATGGCAGCGGCCGTGCCTTTCGTATCGGAGGCACCGCGTCCGAGAAGCTTCCCGTCGCGCACCTCCCCGCTGAAGGGATCGATCGTCATGCCGGCCACGCTCACCGTGTCGAGATGCGGAGCCAAAAGAATCCGGCGACCAGCAGCGCGGCGGCTTGGAAAGCGTCCAACCACATTCGGCCTGCCCGGCAAAACCTCCCGCAAAGAAACCTCCGCTCCGCAGACGCGCAAAAAATCCGCCACCCACGAAGCGCAAGCCGCCTCGCCTGTTTGATCCGTGCCGGGATCGCCACCATCCGGATTCACACTGGGAATGCGAATGAGCGCCGAGGCGATGTCGATGGCGTCTTTCATTTGTTCAAATACCACTCCACGAACTTCGGAATGCCCTCGCGGATTTTCGTCTGAGGGTTGTAGCCCAGCAGCTCGCGGGCTTTTGTGATATCCGCCGCTGTGAGCGGCATGTCGCCCTGCTGCTCGGGCAGGCGTTCGATGATCGCCTTTTTGCCCAGCGCGCTTTCGATCGCGGAAATCAACTCAGAGAGAGTCGTGGTCTGGTTTTCTCCCAGATTGAAAATATCGAAATGCGGTCCCTCGTAGCGCAGCGCGCCCGTCACGCCCTGCACGATGTCGTCGATGTAAGTATAGTCGCGCCGCGTTGAGCCATCGCCGAATTGCGGGATCGAGCGGCCGTGGTGGATCGCATCGGTGAACTTGTGGATGGCCAGATCCGGACGCTGCCCCGGGCCGTAAACCGTGAAGAAGCGCAGGCACACGACCCGCATTTTGTAGAGGTGCGCGTAGTTTCCACAGATGTGTTCGCCAGCGATCTTGGTCGCCGCATAGGGGCTCAGCGTTTGAGGCAGGGCAAGATTTTCGTTGAAGGGCACGACCTTCGAAAGCCCATAAACCGAGGAGCTGGATGCAAACACAAACCGGCCCACGCCTTGTTCCCGCGCCGCTTCCAGCAGGTTGTGCGTGCCCGTGATGTTGGTGTCGATGTAAAGCTGGGGATCCTTCAGCGAGGGTCGCACCCCGGCGCGTGCGGCAAGATGGATGACGGCGTCAAAACGCCCGTCCGCGAAAACCCGCCGCACAAAATCGCGGTTCCTTATATCGCCCTCCTGAAGCACTACTCCGCTGCCAAGCGCGGCGATGTTGGCCCGCTTGATGGTCGGATCGTAGAAATCGTTGAAATCATCGATCACCGTCACTTCGCTGCCTTCATGCAAGAGCCAGCCGCACACATGCGAGCCAATGAATCCGGCCCCGCCGGTCACCAAGATTTTCATCCCGCAAATCTAGGTTCCGCCTGCTTCCAGCGGCAAGCGCATTCCCTTCGAAATTCACGCTTGCATCCCGTTCAAAATGCTCTAACTTCTCCACTCCTCGCTCGGGTGGTGAAATGGCAGACACGTGCGTTTGAGGGGCGCATGCCGCAAGGCATGGGGGTTCGAGTCCCCCCCCGAGCAGTTTTTCTTTTAATCTCAAAACCTTCCCAAGGTTTATCCCCAAGAAGCTCTAAATCCCCTGCGTGATTTTTGTATGTCGCCAGAGTTTTCGTTTGTGAGTCAGGGTAGAATCAAAGCAAGCGACTTTTATTTCGCTCGCTGATCAAAAACTCCGCAGGAAGCAAAATGGGCAGTCCGTAACAGGACGATCCAAGAACCTTGATGAAATCTTCTCGATCCAGCGTGAGAAGAACATCAGCCCAAGCCAAAGCAGTGATCAAAACTGGTCAATCCTTGCTGGCAGGAAAAACCAAGGCTCGATCAATGGAGACAACATCATCGACAAGAGAAATGCGGGAACGCAAAGCGACCCATGTTGCCGCGGATTCAAAAGGAAACTTTGAAAAATTTCTTTCAACCTCATTACGAACCCATGGACTGGCGATGAGCTTCCAGTCTTGTTTTGCAGCTATATCAAGAATGGCTCTTGATGCTCCAGATTTGGAACGACAGGCGGCAAGAAGGACACTTGTATCCAGAAAGATTCTCACGCTCCTGCGAGAAATTTTCTGTATCCCTCTTCGTCATCAGCAACCCACTTGTCGATGGTTGCCTTCGGAATATCACGCACAGGAGGCAGTTCACCTCCATCACCGCGAAGGCGGGTAAGGAGGAAGGCCATAAGCTCTTTCTTTTCCTCAATGGGAAGAACATCGGCAGCTTCTTCAATTTCCAAGAGCGAACTCATGCAAATAGCGTATTCCAGAGTCTTGATTTTGTCGAATTCGATAGAGAGTAGAACAAAGCAAGAATCCTGTAGACCCTCATCTCTCCCCTACAAGTTCCGCGCAATGCGGAAGCCGATCACTGTGTATCGGCTGTCCGGGCTGCGGCTGACGCGGTAGGCGACCGTTCCGTGTCCATCGAGTTGCATCCAGCTTCCGCCTCGGATTCTACACGCTGAGCCGGTCTCATCCTTGTCCCAGCACCATTCCCAGACATTGCCGCTCATGTCGTGTATTCCAAGTTCATTGGGTTGCTTTTGCCCGACGGGATGCGCTCCGCCATTCGAGTTTTTTTCGTGCCACGCAACCTTGTCGGGGTTGTCGCTTCCGCTGAATTGGTATCCTTGACTCAAAGTGCCTCCGCGCGCCGCCCACTCCCATTCCATCTCGGTTGGCAGGCGGTAGCCATCCGCTGCGGGGTTCATCTCGACCAGCGTTGAGCCATCCGGGCCGTATTCGCCATTTTGGTAGATTTTTCCATTGATGCTGAAGACCGGTTTTAGGTCTTCCATGGCGCTTTTGGCGTTGCACCACTTGACGGCGTCATACCAACTCACATGGGTGATCGGGTGGCGGCTGCCGTTTCCTTCGCCAGCTTCCAATTTGAAACCATGTGCCATGGCCCAGATTCTGACCCGCTCCCACTCGAGTTGCGTGACCGGATATTTTCCGATCCGGAAGGGTTCCACTTTCTGTCCTGAGAATTCCGAGTCCTGTGGCAAGAAGCCGCCGCCGACCTGTGCCATGGCAGTGAGGTCGAACGGGCCGCCGGACCCCTCGCCGAATGCCAGAAGAACCCGGCGGCGTTCGCCGAGCTTTTCGACGCCCAAGGTTCGCAAATCTTCGTCCGTGATGGTGTCGAGAATCTCATCCGTGACGCCCTGCTTTTCAAAAAGCGGAACGAGGTTTTCGAGGTGTTCGCGTTCAAGGATCAAGTGGATGTTTGTTGTCATGGTGGCACAAGGTTCCAGAAACAACTCCGGGTGGGAGTGGGGAGATGTCCCCACATCATGAAGGAACGGCAAAACCTCGTTCCGCCTTTGCGGGGGCGGCGATATTCCGGGCAAGACGGATGCCAGTGACATGGTCGCTTTTGTTCGGGAGACGGCTGCAGCGGTATCCGAATGTTTCGAGGCCGAGATGGTGTTTCCAGCTTCCGCCACGAATCCGGCGCTCAGGGCCGGATTCATCGCTGTCCCAACACCAGTCAAAAAAATCACCGCTCATATTGAAAATCCCGGTGGCGTCCGGCTTGGTCTCGCATTCCTTTTCGCCGTGCCGGAGGCAATTCATGGCTCCTTCGCGAGCAGCCCACTCCCACTCGGCCTCTGTCGGCAATCGATAGCCGTTTGCATTTTTATTCCAATCGATCGAGGAGGCGCCGTCCGGGCCGAAGTCTCCGCTTCGATAAACAAATCCATGCAATCCGTAGGGTGGCACCAGCCCTGCTTTCTCGCTCTTGGCATTGCACCACTTGACGGCATCATACCAACTCACTTGCACCACAGGATGAAGCGGGGAAGTCGCGATTCCGCCGCTTATTTTATAGCCGTTTGCCAGCCCCCAGAGTTTTACCGCGCTCCACTCGTCCCTCCGCACGGCATGCCTGCCGAGTTTGAAAGGAACCACCTCGCGGCCGGCCAATGCCGAGTCGCCCGGCAGCCTCCCACCTCGAAATGGAGACATCATGCCGACACTTCTGGACTCGGCCTTAAATGCGAGCAGCAAGCGCCGCCTCTCGCCCAGTTTTTCCACGCCGATGCTCCTCAAATCCCGGTCGGTTATGTGATCAAGAAGCTCGTCGGTAATTCCCTGCCCGGCAAGGACGGGCCCCAAGGTTTCGAGTCCTTCCCCTTCAAGGGCGTGTTGGATTTTTGTTTCCATGGGGAAAAAATATCCCCGCCCATGCGTGAAAGTGAGGGAGGGAAAGTCCCCGTTTCCGCACGCTGCTACAAAGGAAGTTTCAGACCGGCGTGCTTTGCCAGAGCGCGCTGGCGTCTATCGAAAGTCAGAAATTCCTTCGCTCCGAGATGAACGGCAGTGGCGACATGCAGGATGTCCAAACTCCGGTGCCCGCCTTGTGCCGTGCGTTTTTCCGAGTAAACGCCAGCAAGCCGCAAGACGGCATCCGAATCATAGGGCACGACTTTGTTGAGGCCCGATGCGATATCCGTCTCCCAGTCGTCTATCATTTGGTCCGCCTCCCGCCGCGAGTATCCTTTTTTGCGATCCGACGAGTGGAGCCAGACTTGCAGCTCGATGGCTTGGAGAAATTCAAATTCCAAAAGGCGCGTGAAATACAGGGGCTCGGTCATGGCTTCCCTGTAGGCATCGGCGCGCGCGGAGTGCTCTTGCTCACGATAAAGCGAACAAAGGAAACTCGTATCCGGATACGCAATCATGGCTCACCCGTTTCAAACGCCCTCATCTCGTCCACCTCGGCCTGAGTGAATACCCGGTCGCCCCAGATGCGTTTGCGGCGTGCCTCATAATCCGGATGCGGCGGCAGTTTTGCCGCGGGAGTCTCCGTGGCACGCGAGATTTTCGCCACCGCCTTCGAGTGCTTCGTGATCAAAATGTCCTCCCCTCCAGCCAGCCAGGCCTCGAGTTTCGGAAAATCATAGCGCAAGTCGCGCACAGTCGCGGTCTTCATGGCATCACAATATTGTGATGTTTTGGTCGGTCAAGTTTGTCGGGCTTGGAATTCGGTCTGGATTCGGCTACGGATTCTGTTAGCCAGTTCGCCAGCCGTTTATGAAATCCACTCTGCCCACTTGTATAGAAATTTGCGCTGGCGCTGGCGGACAAGCCTTGGGATTGGAGTGGGCGGGGTTTCAGTGTTTGGCACATGTGGAAATTGATACCCACGCCTGCCAAACCTTAAGAACAAACCGCCCAAATTGGAGGGTTTTTGAAAAGGATGTGCGCGATTTTTGTGCCAAGGAATACCGCGGAATCGATCTTTTGGCCGGCGGTGTTCCATGTCCGCCATTTTCTAAAGCCGGCAAGCAACTCGGGGGTTCCGATGAGCGTGATCTTTTTCCAGAGGCACTTCGAATCGTCGAAGAATGTCAGCCCAAGGCTGTCATGCTTGAAAATGTTAGGGGTTTTTTGGACGCCATTTTTGAGGATTACCGGTTCAAACTTAAAAACCAACTGGCCGACTTGGGTTATGTCGCCAACTGGCTTCTTTTGAACGCCTCGGACTATGGAGTTCCCCAGCTGCGACCACGCGTGGTCGTTGTCGCGCTGCGCAAGGATTTCGTTCGTGGTTTCTATCCTCCAATGCCTCTCTTGGATGGAAAGCGCCCGCCGACCGTGGGAGAAGCTCTGGTGGATTTGATGTCCTCGGATGGCTGGGAGGGAGCCTTGGAATGGGCGCAAAAAGCCAACGAAGTCGCTCCCACACTTGTGGGCGGCTCCAAAAAACATGGCGGTGCCGACTTGGGACCATCCAGAGCAAAAAAAGCATGGGCCCAACTTGGTGTGGATGGAAAATCCCTTGCCGACCGTGCCCCCCAGCGCGGATTTGTTGGGATGCCCAAACTCACCGTGCGCATGGCAGCCCGCATTCAAGGATTTCCCGATGAATGGGAATTCTCCGGTGGAAAAACTGCGGCCTATCGTCAGATTGGCAATGCATTCCCGCCGCCAGTAGCCAAGGTCGTGGCAACAAAAATTAAAGAATCCATCCATCCCGAAAAAAATGCAAAGTGTGCTTGAGAAAGCTCGTCGCGGATTCTTCAAGGAACTCTCCGCAAGGAATCTTCTAACCTTCGACGACTACAAGGCCCAGAGGTCGACAGTCCACGCCGTCAGCAACGCGGATTTCAGCAACAGGGCTAGTGTTGCGATCTCCAACGCCGTTGCACAGAAAATCGGTATCCAGAAAAACCACAAAAAGCTGCCGGGCCAGTCACAAGGCGATTTGTTTGAAGAGTTGGTCTGCGGTTTTCTCAAAAAGACCTTCTGCGCTTTGGAGCACTTGAGGCCCGGTCTTTGGAATGTGCAACGCATCACGGCCAGGGACGACTCGACGATCTCTCTCTTCGATCAATACCGGCACCTGGCCGATCTCGCCCGCTTCTGCTCGGAAAACAGAGAATTGGCCTCTGCTTTAGGCAACGACTACGCCATCAGTCCCGATGTGGTGATCTCGCGAATGCCCGAAACGGACGACCGCATCAATGAAGTGAGTCGCTTTCTGGGCGGTGGACTTGCTTCTCGCACACCGCTTCGTCAGGAGGTCAATAGCCATCCAATCCTCCACGCCTGCATTTCCTGCAAATTCACTTTCCGCAGCGACAGGGCGCAAAACGCCCGCTCGGAGGCTCTCAATCTGATTCGCAACCGTAAGGGACGAGTGCCGCATCTTGTGATTGTTACAGCCGAGTGCCTCCCAAGCCGTTTGGCTTCGGTTGCCCTCGGCACCGGCGACATCGATTGTGTTTACCATATTGCGCTTCCCGAGTTGATCGAATCGGTCGACAAAGACGAGTTCCCCGATGCTTATGAAATGCTTCAAACCATAGTGGGTGGACGGCGACTGCGCGACCTGACTGATCTGCCACTGGATTTGGCGGTTTGAATCAAACTATGCGATTTGCAATCTCGCTCGTGGCGTTGTTTTTGTGCGTGCGCGGCGCCTTTGCCAACGAGCCAGCGCCTCAGGAAATCCTCGCTGCCGCCCGCATGAATCCTATTGGCGCGGGCATCACGCTCGAGGCGCAGCTTCGGGCTGGTTCGGTGAAGGTGCCCTTCGTGATTGAAGTCGGAGACGGCGCTGTGCGTTACGGTTTTAGCGATCCGCAGCAGGATATTCTCCTCCGGCTTGGCGAGGACGAGTCCACGCTGGAAGAGCGCCGCGATGGATCGAAGTCCACCGTTCCTGTTTCAAAATTCGACGACTCCGTCCGTGGCGGATTGATCACATACGAAGACCTGGCCCTGCGCTTTCTCTACTGGAAAAATCCCCGCCTTCTTGAATCAGAGACCGTTCGCTCGCGCGATGCCTGGAAGATCGAAATCCCCGCCCCGCGCGGCGCCTCGCAATACGGCGTCGTCCGTGTCTGGATCGACAAGCAATCCGCAGCCCTTCTCCGCATCGAGGGCTACGACACCAATGGCCGCCTCGTGAAACGCTTTGAAGTCGTCTCGGCCCAGAAAATCGACGACCAGTGGATGCTCAAACAAATGCGAGTGGAACGCATCGACCCCGAAACCCGCAAAACGACCGGCATCACCTACCTCGAAGTCCTCGGAAAGAAATAGTCTGCGGAATGGCTGTGCAGACGCGCCTCGAATTTCTCCATCAGGATTGATCTTCCCCGCCGCCGCTCTAAAGTCTCGGGCATGTTGAAAGTCATTCTCGGTTCGAAAATCCACCGCGCCATCGTTACGGATGCGGATGTGAATTACGAAGGCAGCATGGCCATTGATGAGGATTTCCTAGAGGAGGCGGGCATCACGCCTTACGAAAAAATCCTCGTGGGCAACCAGACCAATGGCAACCGCTTCGAGACCTATGCCATTCGCGCTCCGCGTGGCAGCCGGAGTATCGTGCTCAATGGTGCGGTGGCGCATCTCGGGAAGACGGGGGATCGCCTGACGATCATGACATTTGTCCAGCTCACTCCGGAGGAGATCAAATCTCACACGCCGAAGGTCATCGTTCTCAACGACGACAACGAAATTATCAACCGGCGCGGGATTTAAGATTTCTGCGGAAGTCGCAGGCAGAGGAGAAAAGTCAGGAGAAGTAGTCCCGATGCGGCCCAGAAGGGTGTCTGAGCATAGGCGGCGATGTTTTTCTCCAAGTCAAATGTCAGGAGCCATCCACCGAGGACAGGACCGATCCAGCGTGCGAGGCTGCCGGCGGATTGCAGGATGCCGAGCGCGCGGCCTTGCCATTCGGCGTCCACATTGCGCGAGGCGATGCCGGAGAGGGTCGGGCTGAGCAGGCTGTTGCCGGTGGCGATTCCAGCGCAGGCGAGCAGGAGCATGGGAATGCTGGTTGTGAAGGGCATCGCGAAGAGGCTGCCGGTGAGGATGGCCGCTCCGGCCGTGGCTAAGCGCGCTTCGCCGAATTTTTTCACCAAGCGGCCGATGAGTCCGCCTTGGATGACGACCCCGATGACTCCCAGCATGGCGAAAACATAGCCGGTCTGTGCGGTGTTGAATTCGTAGCGGTGGGCGACAAAAAGCGCGAAGACGGCTGTCATGATGGAAAAGCCAGCGATCAAAATAAAATAGGTCGCGACAGTCGTGAAGTAAGGTCCGGTGCGGACATGCTGTAGGATTGCCGGGAAGAGGCTTTCTTTTTTTGGTCCGCGCTTTTCCTTCGGCAAGGACTCGGGAAGCACGAAGAAGATGAGCACGGCATTCGCGAGCGCGAGTGCTCCAGCCAGATAGAGCGGAGCGGATTCACCAAACCACGACGCTGTCGCGCCTCCGAGCGCGGGACCGAAAACAAAACCCAAGCCGAATGCCGCTCCAATCAAGCCCATCGCCTTAGATCGGTTTTCGGGTGATGTGATGTCGGCGACATAGGCTTGCGCGGTTCCAATACTGCCCCCGGAGATGCCATCGATGATCCGCCCCACGAACAGCATCGTAAGCGAGTGTCCGATGCCCATGATTGTAAAACCCAGAGCGGTTCCGAGCGTGCTGATGATGAGAACCGGTCGGCGTCCGAAGCGGTCCGAGATCTGGCCGAAGACAGGCGCGGCGAAGAATTGGATTAGCGAGAAAATGCCGAAGAGCCAACCGATCTCCCAAGGGGTGGCCCCGAAGCGCTCGGCGTAGAAGGGCAGGACCGGAATGACGACTCCGAAGCCCACCATGTTGATGAAAATTGTGAGAAAAATAATGCCGAGTGCGGCGCGGTTGGATTTTTGCATCAGGGTTTTTGGGTGTCCGTCGCGGCGGTGGATTCCATCGCCTCGCGCAGACGGGCGACTTGTGCGGCGAGTTCCGCCGGATTTTTTGATTTTTGTTGTTCGACCTTCTGGCCGATGGCGAGGACGGTTTTTTGCATGCGGGCCATGGCCGGGAGTTTGAGGATTTTTGCCATGCCTGAGCTTGGTGTGACGAGGTTCGTGTAGCGAATCACAGACGAGCCGTTTTCAAAAGGCTCGATGAGCAGGTTGCCTTCGGCGGCCCTGGTTTGAAGGGCGCGGAGGAGTGTCCAAGAGGCCTGATAGCCATCCTGGAGCGCCTTCATTTCATTCCGCGCCGTGTAGGCCTCGTCCGCGAGAATCGGCACATCCACCTCGTAATCCACCTCCATCACGCCCGGGGAGATTTTTTTGGAGATTCTGGACTCCAGCACATCCGGGATGAATGTTTTGGCTTGGTTATAGTCGAAAAAAACAGCCGCTACCTGCTCGGGTGTGGCTTGGATTTTTTTGTAGATGCGAGCCCTTGGCCAGGGTTTGCCGGGAATATCCTGCTCGAGGACGATCAGACCGCCCTTTTCGAGTTCGGCTCTTTGTTCGCGGGTCAGGTCGTCGAGCAGACCGGCGGTCGCGGCAGGCAATGCCGCGAGACATACCGCCAAGCTGAGAAAAAACAATCGAACCCGAGTCATGAGCCTCCATCAAAAGCGGGAGCGGGCATGCAATCAAGGACGCGATGACAAAAATCGCTTTCGCAGGTCGCTTGGGTGTTGTTGAATTAAAAGACACAAGGGCAATGGCAAAGCAGCAGACGATTCTTTTGGTGGACAGGGACACCGACTTTTTGGATTGGGCGAAACACCAACTCCAGAGCAAAACGGCACGCGTTCTTACGGAGGAATCCTCCGAAGCGGGATACAAAACCTTCTGCATGGAAGAGCCCGAACTCGTGCTCGCCGAGATGAATTTGCACCCCTTCACCGGCATGGAATTGCTGGCGAGAATCCGCAAACACTCGCCGAATGCCATGGTCATCCTCACCAGCGCGTTCGGCACCACCCAATCGGTAATCGAGGCCATGAAAATGGGGGCTTTCGATTTCGTGAGGAAGGAACAGCTCCCTTTCAATCTCAAGGTCGTCGCCGATGCCGCGCTCCTCGCTGCGGCGGAACTCCGCTCCGCGAATGCTTTCAAGCCCCAGCTGACCGTCGAGCAGCACCGGGATGAAATCGTCGGCCAATCCGAGGCCATGCAGCAGGTCTTCAAAATGGTGGGCCGCGTGGCCGGCAGCGATGCCGCTGTGATGGTCACCGGCGAGAGCGGCGCGGGCAAGGAACTCGTGGCCTGCGCGATTCACAACTACAGCGCCCGCAGCAACCGCAGCTTCCTCGCGATCAATTGCGCCGCCATCCCGGAAAACCTCCTCGAGAGCGAACTCTTCGGCCACGAGAAGGGCGCATTCACAGGCGCGGCGACCCAGCGGATCGGCCGCTTCGAGCAGTGCAACAAGGGCACGCTTTTTTTGGACGAGATCGGTGAAATGCCTTTGCAGGTGCAGAGCAAAATCCTCCGCGTTCTGCAGGAGGGCACTTTCTCCCGCGTCGGCGGCAACGAGACGCTGCACACCGATGTCCGAATTGTCTGCGCGACGAACCGGAATCTCGAAGAGGAGGTGGCCAAGCGCACATTCCGCGAGGATCTTTTCTACCGCCTCAATGTGGTGCGCGTCCACATTCCACCCCTTCGGCAGCGTGTCGATGACATCCGTTTGCTGGCGGAATATTTCCTTCAAAAAATCGCCAACCGCACGCACACCCCGCCGCTCAAGCTTTCGGAGGAGGCCGTGCGCGTGCTGGAGTCCTATCCCTGGCCCGGCAATGTGCGTGAGCTCGAGAACACCCTCCAGCGCGCATCCGTTCTATCCACCGCCGACATTCTTTTGCCCAAGGATATCCCGCTCGGCGCCGCCTCGCCCGAGACGCTCTCCCAAGCTGAGGGCGCGCCTCTCGAACTGATGCCGAAGGAACGCGCCGTGGAGGTTCTCTTCCAAGCCGCTGCCGAAGACCCTTCGCTCCAGCTTTTACCTTGGATTGAGCGCGAGTTCACCCTCCGCGCCATGCAAAAAACCGGCGACAACCAAGTGCGCGCCGCCAAGATGCTCGGCATAACCCGCGCTACCCTCCGAAAACGCCTCGACCGCAACAGCGCGGTTGAGGAAGAGGAGGAGTGAATGTTGACCTGGAAACAAAGCGGGAGCGTTTGGAAGCCGGAGGATTCCTTGCCACTGGCGGACCGGGGGTTTCGTTATGGAATGAGCGTGTTCGAGACGATCACAGTCGTGGCCGGTCGGCCTTTGCTTTTGGGTGAGCATCTGGAGCGGTTGCGACGCGCGGCCGGGACTTGCGGGCTGGATTTGCAGCCGCTGCCGGAGTTTGATTTTTCGAGGCTTTGGACGGGGCTCTTGCGCTTCTATGTAACGGCGGGTCCGGGTGCGCCCTGCGATGCCTTCGAGGGAAATGTCTATGCGGTGTTCGATCTGGCCGAGGTGGGTTGGAATTTGCCGGCGTTGAGGGTCATGTCCTCCGCCGCGCCGTATCTGCCGAGGCCGGGAGGGTGGAAGTCCGGCAACTACTGGCAAAATATCGAAGCTTTGGAACACGCCAAACGCGTCGGTTGCGACGAGGCGTTGGTATTCAATCCCGCCGGAATGCTCGTCGGAGCCGCCATGGCGAATGTGTTTCTAAAAATCGACGGGGCATGGATCACTCCGGCGCTGGAGACCGGCGCGCGGGATGGCGCGGTGCGCGCGTGGGTGCTCGGATGCCTGGGGGCAAGCGAGGGGGTTTTGGAGAGCCGGGATGTGGCTCGCTGTAGAGCCGCATTCCTTACAAACAGCCGCATTGGGATTCGGTCCGTGCGGGAGTTGGATGGCCGTCCTCTGACGGATGAAGCCGCCGGTATTCAGCAGAAATACTTCGATGACATTTTCGCCGCTTGAGTCCTTTTTAAATCAGGCGGAATCGAATCCCTCGGTGGCCAAACTTCTGAAGGCCAAGCCGGAATCGCTCGTTCCTGAAATCGCCGAAGCGGCGCAGCCTTTCGTGGCTGCATTGCTGATTGGAAAAATGAAAGGGCGCGTGTGGGTCGTCTGCCGCGATGTGAAGAGTCAGGAGGAATTCGCCGCCGAGCTTGCGGCGTGGTGCGGACGGGTGAGGCTTTTTCCCGATCTGGAAATTCCGAATGCCGAGGCGCTGCCGGACGCTGAGACCGAGTCCGAGCGGTTGGACTTGCTGCGCACGCTTGCCCGCAGCGGCGGGGGTGACGAGGTGGTGGTGATCCATGCCGCACAATGGGACTCTGCGACGCCCGCGCTCGGCTCTGTGAAGCAAGGGGTTTTTACCTTGGAGAAAGGCCAGAATGTTCCGCTCGAGGAGGTGATCGCGCGCCTCGAAGAGTCCGGCTACGACTCCGCTCCCCAAGTGGCGGCCCGTGGGCAGTATGCCCGGCGTGGCGGAATTCTCGATGTCTTCTCATGGCAACAACAGCGCCCGGTGCGGCTCGAGTGGTTCGATTTGGAAATCGATTCCCTCCGCGAATTCGACCTCGATACCCAAGGCTCGGTCGGCGAGGTGGCTGAAACGGAAATTTACACCGGACGCACGGAAGCCGCCGGGGGCACACTGCGCGATTATCTTGGGCCGAAGGATCGCGTCGTCACCATCGAGCCGGATGGCGAATTCGAGGGCCTCGGCATCGGAAGTGGCGGTGAGGCTTCGAAGACCGCAGCGGTTTTCTATCCACCGCCTTTCGGCGATCTCGGAGCCGGTGACCTGGTGCTCAATGAAACAAAGCGCGACCGGTTTTTTAATCAGCTCCACAGTTGGGCGAGCGACCGCTGGACGATTGCCTTCGCCTGCGTGAACGAAGGCGAGGGCGAGCGGTTTCGTGAGATGGCGGCGGACTTCGATTTCGACACCTCGAATCTGATCTTCCTCACCTCGCGGGCGACGCGGGGATTCGTGTGCCCGCAGGCGAAGTTGGCGCTCCTTGCGGAGTCCGAGGTGCTCGGGCGCTCGGCCAGCCAGCGCGCGCACCGGGCGGCTTTGCGTCGCGAGCGGGTTCGGGCGGGCCGGGCGGTCATGGATTTTTCAGAATTCGAGGCAGGCGACCTCGTGGTGCATCTCGACCATGGCATTGGCCGCTACGAGGGGCTCGAAAAATCGCCCGACGGCGAAGGCGAGGTGCTGGTGCTGGAATTCGCCAACAGCGCCCGGCTCTATGTGCCGCTGGATCAGGCCTGGCAGGTCGCGCGTTATGTGGGGCTCGGCCGCAAATATCCCGAACTCTCCGAGTTGGGCGGCGCGCGGTGGAAAAAGGCGAAGGAAAAAGCCACGCAGGGCATTTACCAATACGCCGCCCGCATGCTCAAGGTGCAGGCCGAGCGCGAGACGGCGGAGGGCCATGCGTTCCCGCCGGATTCTCACTGGCAGCAGGAGTTTGAGCGTTCGTTTCATTTCACCGAGACGCCGGATCAGCTCAAGGCGATCCGCGATGCCAAGACGGACATGGAGTCAATGCGCGCGATGGATCGCTTGATTTGCGGCGATGTAGGCTTTGGGAAAACCGAGGTCGCAATCCGGGCGGCATTCAAAGCCGTAACGAGCGGCAAGCAGGCGGCGATCATCGCCCCTACCACGGTCCTTGCGCAGCAGCACTGGCAGAACTTTCGCGAGCGCATGAGTGAGTATCCGGTCACTATCGAACTCCTGAGTCGCTATCGCTCCGCAGCGGAGCAGAAAAAGGTCATCAAGGCGCTTGGTGAAGGAAGTGTTGATATCATAGTCGGAACGCACCGCGTGATTTCCCAGGATGTCATTTTTAAAGATCTCGGCCTCGTCGTCGTCGATGAGGAGCAGCGCTTCGGTGTGAAACACAAGGATGCGCTGAAGGAAAAATTTCGCCTCGTCGATGTGCTCACCCTCTCGGCAACTCCAATTCCTCGCACGCTCTACCTCTCGCTCATGGGCGCGAGGGACATGTCCGTGATCGAAACCCCGCCGCCGAATCGCCAACCGGTCGAGACCATCGTCTGCGGCTACGACGAGCGCGTCATCCGCGACGCCATCAATCGCGAACTCGCGCGTGGCGGGCAGATTTATTTTTTGCACAACCGGGTTCAAACGATCGAGCGCGTCGCGGCCAGGATTCGCGAACTCTGCGAGGGGGCGCGTGTCATCGTCGGCCATGGGCAGATGGAGGAAAAAGAACTCGAAGGCGTCATGCAGAGCTTCGTTGCAGGAAAGGCGGATATTCTGGTTTCGACGACGATCATCGAGAGCGGCCTGGATATTCCCAATGCGAACACGATCATCATCGACCGCGCCGACCGCTTCGGCCTCGCGGATCTTTATCAGCTGCGAGGGCGCGTCGGGCGCTCTGGAACAAAAGCCTACGCCTACCTGCTCCTGCCGCGCGAATTGATGTCCGTCGGTGCCGCACGCAAGCGGGTTTCAGCGATCAAGCAATACTCGGAACTGGGATCGGGTTTTAAAATCGCCATGCGCGATCTGGAGATTCGAGGCGCGGGCAACCTTCTCGGCACCGAGCAGAGCGGGCACATTATTTCCGTCGGTTTCGATCTCTACTGCAAAATGCTCCGTCGCGCGGTGGATTCCGTGAAGGGCCAGAAATCCTTCGGTGCCACTACCGCGTTGCGTTTTGATTTTCTGGTCACCGAGGAGGGCGAGTTCATCAAGCCCGGCGGCATTCCCTCTTTTGTTCCAAATGCCTACATGGGCGAGCCGAAGTTGAGGATCGAAGCCTACCGGCGCTTGGCGGAGGTCGGCACCCGCGCCGAGGCGGATGCCCTGCGTGTGGGCTGGCGCGATCGATTCGGTCCGCTCCCGGACGCACTTCAGAATGCCCTGCTCTGCGCGGCGATCCGCATTGAGGCCTCGCAGCGCCGCATCAGCCAGGTCGAGGTGAAGGATGAAAAAATCATGCTCACGCGCGGCGGCAGCTATATCTTGATCGGCGGCAGGTTTCCCCGCTTGACGGTTCCCGACCCAGATTTTAGGCTCCACGGCGTGTTGAGCTTCCTCGAAACGATGCCAAGCCGATGAGACGATTTTTTGCCATTTCCGCTGCCTGCCTTGCTGCCATCGTATCCATTCCCTCCGGACAGTGCCAGCAGGCCGAGGTCATCGACGGCGTGGCGGCCATCGTTAACAATGATGTGATCACCATCTCCCAGGTGCGCGAACTCATCGGTGCCCGCGAGCGGGCCATGCGCGAGGCCTACCGTGGCCCCGACCTCGCCGACAAGGTCAAGGAAATGAGACTCGCCGCCCTCAAGGATTTGGTCGACCGCCAACTCATCCTGCAAGAGTTCCGCAAAATGCAGGAAAAGGGAGCGAACATCCCTGACTATGTCGTGGACGACCGCGTGCAGACAATCATCCGCGAGGAATTCGGCGGCGACCGCGCGGCATTTGTCAGAACCCTCCAAGTCCAAGGCTACACGCTCACGCGCTTCAAAGAGATCGAAAAAGAAAAGATCATCGTTCAGGCCATGCGCCAGTCCAAGGTCACGGACAACTTTGTCGTCTCCCCCAAGCAGGTGCAGGATTTCTACGATAAAAACCGAGCAGCCTATTCCCTGCCGGAACAAGTCAAACTCCGCATGATCGTTCTCCGCGAGGGCAACAAAGACGATATCGGCTCCGGGGGTGACAAGAAACAAACCGCAGAGGAAATCCGGCAAAAACTCGCCGGAGGCGCGGAATTCGAGCGTATGGCCCAGATGTATTCCGAGGATGAAAGCACCAGTGACACCGGCGGCGACTGGGGCTGGATCGAGCGGAACACCCTCAACGAAAAACTCACCCAAGCCGCCTTCGCCCTCAAAGCCGGCTGCATAAGCTCGGTCATTCACATCGGCGACTCCTTCTACATCCTGTATGTCGAGGCCCGCAAAAACTCTTCCCTCAAGCCGCTTGGCGAGGTGCGCGAGGAAATCGAGCGCAATCTCATGCAGCAAGAGCGTATGAAAGTGCAGCAGCGCTGGATCGATACTCTGCGCCAAAAAGCTTACATTAAAATCTTGACTTAACTTATGCTGGCGAACTAATTATAATAACTTATGCAGGCCCGCATCGTAAAATCTTTATCCGAGATACTTGTAAGAGTAGAATTCAAAAAAATCTCCGATGATAACAAAATTGAAGAGTTTGATTCTGGATTCAACAAAGCGAATATATTATTATCTAGCAAATGCGAGGAATACATGGTGCGAGTCGGAAACTCGAACAATTTATGTTTCAAGATTATCATTCAATTGCTTACCGAGGGAAAGGTGAGGGTGGACTTTCGAAACACCACTGAGCGCGTCCAGTTGATAGACCAGAAAGACCGGATGTCCCGCATTGATGCTGTTAAGGCTTTCGACGCCTGGGTTGCAGAAAACCGCCCTCCATGGACCCCGCCCGAGAAAACGCAAAAAATCATTTTAGAATTGCCTCAGCGGATTTCCTCGCGCAAAGCACGACATATCCTAAAATCCCCACCCCACACACGCTTGCAACAATGATATTCAAACCTAAAAAGCGATCCTCCGATATAATGATTCAGGTGAAAGTTCGAACATTTTCACAAACCCAAATCCTTGAGGAATGGGATTCTTCTCACAGCCCGCCAATCACATTGGCTGACAAAATCTCCGATTACATGATTCGAATCGGCGACGCGAATAGCCTGTGTCTAAACGCTGTTATTCAACTTCTGAATAAAGGAAAAGTTAGGATTGACTTTCGCGACACATCTGAACGCCTTGAATTAATCAATCAATCAGATAAGGTTTCTCGTCCAGAAGCCTTAATGGTTTTTGATCATTGGATTGCAGAAAACCGCTTTAAACCCGAACTGCCGGATGCGACTCAAAAAATCTTCATAGAAATGCCGCTCATGAAGCTTCCTCAAGGTCGTTGATATGCCTGCTGGCGAGCGATAGTTTTTCTGAAAGGCAGCGTCGTCTACAGAAATTTACCCGGATTTAGGAGCCCCGCCGGGTCGAGGGTTTTTTTCAGGGTTTGATGGAGGGCGCGGGTTTCCTCGGATAGGGCCTGCGTCCACCAGGGTTTTTTGGCGAGGCCGATGCCGTGCTCGCCGGTGATCGCTCCCTGCCAGCCGAGGACTTGGGTAAAAAGTGCATCTAGCGCCGCTGCCGATTTTTTTTGAACCGCTGGATCGTCCGGATTCTCAACCATGATGTTCACATGGATATTCCCATCCCCCGCATGGCCGAAACAGGCGAGGGGGAAGCCGTATTGCTTCTGGAGTCGGGCGGCGAATTTCATGAGGTCCACCAAACGCCCACGCGGAACGACGATGTCCTCGTTCAGTTTTTTGAGTCCGGTGGCTTTGAGGGATTGCGAGTAGAGGCGCCGCAGGCCCCAGAGGGCTTCGCAGGCGTCGGGCGTGGTGGCTTTTTGAATGCCAGCCGCGCCGGATTTTTTTAGAAGTTTTTCGAGATCTCCTGCTTCGGAGCGGACGCTGGCTGGCTGGCCATCGACTTCGATAATCACCTGCGCCTTGCCAGGCGGGAATTTGGCCGAGGGGCTGTAGGCCCGGGCGGCATTCAAGGTGAATTCATCGGCGACCTCCAAGGCAGCCGGGAGAAAACCTGCCGCAAAGACATCCTGGATCGCGCGGGATGCCGCTTCGATGGATGCAAACCCGGCCGAAAGCATGGCTCGCGCCGGCGGGAGTGGCAGCAGCCGCAGGGTGGCTTGAGTGACGACGCCCAGAAGCCCCTCGGATCCGGTGAAAAGACCGACCAAGTCGAAGCCGGTTTTGTTTTTGTGGGTGCGACCGCCGCAGGTCACCACTTTGCCGTCAGGCAACACGACCGTGAGACCAAGAATGTAGCTGCGGGTCACGCCGTATTTCAGGCAGCGCGGACCACCGGCATTGGTGGAGATGTTTCCGCCGATGCTGCAGTTCTTGAGGCTGGCTGGGTCCGGTGGATAGAAGAGATTTTTTTTGCGGGCGGCTTCCTGGAGTTTTCCTGTGATGACGCCCGGCTCGACCACGACCACGAAATCGTGCGTGTTGATCTCAAGAATGCGGTTCATGCGGTCCATGCAAAGCACGATGCCGCCCTGCACGGGGGTGCAGCCGCCGACATACCCATAGCCGGCACCGCGCGGCGTGACCGGTATGCCCGCACGATAAGCCTCCCGGAGAACGAATGCCGTCTCCTCGGTATTCGCAGGAAAAACCACAGCGGCGGGCGTGCCCTTGGCGAACCATTTGTCGGAGGCATAGACGACCGGGGCATCAGCCAGCACACGGTCGGCGCCGAGTTTTTTGCGGAGTTTCCGAAGAAGCGCGGCGTTCATAGCTGGCGGTTGGCTTGGAAAAAATGCCAGGACTCGGCCACGCCCTCGGCGGCAGGTTTCGAGGCCAGATGGCCGCCGGCTTTTTCGACAACAGACCGCACCTCGGGAATCGCATTAGAGGGACAACAGGGATGCGCAGCATAGCGGCCATCGAGCATCGGGATGTCATTGAAATGATCGCCGGCCGCAAGGACATCGCTCGCGGAAATCTGCAGAATCCGGCAAAGCTCCTCGAGCGCCGAGCCCTTGTGATAGTCGCTATGGGCAAAGCGCAGGTAGATCGTATTCCGCTGATAGGAAAACTCCGGCAGCTTGTGGCGCTCGGTTTCCAGAAAGGCGACAAAGTCATGCATCACTTGCTCATCTGAGGTGATCACCCCAGCCAGTTGGCCATTCTCCTCCGAGAGATTGATGCCCGGATGACCATCGGCCAGCAGGCGGATGCGGTCAAAAATATGCGTCGACCGCGCGTAGAGGTCATCGTGCCTTTTATAACATGTCTCGTTCCACCCGTGCTCAGGAACCCACCGTCCATCCGGAGTTCGGTGAAAAATTTCCCTCTCGTTTGTAAGCAGGAAATCCGGCTGCACGGGCGGTTGGAATTTTTCCACACCCTCGATGGCATGCCAGAGACTGCGACCGGTATTCACCGCCCAGAGGCCGCCGGATTTTTTATGCTCCACGAGCACGGCTGCGAAGTCCGGCGCGCACCGTCCATCAGAGAAGTGGCTGATCAGCGTTCCATCAAAATCCGTGCTCAAAAGCCTGAAGTGCGACATGGCTTCCCACTAAACACTCCCCGGAGCACGGCCGCAATTTTTCTGTGTGCGGAATGTGGGATTTGTTACAAAGCCCACATGAAATCCGCATACGAACTCGCCATGAGCCGTCTCGAAAAATCCTCCCCCGCCGTGCAGCTCACCCTCGAGCAAAAGCAGCAAATCGCCGAGGTCGACAGCTCGATCAACGCCAAGATCGCCGAGAAAAAAATCTTCCTCGAAGATCAAATCGCCAAAGCCCCCTATCAGGAACGCGAGGCCCTCGAGCGCCAGCTCGTTTCTGAACTCGCCCGCCTTGAGGAAAAGCGCGAACGCGACAAAGAAAAAATCCGGAACCCTGCGGCGGCTTGAGCATGCTAAAAATAAATGTTGACGTTTCTGTCGTTTTTTTTACAACTACCCCTCAGCACTGCTCGTGAAAACCTGTGGTGCTGATCAAAACAACACACTATGAAAAAACTCACAATCGCACTTCTCACAGTTGCTGTCTCAGTCACAGGCGCCTTCGCCGGCACCTCGGCCAAGACCTTCAAACAAACAGTAGCTCCAGCTCCGGAATGCAAATTCCGCGATCAGGAACTCCAAGTCGACGCATTCGCCGCCGGCGCTTTCTACAACGAAGGCCGTCCAGGCTGGGGTGGTGGACTCGGAGTTAACTACTTCTTCACCAAATTCATCGGTATCGGTGTCGAACAAGACATCCTCGGCCGTGAAAAAGTCGGTGGCGGTTCCAACGCGGAATGGGCTACCTCTGGTAACCTCTTCCTCCGTTACCCAATCTGCTCGCTGAACCTCGCTCCTTACGCCCTCGCTGGCGGTGGTGCTGCTTACGGCACCGGCAAAGGACATGGTTTCGGCAACGTTGGTGGTGGTCTTGAATACCGCGTTACCGACAACATCGGTCTCTTCTCCGATGCCCGTTGGGTTTACTCCGCCGAAGAGCCAAAGAGCGCCGTTCTCGGCCGCGCTGGTCTTCGCTTCGCGTTCTAATCCAACCCGTAGCTTAACTTAAACCAAGAAGCCGACTCGCAAGAGTCGGCTTCTTTTTTTTGTTCAAAAATGGGCAACCGCCGTATGGGGTGAACACCCCGCTTGACCCATTAATCATCAAACATCTCCCATCCCATTCCACCACCTTGAAGGCCTCTCCTCGCTCTTCTTGGACAAACTTTTTGGACGATCGTCCAAAAAGTTTGCCTTCAAGCGTCGCAGGTTTTTACAAAAATTCCGTCTAAATTTTACACAGATTATTTAATTGTATAAATTTGTATAAGACCAAAAATTTGGACGATCGTCCAAATTTTTGGTTCGTGCGAAAGAGGATGGATAGTATTTGCAGTTGAAGGGCGCTGAACCCAATGAGCGCTTCAGCAGCTTTGGGTGGGATTGGTTTTTTACACCGAATCAAGCCCGCAGTCGCACGATCAGATCACCCGTATCCACCGCCTCGCCGGCTTGGGCGAGGATTTCATCGATCACGCCATCCGTCGGGGCATAGAGGGTTGTCTGCATCTTCATGGCCTCAAGGGTGAGAATTTTGTCACCCTTAGCGACTTTTGCGCCCACGCCGACGGAGAGCGAGCTGACCATTCCGGGGATCGGTGCTCCGACCTCGTTGGGTTTCGCTGCGTCGGCTTTTGGTCTGGAAACGGATTTCGTCTGGAGCGAGCGATCCAGCGTAGTCGCCTCGCGGGGTGTGCCGTTAAACTCGAAGGAAACAACGCGTCTTCCATCCTTCGCCGGTGCGCCAACATTGATCAACTTGACGAACAATGTTTTGCCCTGCTCGATATCGACCGCAATTTCCTCGCCCGGCTTCAGGCCATAGAAAAACGCGGGCGTTGGCAGTTTACTCACATCGCCATACTCGCGCTCGAATTTTGAAAAGTCCACAAAGACATCGGGATACATGAGATGGCTGTAGAGGTCGTCGTCGCTCGCTTCGCGTTTGAGCTTGGCGGTGAGTTCGATGCGGCCTTCTGCCAGATCGACTTTCGGCGCGCGGGCCTTGGCGGGTTTAGATTTTCCAAGAACGACTTCCACGAGTTTTTTAGGCCATCCACCCATCGGCTCGCCAAGTCCCCCTGCCAGCATGTCTTTCACCGACTCGGGAAACGCCGTGCCGGGTTCAAGGTTGAGAACATCCGCTGGACGGATGCCTCGAGTGAAGAGGAAAAGCGCCATGTCGCCGACGACTTTGCTCGAGGGCGTCACCTTCACGATGTCGCCGAAGAGTTCATTGACCTCGGCATAGCAGCGAGCAATCTCAGGCCAGCGGTTGGAAAGGCCCATGCTGGCGGCTTGTTCCTTGAGATTCGTGAATTGTCCGCCGGGCATCTCATGGAGATAAACCTCTGCGCTTCCTGTCCTTGGCGAGGTGTCAAACGGCGCGTAAAAGGTGCGGACTTGCTCCCAATAGTCTGCGAATTCGTTCAGGGCGTCCAAATCCAGACCCGGATCGCGCGGCGTGTGGCGCAGGGCGGCGACGAGGCTGTTGAGGTTCGGCTGCGAGGTCGAGCCGGACATCGAGGAGATCGCCGCATCCACCACATCGACCCCCGCCTCGGCGGCCATGAGGATCGAGGCCGCATTCACGCCACTGGTATCGTGGGTATGGAAATGCACCGGCATTCCGACCTCTTCGCGGAGGGCTTTGATGGGTGTGCGTGCTGCAAAGGGGCGGCAGAGTCCGGCCATGTCCTTCACCGCCAGCATGTGCGCTCCCATTTTTTCCAGCTCCTTGGCAAGGCCGATGTAGTATTTCAGCGAATACTTCGTGCGAGCCGGATCGAGGATGTCGCCCGTGTAGCAGAGCGTGCCTTCGCAAATGCCCTTGGTTTTGCGCACCGCTTCCATCGCGGCTTTCATGTTCGGCAGGTCGTTCAACGAATCGAAAATGCGGAAGATGTCCATGCCGCAGTCGGCAGCGTGTTGGATGAAGCCGGCGACGACATTCGGCGGATAGTTCGAATAGCCGACCGCATTCGAGCCGCGCAGGAGCATTTGGAAGCAGATATTGGGAATTCGCTCGCGCAAGTCGCGCAGACGGTCCCACGGATCCTCGTGCAAGAAGCGCATCGAGGCGTCGAAGGTCGCGCCGCCCCACATTTCCACGCTGAAAAGCTCAGAAGCCCGGCGCGCGAGGGAATCCGCCACGGCTGCCATGTCGTAGGTGCGAACGCGCGTGGCGAGGAGCGATTGATGCGCGTCCCGGAAGGTCGTGTCCGTAAAAAGCTGACGCTTCTGGCGGCGCGTCCACTCGGCGAATTTCTCGGGTCCGAGCTTGAGCAAAAGCTGGCGCGTGCCCTCGGGCGGCACCTGTTTGCCATCGTAGGATGGTCGTCGCGCCGCCTCCAGAGGCGCGGAAATCTGGTGTCCCTTGGCTTGGGGATTTCCATTCACGATCACATCCGCGAGGAAGGAAAGCAGGCGCGAGGCGCGGTCGCGGCGGGGTTTGAAATCAAAGAGCGATGGCGTGGTGTCGATGAGCGTGGTCGTCGCCGCGCCGGACTGGAAGGCCTCGTTCTGAATGACATTTTCCAGAAATGGGATGTTCGTCTTCACCCCGCGAATGCGGAATTCGCGAAGCGCACGGAGCATGCGCTGGAGAGCCATCGGGAATGTCTGCCCAGAGGTCGTGATTTTTGTGAGAAGCGAGTCGTAGAACGGCGTGATGACGCTGCCCGTCGTGCCCATGCCGGAGTCGAGGCGAACTCCGAACCCCGCCGCACTCCGGTAGGTGATGATCTTGCCGTAATTCGGCATGAATTTGTTCGCCGGATCCTCGGTGGTCACGCGGCATTGGACGGCATAGCCATTACAGGGAATGTCCGGCTGCAGCGGAAGTGCCAACTCGGGGCCGTGAAGCGAGGCGCCTGCCGCGACGAGAATTTGGGAGCGCACGAGATCGATGCCGGTGACCTGCTCCGTCACCGTGTGCTCGACCTGGATGCGCGGGTTCATCTCGATGAAGAACCACTCTTTTTTATCTACATCGTAGAGGAACTCGATCGTGCCGGCGTTGTTGTAGCCGACGCCCTGCGCCAAGCGCACAGCTGCATCGCAGAGGTCGCGGCGCACGCCCTCGTCGAGAGCCACGGACGGCGCGATTTCGATCACCTTTTGGTGGCGCCGCTGCACCGAGCAGTCGCGCTCATGCAGGTGCAGCACATTTCCGTGGCGGTCGCCCAGGATCTGCACCTCGATATGCTTCGCCCGGGGAATGTATTTTTCGAGGAAGACAGCGGAATTTCCAAACGCCCGCCCGGCCTCGCCCTGCGCCTCATCCAGCAAGTCAGCCAAATCCTCGCCGCGCGTCACCACCCGCATCCCGCGCCCACCGCCGCCGAAGGCCGCTTTAATGATCAGCGGAAAACCAATCCCCTTTGCGATGCGCAGTGCCTCGCCGCGCTCGCTCACCGGATCCTCCGTCCCCGGCAGCGTCGGCACATTCAGCTTCTGAGCCAGTGCACGCGCGGCTGTCTTGTCGCCCATCGTGTCGAGCAACTCCGAGTCCGGTCCCACAAAAGTAATCCCCGCCTCCACGCAGGCCCGCGCGAAAGCGGCATTCTCTGATAAAAATCCATAGCCCGGATGAATCATGTCCACCCCGTGTTCACGCGCCAGGCTGATGATGCCATCGATATCCAGATAGCCCCCACCGGCCCCTTGCCCTCGCCCACCACATAGGCCTCATCGGCTTTGAAGCGATGCATCGTGTGGCGATCCTCCTGCGCGTAGATGGCCACCGTGCGCATGCCCAGCTCGGTCGCAGCACGGAAAACGCGGATCGCGATTTCGCTGCGGTTCGCCGCAAGGAGTTTCTTGCCGGCGACCGACACGGCTGGGGTGGAAGGAGAGGAAGACTGCGAGGAGGAGGATTTCATGGGATGAATATCGGGGGCGGACTTATAAAACCCGCGCTCGCCATTGGCAATCTTTCGAAAACCCACGCCGCAGCGCGCAAAACGAACCACGCCGCCGATTGACAATCGCCATGTGGTAACTAATGTTATTTCATGATCGCACAATCCAAAGTTCGTAAAATCGGCAACTCCCTCGGCGTCGTCCTTCCCAAAGAAGCCCTTCAACAACTCAAAGCCGAGGAAGGCACGATTCTCTATTTCACGGAATCCCCCGAATGCTCCCTCCGCGTCACACCCGAGCGCCCGGGCTTTGAGGACAAAATGGAAATCGTGGAAAGCCTCATGCAGCGCTATCGCAACGCTCTTCGGGAACTCGCCAAATGAACGAGCCCGTCTGGATCACTCGCGAGGATTGCCTCGCGTATCATGAAAGCCTGCTGGAAAGATTCGGAGGCCTATCTGGCATACGGGATGAGTCATTGCTCGATTCCGCGCTCAACAGACCCAAGCACCTCTTCGCCTACGGCAAGCCAAGTATTTTTCAGATGGCAGCCTCCTACGCGCGCGGCATCGTCAAAAACCACCCGTTTCTCGATGGAAACAAACGCGCCGGCTTCATCGCTGCCGCGCTTTTCATCGAAACTAACGGATACCGATTCCAAGCCCCCGAAGAAGAAGCCGTCCTCGAAACCCTCGCCCTCGCAGCCGGCGAAACCCCTGAAGAAGCCTACGCCGCTTGGCTGGAACGCACCTCCGTGCCGGCAAATTGACGGGTCCGCCGCGCTATTTCTACTTGCCATCCGCCAGCGTGCGAATTTAGTGTCCTGCCTCTGTTTTGTCCGTAAGCACACCCGTGCTTCGCTTGACAAAGCACGGTCGGCTTCGGAACCCAATCCAAAGCCTCCCAAATTCCACGCGTCCCTAGCTCAATGGTAGAGCAGTTGACTCTTAATCAATTGGTTCCGGGTTCGAGTCCCGGGGGGCGCACCACTTAAAGTGGCCCCTTTTACCCTTTCAGTAGGGAAAATGATCAACTGACCTTGACTTTCGAGCGTCTAATCTGTCTATTC
>JBILWM010000073.1:0-13662 GCA_044369905.1 Terrimicrobiaceae bacterium | reverse complement strand
CAGGCCGTGCGCGACCGGTTGCAGGCTGTCGAGGCCCAGCCCGGCTACCCGCACAAGCCGATGAGCGAATTCGCAGGCGCTGTTCTGGATGGTGAAAAATCTGCGCCTTATCTGCAAGCGGCTGCCATTGCACTGGACAACAAAAGCGGCGGCATTCGGGCGATCGTCGGAGGGCGCGACTACGAGAACAGCAAGTTCCACCGTGCGCTTTTTGGAAAACGCCAGGCCGGATCTGTCATCAAGCCCTTCGTTTACGCCTGTGCTTTCGAATCCGGCATCGCGCCGAACGAGCCGGTCTCCGACGACCGCATCCAGTCGGGAGAAATTCCGCGTAAATTCGGGTCCTACGATCCCTCAAACTCGGATGGCTCTTATCGCGGACTCCAGCCTGCGGGAGAGGGTTTGATTGAATCCCGCAACACCATGACGGTGCGGCTCGGGATGCGCTCGGGGCTGGATCGCATCGCCAATATGGTCGTGAAGGCCGGTATCGCGGTGGATCCCCCGCGTTATCCCGCCATCTGCCTTGGGGCGTTCGAGACCAACCTCAAGGACATCACTTCCGCCTACACGGTGTTCGCCACCGGCGGAGTCAAACTTCAGCCCTATCTGATCGACCGTGTATTCAACGCGCGGGGGAATGCCCTCTACAAATCCACGCGAGGGCGGATTCCGGTCATCAACCCTGCAGCCGCCCGCATGACGACCTCCTTGCTGGAGGATGTCGTAACGCGCGGCACCGCTGCCCGCGCGAGGGAGTTTGGCCTCACGGGAAAAGGTGGTGGAAAAACCGGAACAACGAATAACTACCTCGATGCGTGGTTCGTCGGATTCGATCCATCGCTCACCTGCGGAGTCTGGGTCGGCTTCGACAAGCCGCGCCCGATTAAGCCCGGCGGCTACGGCGGCGCACTCGCCCTGCCGATCTGGGTGGATATCATAGAGGCTGCGAAGCGCTGAAATCGAGGGCATCACGGTCGTCCCGACCGCGAAAGACCCTCGCGCCGCTACCTCATCGATTGCCAAACCACGGCTTGTGCTTGCACGGCCACATCCGACTGAGACGCCCCTTCGCGGCTGAAGAATGGGTCAAGCCGGAGGTCGACCCTCCCAAGGATTGGCGATGCCGCGCGGGTTTGTAGTGGCTGTCTATGACTGCCGAATCGGTGGAGCTTGATTCTCTTTCGTTCTATTTTACTGCTTTGTCCAATTTCCCCGCCTACTGCAGGCGGACATTGAACTCGAGTTTCCAGCTTTCGCCCGAGGCCGGGTGGAGGAAGTGGAGTTCGAGGTTGCCAAGT
The DNA here is from genome assembly GCA_044369905.1 of Terrimicrobiaceae bacterium. GTDB lineage: Bacteria > Verrucomicrobiota > Verrucomicrobiia > Chthoniobacterales > Terrimicrobiaceae > UBA967. Next base: position 12,361 of record JBILWM010000073.1, on the reverse strand, counting down.
TCGGTGACGCGGGCTTCGAGGCGGACGGGGATTTCCTCGCCCGGTTGGTGTCCGGCGGGCGGAGGGATTTCAATTTGCAGGCGGGCGGACTCTTCCAGTTCTGCGGCATCGGGTAGCATTTGGCCTGCTTGATCGCCGGCGCGGACTTCGGATTGGAAAAAGCGGAACTCCGAGGCTTCGCCGGTGTAGAGGAAGAATTCTTGTCCCGAGATTTCGAGGAGGCTTCCCTCTTCCATTCCCTGAGGTGCGACGCAGAGCGCTTTCGTGGCCGGACGGCGGCCTGGCACGGCCATGGCGGAGGATTCCATGCCGATGTAGTAGGAACGCGCCGTGCCGGACTTGATGCGGAGCCCCTCGCCGGTGGCACGCAGTCGCGCATACGCGGCAGCTCCGAGGGCCACGGCATGGTCGGGGAGGGAGCCTTCGAGTTCGCGGATCGGAGTGCCTGCCCATTGGCTCAGTTGTTCGAGCACGCGTTGGCGGAGTGCGGCGGCGTTGAAGACGCCTCCATTGAAGAGAACGGCATCAGGCAGGAGAAGTGGTGAGCGGTCGAGGCGTCCACTTCCGCCAATGGCTTCGATGAGTTGGGGCGAGGATGTGGCGTTGGCTTTTGCGCGAGAGAGGAAGCGGGCGAGGTGTTTGGAAATGGCGGCGTCCGCTGCATAGGGCAGGCCGGATTCTCTGAGACCTCCTGCGCGTCGAAGGATCGGCATTTCGTCGTTTCCCACGATGGGGAAAAAGCCATCGACAGCGATTTGTTGAACATCATCCCGCGTGAGGACTGCGCTGATGGTGGATGCAATGAGTCTGCTTCCGCGCGATGGGATTGAGATGGGGGTCTCTTGCAGCGCGGGATTCGAAAGCAGGGCTTCCTTGGCGGCGCGCACCGCTTGCACGAGGGCGAGGAATTGCCATTCGTCGAGGTTTGTTCCCGCTGCGACGAGTTTCTCCGAGACGGCGTGGGCCAGCGCGAGATCCATGTTGTCGCCGCCGAGCAGCAGGTGCTCACCCACGGCAATGCGCTCCAGCGCGAGGTTGCCGTCTTTTCCTGTCACAGCGATCAGGCTGAAATCCGCCGTTCCGCCGCCGACATCGCAGACAAGCAGAAGATCGCCGGATTTTACCTGTTTGCGCCATTCGGTGCCTTGGTTTTCGAGCCAGGCGTAAAAGGCCGCCTGCGGTTCCTCGAGGAGCGTGACTTCACCCAGACCCGCTTGTGTTGCGGCTTCGAGCGTGAGTGCCCGGGCGACTTCGTCGAAAGACGCCGGAACAGTGATCACCGCATGCTCAAGTGTTGCGGCGGGATTTGCCGCGCGGATGTTCGCGAGAAGGTGGGAGAGGAGTTCGCGCGAGACTTCGAGTGGCGAGAGTTTTTTCTCAACCGTTGTGCTGCCCCAGGGAAGGATCGGACCTCGCCGGTCGGCATGCGGATGGCAGAGCCAGCTTTTTGCGGAGGCGATCAAGCGGTCCGGTTGCAGGGCTCCGCGGTCGCGCGCGAAGGTGCCGAGGAACGAATGGCTCTTCGTCTCTTGCCAAGGAAGAATCGGGCCGCCGTCTAGAAACTCGCCTGAAGCGGGAATATAGAGCGCTGAAGGGAGCAGCGGGCGCTCCCCAATTCCGCTGGCGTTGATCACCTGCGTCATCGGCAGGATTTCCGGCAGTCCGGCATCCGTCGCCCTTGCAATGGCACAGTTGCTCGTGCCCAGGTCGATTCCGAAGTAGTCGCTCATTTTTTGATGGATCAATTTCCGCTCACTTCGACTTCCGCCGGAGCTAGGACTGGCCAGGGGCGTTTCTCCGTCGTGCCGGTGACGCGTGGGAGTTTCACGCTTTGTGCGATCCAGCCCGGATGCAGAAGTTTTCCTTTGTAGGGTGGGTTTTCAGGAACAGATCCGAGCAGTCGGAATGCTGGGGCATCGTAGCCCGATTCGAGTGTGAGAGCGTTTCCCTCGGGTGAGTTTTGCAGCGGATTGATCTCAAAATATTCGTCGAGAACCTTGCGGCAGCCGGCGTGAACGACGCGCGCTGCGGAACCGATTTGCGCATCGGATGCAGCAGCTATGTCCTCTTTGGCGAAATCCACCAAGCGGCCGTGCTCCTGCAGAAGCGCGAGGAAAGCGACGATCTCCGCCTCTGCGCGGGGAGGCGGCGTTGCGGGCTTTACTGGTGCGGCGGACTCGGTTTTTTGCTTAGGCTGTGGACGGATGGCGAGAAACACGAGAACCATGCCAATCGCAGCAGATACCGTCTGCGCGGCGAGTGTGAGATTTTGTTCAGGAAAATAAACTGCGGCGGCGTTAAGGCCGAGAAGGACGGCACCGCAGGCAATAAGGCTGTTTTTCATACGGGGCGGGATAGTGCGAGATGCGGCATTTCTTGGCAATGGAGATTCGACCCCATGCATGCGGGCTTTTGCGTTTGATTTTTCAGTGGCCGTGGAGAATGATGACACCGTTCAGCACCCGTAGCTCAATTGGATAGAGTGACGGTCTCCGAAGCCGTAGGTTGTGGGTTCGACCCCCGCCGGGTGCAAAATTTTCCAAGCGGATCATTTTTGGTGTTGCGCTAAGTTTTCGATTCATTAGTCTGCTCAACCTGTCTTTTCCAAAAGCGACTGAACCAAACAAGCCGATGGAAGCGACGAAAAACCCACAAACCCTTTTGCCAGGGTAGCTCAGAGGTAGAGCAGGGGACTCATAAGCCCTTGGTCGGGAGTTCAATTCTCCCCCCTGGCACCAACACATTTTATGGCCAATACAAAATCAGCAGAAAAAAGCGCCCGCCAAAGCGAGAAGCGTCACGCCCGCAATGCCGCCGTCATCACCGCGATCAAATCGCGTCAAAAGAAACTTCGTTCCACCATCTCCAGCGGCGACGCCGCTGCAGCCAAGGTGCAATTTGACGACCTCTCCTCCGCTTTGGACAAGGCAGCCAAGCGCGGTATCATCCACCGCAATGTGGCCAACCGCCGCAAAAGCCGCCTGAATAAAGCGGTCATCGCAGCGAAAGCCGCGAAGTAAAAACCGATTTCCCCCTCCTTCGAACGGCGCGATCCGCAAAACGGACGCGCCGTTCGATATTTTTTTGCCGTGTCGGCGCACGGTGAATTTGTTTGATTCAGGCATGGCATCGAAACGGCAGCGTCCCGCAAAAAATGCGCGCCAGTCTCTTTACTCCACCCTGACAGGTGTGGAGGTCGGCTATGTCCCCAAGCGTTGGGTGAAATTTCCGACCGGCATTCTTCTGCTCCTGCCCTGTGTTGTTCTGACGCTGTCATTTTACGGAGCCTTTTTGAAAAGCGCGGCTCATGGCGGATTTTTGCTGAGCGAGGAGGTCAGCGGTTTCGCAATCGGCGGCTTGGTCGGCCTGCTCTGGTTTTTTTGCTGCACCCCGCTGCGACTGCTCTATGTGATGGGGCACGAACTCACGCATGCCCTGTGGGTCTGGATCCACGGCGGTCGCGTGCACGATTTTCATGTGCGTGAAAACGGGGGGCATGTGGTGACGGACCGAACAAACACGCTGATCATCCTCGCGCCGTATTTTTTCCCTTTCTACACCCTATGCTGGGTCGCGGCATATGGCTTTTCACTCTTCTGCTTCGGCCTCGAGGGATTTCCCGGTCTGCTGTATTTCGGCCTTGGTTTTACATGGTTCCTCCACCTCGCTTACACGGTTTGGATGATTCAAAAAGGCCAGCCAGACCTCGAATACGGCGGTGCCTTTTTTTCCCTGACCGTTATCTACCTCGCAAACCTCTCCTTCATCTCGGCAATCCTTGTCATCGCCTCGCCGAGCGTAACCTGGAAAAACTTCGCCGCAGACCTGCTCCGCAACGCCACAGAGGTCTCTGCCATTATCGTTCGTGCCATCGACCTCCTCACCCAAGCCCTCTCGCGCCTCACCTAAAAAGCGTCCCCCTCCTCTCTCCGCCAAGCATCCAACGCGAACCAAAATTTTGGACGATCGTCCAAAATTTTGGTTCGGCTGAAAATGTGAAATTTGTGAAACGCGGTTTTTCGAGGGGGCGGCGTTGAGGGAGGGGAGTCAGGATGTTTTTACGAAGCGGCTGCCGGGGAGTTGGCGGACGAGTTTTTTCATTTCGAGCGCGAGCAGGGTGGAGGAGACGGTGTGGCTTGGGAGGGTGCTGCGCTCGATGATGGTGTCGATGTGGGCTTCGTCGTCGCCGATGGCTGAGTGGACTTGCGCCTCGTTGCCGGTGAGTTCGGGCGCGCGTGCCGGGGTGAGTTGGGGTTTCTCGGCGAAGAGGATTCCCATGTCGTCGAGAATGTCGGCGGCGGAGGTGATGAGTTTCGCTCCTTGCTGGATGAGGCGGTTTGAGCCGATGGCGTTCGGGTTGTCGATGCGGCCCGGAACGGCGTAGATCGAGCGTCCTTGCTCGCCAGCTTGGTTTGCGCTTATGAGTGCGCCGCTGCTCGCGCCCGCCTCCACCACAAGCACGCCGAAAGAGCATCCGCTGATGATGCGGTTGCGCATGGGGAAGGTCTGGCGGTCGGCTTTGACGCGCATGGAGAACTCTGTGATGACCGCGCCGGAGGTGGCGATTTTTTCGGCGAGTTCCTTGTTTTCGGGCGGGTAGAATTCCAGGAGTCCGCTGCCGAGCACGCCGATCGTGCGTCCCTTTGCCGCGAGTGCGGCTTGATGGGCGAGGGTATCCACTCCACGGGCGAGGCCGCTGACCACAGTCACTCCGGCATACGCGAGTTGGTAGGAGAGTTTTTTTGTGGAATCCGCCGCGTAGTGCGTCGGCTTGCGGGTTCCAATGACACCGATGGCATGCCGATCGCGCTCCAAAATTCCACCCATCATGCAAAGCACCGTCGGGGGATCATGAATCTCTCGCAGCAGGGCGGGGTAATCCGGCGAGGCAAGCGTCACGACTTTTGCACCGTGTTCTTTCACAAGGGCGAGCTCGCCGGAGAGGTCCACATGGCTTTCCCAATCGGTGAGGGCTTTTGCCGCCTCGGGGCCTATGCCCGATACCGCTTGCAAACGCGCGACCGGAGCCGCGAGCACAGCCGTGGGCGATCCCAAGGCCTCCAGAAGACGCCGCACCCGCACCGGACCGATCCGCGGCACCATGTTCAACGCGATGTAGGCTTCCGATTCGGTCATTGGCGGGGGAGTAAAGACCCGGCTCCGCGCATACCCAAGAAAAAAGCGTCATCGGGCGAGGGGAGGATAAACTGGCAAATTCCGGGACCGGGATTATCTTGCCCGTCAGGATATGGAGATGTCCGAAATTCAACGCATCAAAGCTGCCGTTCCCGGCCTTGTGTGGTCCAATACGAAGGCTCCGTTGGAAGCCTATGTTCGCGCGGCCCTCTTGTGTCCCAGGTTTTTGGAGATTTTAAAAATCGTTTCTTTGATCGGCTTGGGTCGCGTGAAAAACGAATGGACTATTCTGGAAAGCGAGCAATCGCCGGAAGCCCAACGCGCCTCATCCTACACCAAGCGGATTCTCAAAAACATCGAGCTGGGGTCCAAGCTATGAACGACCAGAGCTTGCCGGCGGCCACTCGGGCAGTCTGGAGGCGCCTTGAAAACGAAGAGGCCTTGAGAGGATTTATTCTCGTTGGAGGCACGGCCCTGAGTCTGCGGATTGGACACCGCGTGAGCGAGGACTTGGACTTTGCTTTTCCTGGCATGAACCTGCCAAGTGGCCAACTGGCAGCTCTGAGGAAGAAATTTGCCGGATGGAAATCCAACGACAACCCCGCCTCTTATGATGAGTTTCTCAATGCGGGGATGAGCCTACATGACTTCCAGCAGGATTATCTGACAGAGGAAAATGTCAAAATCACCTTCTTCGCGGAAGATAGAGATGCGTTGAGCTTGCTGGGCTCGGGACTGGAATCCGGCCCCAGAGTGGCAGAACTCGCGGAAATATTTGCTCTGAAGGCGCTCGTTTCTGCAAAACGCTCAAACTCGCGTGATTGGTTCGACCTTTATTCACTCATTCAAAACCACGGTTTCACCCTTCGCGAGTTCCAAAAGGCGTTTGAAAAAGCCAACAGATTAAAAAATTTGGATTTCGCCTTCCAGCGCTTGTGCTCCGGGAAGCCCAGTGAGAGCGATCCGGGGTTTGAATCCCTCGCGCCCAATCCTCCATCGGTGGACGAATTGGCATCTTTTTTCAGGAAGGCCGTCGATGATTACATGGTGGCCGAAAGCGCGGCGGTTTTGAAAACGCATTCCGCCTCCTGAAAATCTGATTGCGGCTCACGACAGCTACGCGTGGCGTTTAAATGCAAGTTTATTGCAAATTTTGTTTGCCCGCATCAGGCGACCTTGTTATTGCAAGTTTCATGCATCTGTGATCGGCGGATGCCCTACAATCATGAAAACAAATTCCTCTGAATCGACGCCTTCAACTCCACAAAAGCTGCCCGTCACCGTGCTCTCGGGCTTTCTGGGAGCGGGAAAGACAACGCTGCTGAATCACGTTTTGAACAACCGCGAGGGACTGCGCGTGGCGGTGATCGTGAACGACATGAGCGAGGTCAATATTGATGCGGAGCTTGTTCGCGGGGGCGGCGCTGAGCTGAGTCGCACGGAGGAAAAGCTCGTCGAAATGAGCAACGGCTGCATCTGCTGCACGCTGCGCGATGATTTGTTGAAAGAGGTGGGGCGCCTCGCGAAGGAAGGGCGCTTCGACTACCTCTTGATCGAGTCCACCGGCATTTCCGAGCCGCTCCCTGTCGCGCAAACCTTCACCTTTGCCGACGAGAGCGGGACCGGACTTCAAGACATCACCCGCCTCGACACCATGGTCACGGTTGTGGACGCCGCCAATTTTCTCGAGCATTACGAGGGGGGTGATTCCTTGAAGGAAAAAAACCTCGCCCTTGGCGAAGAGGACGAGCGCACGATCTCGGACCTCTTTGTGGATCAGGTCGAGTTCGCGGATGTGATTCTTGTTAACAAAACCGATCTCGTCCCCGCAGCCGAACTCGAGGAGCTTCGCGCCATCCTGCACCATTTGAATCCGATTGCGGAAATCATCGAGTCGCAGCGCGGGCGTGTGCCGCTGGAACGCATTCTCAACACCCGACGATTCGACATGGAAAAGGCGCAAGCCTCGGCGGGTTGGCTCCGGGAGTTGAATAACGAGCACACACCGGAGACCGAGGAATACGGAATCGGCAGCTTTGTGTTCCGCGCTCGGCGGCCATTTCATCCGAAACGCTTCTGGGACTTCATCCACACCGAGCGCCCCGGGCTTCTTCGCTCGAAAGGCTACTTCTGGCTCGCCAGCCGCAACACCATGATCGGCCTCTGGTCCCAAGCCGGAGGCAGCGCCGAATACCGCCCCGCCGGCTTCTGGTGGGCCGCAGCGCCGAAATCCAGTTGGCCCGATGACGACGACACCTGGCGCTCGATCATGAAAGATTGGCAGGAACCCCACGGCGACCGGCGGCAGATGCTTGTTTACATCGGCCAGGATCTCGAAAAGGAAAAAATGCTCTCCGAACTCGAAGCTTGCCTGCTCGACGAACGCGAGATGGCTCTTGGTCCTGAAGGATGGAAAAAATTCCGCGACCCGTTTCCCGAGTGGACCGTCCAGACGGAAGCCCACGCACACTGAAGCCCCTGCCCCATGGCCGCCGGGTTCTATTTCACAAGCTACTCCGAGTGGCGGAACGCCCTCACCATCCGTTGCGGCATCCCGCTCACGCCGGACTACGCCCTCGCACGCATCGAGGCCTTGGAAAATCCCGGTGACGCCACCACGCGGGAATTCACCCGCTGCTACGGCGAGCCATACCGCTGCCAAGTCGTCGAATGGTTCCGCCGCGCCGCTTCGGAAGCCCGCTGATATGCCTGTTTACACCTACGAAACCCCCTCGGGCTCCCGATTCGAACTCCGCCAAAGCATGCGCGACACCCCGCTTGCCACCCATCCGGAAACCGGCGAACCCGTGCGCCGCGTCATCACCGGTGGCATGGGGTTTTTCACAGCCCGAGCCGCCAAGCCTTTATCCAAGGCCTCTCCCAAAGCCGCCGCCTCCTCGAATTGCTGCCCGACTTGCCATGACTGAACGCCCGCCCCGCTCCGTCCGGCCCCCGAAAATCCGCAGCGGTCACACCGTGGTCGAGGTGGCTTTCCCAGCTCCCACATCTGGCCCGCTGGAAATTCCAAACCCCGCTGCTGAGGCGCGCCGCGTTGCCAAGCGCCTCCGCTCCCTCCTCGCCCCACACCTTGAAAGCGCCCGTCGCATGCACGTCGCCTTCGGCCCCGATGACATCCGTTCCGTCATCGATGCCCTCCTCGCGGAGGCCGAACGCATGGACCCCGCACCCCTTCTCGAATGCCCCGAAGAGCTCCGGCACTACCTCCGCCGCACGATGTTTGACGAACTCTCCGGCGAGCCCAGCAACATTTTCTACACCACCCGCGTCCGCGAGGATGTCGTCCGCTACGAAGCCATGCCCGCCGAATTTTGGAAAACCTGCCTGAAGACCCTCCGCGACCAACTCGACCGCGGCATGGCAAACCTCTCATGATTGCAGGTCGGAAAAAACCATTCCAAACGCACGACCCCGTTCGTGAAGCCGTTGAGTTGGTCAATGCGGACCGCATCTTCGAAGCCGAGTCGTTCTTGTTTGAATGTTCGGATTCGCCGAATCACCCCGCCTCCACACGCTGCCAACTTGCCCTGCTCGCCTTGGAAATCGAAAACCCCCGGCTCGCCCTCAGGCTTATGAGGACGGCACTCGATACCGCTCCACTGTCGCCCGAGGTGCGTTTCGTCGCAGGCGTCACCGATCGCGCCTTGGGTCGCTTGTCCGAAGCCCGGGAGCACTTCTCATTCGCCCGGCCGGAATCGAATCCCAACGCCGCCTATTATCTTTCGCTCGTCCAAGAATCCCTTGGCGACCCGGTTTCCGCGCGGGACTCCATCGGACTTGCCCTCGCGCAAAACCCGCAGGATGCCGATTATCTCAACCAATCCGCATGCATTGCCGCGCGGCTTGGTGACTTCGACGAGGCCTTGAGCTTGTCCGGCCAAGCCCTCCGTGCCGAGCCCACTTCGGCAGGCTTCGCATTCAACCATGCACAGAATCTTTTGCTCGCCGGACGCGCCAGCGAAGCCTGGCCGCTCTTCGAGTCCCGCCTCGCCTTCACGCCCGAGCACCTCCACCCCGGGAACGGTTCTGCCGCATGGGAGGGTCAACCCTTGAATGGCAAAACCCTGCTCGTCTGGCACGAGCAGGGGCTGGGCGATTCCATTCAATTTTCCCGCTTTCTCCCATCCGTGGCCTCCCGGGCCGGGAAAGTCCTCTTCCGCTGCCAACCATCCTTGGCGGGCCTTTTCTCATCCTCCCTGCCCGGCATCGAAATCCTTTCATCAGCGGAAAAATCGCCGCACACCGATTTCCATGCACCTCTCTTGAGCCTGCCCGGCCTGCTCGGCGCCAACCTCGACGCCCCACCCCCATCGATCTTTCCGGCCCACAATCCCGCCGCTTCCCTTCAACGCATCGGATTCGCCTGCGCCGGAAATCCCAACCATCCGGACGATGCCGCCCGCAGCCTTCCTTTAGAGCTTTTCAAGCCACTTTTTGGCAACCGCTTCGAGTGGCTTTGCCTACAAAAAAACCTGAGACCCGGCGAGGCACTCCCACCCGGAATACCTCATCCCGGCGCGGCTTTTTCCGATTTCATCGAGACCGCCCGCGCATTGGCATCCATGGATCTCGTCGTCAGCGCCGATACCGCTATCGCGCACCTCTCCGCCTCCCTCGGCAAGCCCACTTGGGTTCTCCTTCCACTGTGTCCGGACTGGCGTTGGGGGCGAACCGGGAACCACGCCCCCTGGTATCCTTCCGCCCGCCTTTTCCGGCAGCACGAGCCTGGAAACTGGAAATCCGTTATCAAAAAGATCGCTACTCAACTCATCGACCCATGGAACTGATCTTTCACCCGCGAACCTCTGTCGAACAGGTCGAGGAAGGCATCGCTCTCGCCCCGAAATTCGATGCCGCCGGAGTCATTCCGGTCGTCACCACCGACTCCGCCACCGGCGAACTCCTCATGCACGCCTACATGAACGACGAAGCCTTACGCTTGACCATCCAGACCGGCGAGGCGCACTACTGGAGCCGCAGCCGCCAGTGCCTTTGGCGCAAAGGAGCCACCAGCGGCCTCGTGCAGCACATCCGCGAAATCCGCATCGACGACGACCAGGACTGCATCTGGCTCCGCGTCGAGGTCGCCGGCACCGGCGCAAGCTGCCATGTCGGCTACTGGAGTTGCTTCTACCGCGCCATCCCCTTTGGCCCGGAGAGCGGTTCCCCGCTCGTGTTTCGCGAAAATTCAAAAACCTTCGACCCGCAAACCGTCTACGGCGACGCGCCGAACCCCACGAAACTATGAGCCACAACTTTCTTGCCCCGAACAGATCGGATTTCCCCTTGACAGCCGACCCACAAAACACATCCGACCCGCGCGGCGTGTCCATCGATTCTGTCGGGATCGACCGCGTCATGGCTCCACTGCTCATCGCCGGCTGGTCTTGCGAAGAGGCCCCTCGCGAGTTGCCATGCCGCATTTCCTGCTCGGTATCGCTCGCCTCCGGGAATCGTGGCATCCACATGAGCCGCATGGTGGAGACGATTTCAGCTTGGCGAGAAGCGGTCACGCCGGACACCCTCCCCCGCCTTCTGCAGGTCTTGGCCGATTCCCAAGGTTCCACCTCCGCCGAGATTCGGGTCGCCTTCACATGGTTCCAAAAGCGGCAGAGTCCGCTCTCCCGCATCAGCGCCCCACAAGCCATTGAAACCCTGTATTGGGCCGAACTTCCAAGCTCCCGCCATGGTTTCCGCGTGAATGTGCCCGTCACGACCCTTTGCCCGTGCAGTCGCGACATCAGCGATTACGGCGCACACAGCCAGCGGGGCTGGATCGAGGCCACATTGGGTTGGCATGGCACCGCCGCAGCCGTTCCGCCCGAAACAATCGTTACCAATCTCGGGGAGTGCGGAAGCGCTCCCATCTATCCCGTGCTCAAACGCTCCGACGAACGCGCTCTCACCATGCAAGCCTACGACAACCCGGCCTTCGTCGAAGATTTGGCCCGCAATGCCGTGCTTGCCCTTCGCGACCTTGAATGCGTTGAGGATTTTTCCCTCGAAATCCGCAACGAGGAAAGCATTCACACTCACGATGCCGTGGCCCGCATCGTTGGAAGGGGAATGCAGACCGCGAACATTTTTTCCGGCCTCCATGAGTAGTCTTCTCCCAAACTTTTTCGAATCCGCAGGCAGCCCCGTGCCAATGACTGAGCTCGATTTGCCTAGCCATGCAACCGCTGCCGCAGCCCCTTCCATCCTTGCACAAATCGTTAACCCCGGCATCAACCTCGCCATCTTCGAGCGCCCTCCCTCCCAGACCTGCCTTTCCTCTGTCGAGGCTCTCATGCAAAGCAGGGTTCCGATTAGGATCGACTTCAAGAATCCCTCCACCGCCGAACTGGCGACTGCCATCGCCGCTGCCATCGCCAGTGGCATTCCTCGATCTTCGGACCACGCCCTTGCCTCTGACATATCACACCTCGCATCGCTCTTCTCCGCTACCGCCGGCACCCTCCACCCGCGCGTCCGCTTCGAACGAGTCGAGGACGACGGCTGTGCCCTCTTCCACGCCGACTCCCTGAATCTTCGCCTCCTTTGCACTTACGCCGGTCCCGGCACCGAGTGGCTCGAAAACTCCAACACCCGCCGCCACGAACTCGGCCTCCGCTCCCGCACCCTTGACGAAGCCAATGCCGACATTGTGGTTGACCCGTCACGCATACGCCGCCTCGCCCCTTGGCATGTCGCCATCTTTTCGGGCCGCTCCCGCCCCGGCGCGGAAGACAATGCCCTCATCCACCGCAGCGCCCCCGTTCTCTCCGCGAACACACCGCGCCTCCGCCTCTGCATCGACCTACCCGCAGATTGCGGATGCTGATCCAGCCATGCCAGCCTCACAACCCATTCCACCGCCCTGCGCAAATCCATCGCCCCCGCTCGTCTCCGTGAAACGCAGCTTCCGCGTTCGCGAATGCTGGTCTGCCACCCTCGAGGAAACCGCCCTCGCCCTCTGCTGGTCCCCATGCCTCCATACCCTCGCCGCCGCCCCTGCCTCTGGTTCTATCACCGTGTTCGATGCCGCCGAGGGGCGCGCCGCGCGCTTGTGGCCTGAATCCCCGGGCGGAAATTGCTCGATCGATTGGCACCCTACCAGACCCATTCTCGCGGCTGGCGGCGCTTCAGGCTGTCTCCGCCTGCTCGACCCCTCCACCTCCACGCCCATTGTTTCCACCCGCATCGGCAATGGCTTTGTTGAGCAACT
>JBILWM010000072.1:0-13735 GCA_044369905.1 Terrimicrobiaceae bacterium | reverse complement strand
AACTCCTCACCACCGAATGTTCCTCCGGCTTTGCCGAGGGCCTGCGCCTGCTCGTCAACGAGGCCATGGTCCAGGAACGCTCCGCCGTTCTGCAAGCCCGCCCCTACGAGCGTTGCGAGGATCGCCTGGGGCGTGCCAATGGATTCAAACCCAAAACCCTCGCCTCCCGTGTCGGCCCCCTCCTGCTCAGTATTCCTCAGGTCCGCGACGGCGTGGATTTTTATCCCAGCGCTCTCGAAAAAGGAGCCCGCAGCGAAAAAGCCCTCCTGCTCGCCCTCGCCGAGATGTATGTCCAAGGGGTCTCCACCCGCAAAGTCACCAAAATCGTCGAGGAACTCTGCGGCCATTCCGTCAGCTCTACCCAGGTCAGTGCCTGCGCCGCCAAGCTCGATCTCGAACTCCAATCCTGGCGTGACCGCACATGCGTGAGCGGCCTCGAATACCCCGAAATCTCACTGCGGGCTCCGTATAGGCGGCGGGGTGGGGATCGGAGTTGGTGAGGGGCGAACGGGTGGAATCCGCCCGATTGCTGGAGCCTGAGGCATCTCAAGCATGGCTTGTTGAGGAGATGTGCGGATGGTTCCGTAGCCTACGGAGGAATCTTCCGCTCCTTGAGCGGGCGTGGCATTTTCCACTCTGGCGGCGCCTTGTGCTTCTTCGGGGACTGTGGAGCTTTCAGCGGCGGGTTCTTGGTTGGGGAGGTCGATATCCCATTTGCGTTGAATCTCTCCACTGCTGGCGGTTGAGGGGCGGGTCTGAGGGATGGGCGTTGGAGCGTAGTCTTCCAAAGGCGGCTCCTCGGAGATTGGCGTCCCGGCGGTGGCGAGTGCGTTGTCCTCACTCGAATTGTTGCTTTTTTCTTCCAGAGGAATACTTACGCCGGCCGCGACCGCGAGGCCAAGCGTGAGGGCAGCGGTCCAGCGCAGCCAGTTGCGGTGTTTTCTCGCACCCGGCCATTCCTCGTTCCGGGAGGAAGAGGAATTGTATTTTTTCATCTGGCCGAAAACTTCGGGCGCAGGCTGGGGGGACGCCATGGGGAGACCACCCCCGGGGATAAAAATTCCGTTAAAGCCGTTTCAGAGACTGCCGATAAACTTCTTTATGATCGACTCCTCCTCTCAAATGAATTTTCTGGCTGCGGAAGGCTACCTTGAACTCGGAATGCTCGAGGATGCGCTGCAGGAATACGAACGGATCTCACCCCAAACCAAACAAAGCGTGGAGGGACTGGCGCTGTTAATGGAAATACACCGTGCGGCGGGAAATGCCGACGAGCTGGAATCCGTTGCAGAGCAGCTTTGTATTGTTGATCCCGACAATGTGGATCGGTGGATTGATCTGGCCCTGTCTCTGCGTTCGGTCGCCAGCGCGAGGGAACTCCTCTTGCAAGCGGCGGATCGTTTTCCGGATACGGCGCTGGTGCATTTTCATCTCGCGCGGTTCGAATGCAGCTTGGGGAATCTGGCTCTTGCGAAGGAACATCTGGGCCGATCCAAAAAACTCTGCCCGGTTTGCCGGGTGTTGGCTCTCACCGACGAAGCGGATTTGCTGCCCATCTGGACCGATCACAGCACGCCGCAGCTGACTTTTTAGACAGAATTAACAAAATTTTCAGAATTTCATCCGATTCAGATTTTTTGCCTGGATGACAGGATGATGAGGGGCAGCAAAATCAATTTTGGCTGGGGTGGTGGTGCCGACGGGGACATCGGCGTTCCGGGGGAGCAGTTTACTTTCAGTTTTTTTAGAAATGTATTGCCCTTCTTGATATCGAGTGTAATCATTCAAATGTGGATTTTGAATTTGATCCCGCGAAAAGCGCGCTGAACCTAGCAAAGCACGGGATGGATTTTCAAAAAATCCAGGAAATGTGGAAAAGCAAGGTCGTTGCCGCTCCTTCGCGAAATAGTTTGGAAAGAAGATGGTTGGCAATTGGCTTCTTGGATTCCAAGTTTTGGACAGTGATCATCACGCTAAGAAATGAGAAAATTCGAATAATCAGCGCCAGAAGGAGTCAAAAAAATGAAATCAAATACTACAAAAACGCCTAAAACTACTAACAGAGCAAACCTGGAGGAAAAGTTTGATGCCGGCCAAGATGTGAGTGACTATTTTGATTTCTCGCAAGCAGTTGTGTGGGGAGGGAAGCGCAAGGGGGCTGGGCGTAAGCCACTTGGAAAGGTGAGAAAACAAGTGCTTCTATCCGCTGCAATCATTGCAAAGATCGATGCCATTGCCAAAAAACGAAAGCAGAGTTTCTCTGCGGTGCTTGAAGACGCTTGCGGCAGTTTCACATAGAATGATGAGGGGCGGGCAAAATCATTTCCGGGAGGCCGTGGATTGGCAGACTCAGCTTTGCGGGGATAGGAATTTTATAATAATCACGCCGCTAATGATTAGTGCCATTCCCAGAATGCTTGGCGCGTCGAGTTTTTGATTGTAAAGGAGCCAGGCGACGATGCTGATGATTACGGTGCCGACACCTGACCAGATGGCGTAGGCTGTGCCGACTTGCATGGTGCGGAGGGCCAGAGACAAAAAGTAAAAGGCTGTTCCGTATCCGCATACAACAATGAGCGAAGGGATGAGGCGGGTGAAACCTTCGGCGGCCTTGAGGGAGGAGGTGGCGATGACTTCGGCAAGGATTGCGATCGAAAGGTAGAGCCAGTGCATGGGAATATTTTCCGTATTTTAAGCGTTCCTTGCGTTTGTTTTATGCGGATTTTTTCTGCTCTTTAGCGATGAGCATATAGAGCGAGGGGACTATGAGGAGGGTGAAGATGGTGCCGATGGTCATGCCGCCCACCAAGACGAGGCCGATGGAGTTGCGGGCGGCGGCGCCGGCTCCTGTCACGAGGACGAGCGGGAAGTGGCCGAATACGGTGGCCAGGCTGGTCATGAGAATGGGGCGAAGGCGGGTGAGGGCAGCGCTGCGGACGGCTTCGAGTTTCGAGTGGCCTTCGTGCTGCATGTGGTTCGCGAATTCCACGATGAGGATGCCGTTTTTTGCGATGAGGCCGATGAGGGTCACCAGGCCGATCTGCGAGTAGATGTTCATGGTGGTCGTCCATCCATTGGTCCAAAATGGCACATCTGGTGCGGGCATTTTCAGGAAGGTGAAAATAAGGGCGCCGAACATGGCGAGGGGGACGGAGCCGAGGAGGATGATGAATGGGTCGCGGAAGCTGTTGAACTGAGCAGAGAGAACGAGAAAAATCATCACAATGGCGAGGGCGAAGGTGAAAAGGAACTTTGCAGGGCCTTCGGCGCGGAGCTGGCGGGATTCTCCGGTGTAGTCGAGGATGTAGCCTCTGGGCAGAATCTTGGCGGCTTCATCTTCGAGGAACTTCAAGGCCTGATCGAGCGGGACGATGGCGACGCCGCTGAGTTTGACGGCGTTCATTTGCTGGAAGCGCTGGAGATTGCGGGGTTCGACCTTGTTTTTCACGGTGGCGACGGTTGAGAGGGGAATGAGTTCGCCCTTGGGGCCACGGATGCGGATGTCGAGGAGTTGGTCCTCATTGAGTCGCCCAAGGCGGGTGATCTGCGGGATGACTTTGTAGCTGCGGCCATCCATGTTGAAGCGGTTCACATAATTCCCGCCGGCGGCGGCGGAAAGGTCGGCTCCCACTTGGGCGAGGTCGAGTCCGAGGGCGGCAACCTTGTCGCGGTCGATGACGAACTCGGCCTGCGGCCGGTCGTATTTCACACTCACAATTGGCGGGAAGGCGAACTTGCCGCTGGCCACGGCCTTGAGCTTGAGTTGCTCGACGAATTCGAGGATGCGCTCGGTATCGGCGGTGGATGCCACTACGATCTCGACTGGGAAGTCGCCGCCGCCGGGCAATGCGGGTGGAACGACGGCGAAGGAACTTACGCCGGGCACCTTGCCGAGGCCTGCTTGAACCTCTTGTGTCATGTCGAAGACGGTTCGGTCTCGCTGCGTCCAGCTTTTCAGGCCCATGCCGGAGAAGCCGCCGAATGTCTGGGTGATCTGGAATGTGTAGGCGGTCTCAGGGAAGCTCTGGAAAACCTTGTTCACCTCGGTGGCATGGACGGACATCTGGTCGATGGAGGCATTGGATGGCGTGTCGAGGATTCCGAAAATGACGCCTTGGTCTTCATTCGGGGCGAGCTCCTTCGGCGACTGGGTGTAGAGGAGCACGGTGACCAGCGTGAGGATGATCCATGCGGTGTAAACGGCCGGACGAGCATTGAGTGTCGCATCGAGGATGCGGGCGTAGAAGGAGCGGATTCTTTCGAAGGTGGCATTGATGTGGCGCGGCAGCCAGGCATCCTCGGAGCGGGGCGTGAGGAGCTTGGATGACATCATTGGAGAGAGCGTGAGCGCTACGATGCCAGAGACGAGCACGGCCCCGGCGAGGGTGAATGCGAACTCGCGGAAGAGGGTTCCAGTGAGGCCGCCTTGCAGGCCGATGGGAGCATAAACGGCAGCGAGGGTCAGCGTCATGGCCACGATAGGCCCGAAGAGTTCCCGTGCGCTCAAGATGGCGGCATCAAAGGGGGACTTCCCCTCGCGCATGTGGCGCTCCACATTTTCCACCATGACGATGGCATCATCGACCACAATTCCCACGCTCAGAACGATGGCCAAGAGGGTGAGCAAATTGATGGTGAAACCAAAAATCTGCATCAGAAAAACGGCTCCGATGAGGGAAATGGGAATGGCCACCACGGGCACGAGCACAGAACGCAGGGACCCCAAGAAAAGAAAAATGACGACGACGACGATGAGGAGGGTCTCGCCGAGCGTTTTCACGACCTCTTTGATCGCGTCTTCGATATAAATGGTGCCGTCGTAGGCGATGCCTGCATGGAGGCCGGTGGGAAGGTCTTTTTCGATTTCCTTCATCTCGCTGCGGACGCGTTTGATGACATCCAGCGAGTTGGCATTCGGCAGTGGCCAGATGCCCATGAAGACAGCCGTCTCGCCGCTGAAACGCACCTCGGTGTCGTAGTCCTCCGCGCCGAGGACGACATTGGCGATGTCCTCGAGGCGAATGAAACGCTCCCCGTCCTTGCGCACCACGAGGCGGCGGAATTCATCGACGGAGGTGAGGTTCGTATCCGCCGTGAGATCGACTTGAATCCAGGAGCCTTTGGTCTGGCCGACGGCGGAGAGGTAGTTGTTCGCGGCGAGGGCGGCGCGGACATCCGAGGGACTCACGCCCAGCGAGGCCATGCGAACGGGGTCGAGCCAGATGCGCATGGCAAAAGTGCGGGCTCCCAGAATGTCAGCGCGCTGCACGCCGGGTAGGGCGGTGAGGCGAGGTTGGACCGAACGCACGAGGTAGTCGGTGATTTCGTTTTGCTTTAGGATGCTGGAGGTGAAGCGCAGATAGGCCGAGGCGAAGCGGGAGTCTGCGGTTTCGATATTGATGACCGGCACCTCGGCTTCGGGCGGGAGGTCGCCACGCACCTGGTTCACTTTCGAACTGATCTCGGCAAGGGCCTTGTTGGCGTCGTAGTTCAGGCGCAGCCTGGCTTGGATGGTCGAGAGGCCCTGCGAACTCGTTGAGTCGATGTAGTCGATGCCATCCGCCGCCGCTATGGCGCGCTCAAGCGGCGTGGTGATGAAGCCCCGCACGAGCTTAGCATTTGCTCCGATGTAGGCCGTGGTGACCGTGACAATGGCATTCTCGCTGCGTGGGTATTGGCGAACATTCAGAGAGCCGATGGATTGAAAACCCGCCACGAGGATGACGAAGGTCACCACAAGGGAGAGGACCGGCTTTCGGATGAAGATATCGGTGAAATTCATGGAGCGGTTCGCCGTGGTTTACTTCTCGGAGGGAGTAGGCTTGGCGGAGGAGGGGAGGCTGGCTTCGCCTGCAACGACATGGGAGCCATTGCGAAGTTTGAAGCCGCCGATGGTCACGATGCGCTCGCCTGCGGAGAGGCCTTCTTCGATGGCCACGAGATCGCCTTCCCGCTGACCAAGGCGGATGAATTTCTGTTGCGCCTCAAGCCGAGGGCCTTTCTTGTTCTCGACCTCCGTCACCACAAAAACCGAGTCGCCGTAGGGGGCGAAAATCACAGCCGTGGCGGGAATGACAACACGCTCGAAGGTGCCCGGCACGAGAACCGACACGGCGACAAACATCCCTTGGCGCAGCGCGCCGTCGTGGTTCTGGAGAGTCGCCTGAAGATTGATGTTGCGCGTGACGGCATCCACTGCTGGTTCGATGGCCGTGAGCGTGCCTTCAAACGCGCGGCCCGGCAGGGCATCGGTGGTGATCTTTACCTTCATTCCCACCGAGAGATCGCCGAGGCGTTGCTGGGGCAGGGAGAAGTTCACATAGACGGGGTCGAGGGCTTGAAGGGTCACAATGGGATCGCTGGGCTTGAGGAATTGTCCCTCCTGAATCTGGCGGATGCCGAGGCGACCGGTAAATGGTGCGCGGATGGTGCGTTTTTCGACGATCGATGCGAGTTGATCCACACGGGCGGCTGAGTCCTTGGCTTGGGCCTCGGCGCCTTCCATATCCGACTGCGACACGACGCTGGTTTTACGGAGTCCGCGAATGCGCTCGAGGTTCAGGCGGTTGAGTTCGGCTGTGGACTGTGCCGAGCGGAGTTGGGCCTCCTCGATCGATTTGTCGATTTGCACGAGCGGGTCGCCAGCTTTCACCTCCGCTCCAGATTGGAAAAGAATGCCAACGACCTTACCCGAGACCTCGCTGGCCACCATGACGCCGCGTGCAGCTTCGACTGAACCGATGGATTGAAACGATGCGGTGAGAGTCTTGGTGGCCGATTCTTCGATTACCACAGTCTCGGGAGGCATCTCAAAGGTCTCACCCATTTTGATGAGGTCCACGATCTGGAGCGCCTTAACGCCAATGATGGCACCGACGAGGACAAGGAGAGCAAGAATGGTAAGGAAAATCTTTTTTTTCATAGGAAACCGACTGGTTTGAGACCTTACGAGCGAGGCCGCAGGAATGTTGTTGAAATTAACGGATGAGACCCCAGCGCTCACTGAATGGCCAGTAAACTAAGAGTCCGCGCCCAGCGACATTGATTTCGGGCACGCCGCCCCAATCACGACTATCGCGGGAGTGGTAACTATTGTCACCAAGGG
The DNA here is from genome assembly GCA_044369905.1 of Terrimicrobiaceae bacterium. Taxonomy (GTDB): domain Bacteria; phylum Verrucomicrobiota; class Verrucomicrobiia; order Chthoniobacterales; family Terrimicrobiaceae; genus UBA967. The sequence goes on along the minus strand of JBILWM010000072.1, from coordinate 6,630 downwards.
CGAAGTAGGAGCGAGGAGGCACAGTGAAGGTCGCCTCGGGACTTCCCAGATAGCGAAATGCCGGACCGCCGCGCCCGCCATTGGAGTAGCCCTGGTAGCCGTCCTTCATGCTCATGACCCTCTGAAAGACAATTTGCTCGGGAGTTTTGCCATCCACCGTGAGGGTGGGGGGATTGATGCGAAGCGTCTGGCCGGGCATTCCTGCGAGGCGTTTGATGTAATGCTGGGAGCCCATTGCGGGATCTAGACCCGATTCGATCTCGCGGATGCCGGTGGTTTTGAAAACAAAGACATCACCCGCCTTGGGCTTGGTGAAGTTGTAACTCACCTTGTCCACAAAGACCTGGTCGCCGGTGTCCATGTGGCCTCGGGCAATGACTTCGCCGGTGGAGTATTCGCGGCCTGGCAGCACGCGGAAGTAGCGCATGAGCGGATCGCGAGGCACAAAGAGCGTGTAGCTGCTATGGCGGCAGACGATTTCGGTGAAGGTGAAAAAGTTCAGATAAGTGCGCTCGTTCAGCGTCACCACGACATCGCTCTCCTTGGCGCGAAGTTCAAAATGGTGGCGTCCCCTGACCACAAAATCAAAGGCGCGCACAGCGAGATTCGGCGGAGGTGTGTCTGTCGGCACGCCCACGATGCCGTAGAGCGTCGGCTGCATGGAGCCGGTGGGAATGCGGAAGGGTTGGATGAGAAACGCCTTCACGCCTGCCGCGATAACGATGGCGACCAGGAAGACCTCGATATTCTCGCGCAGCGCGGCGTGCTTTTGAGGTGGCAGGGATTTTCCAATCACCTCGTCGAGTTTTGCAACGGCCTCGGAAACCTCATTGCGATTCCGCGAACGCATGGCGCCGTGAAGGTCTGTGATCAACGACTCGATCTCACTGACACGGGCTTCGGGGAGAATGTCCCGCTTGTAAGCGAGGAATTTTTTTGCGCCGTGGAGGTATTGCTTGGCCTCTTTGATGTAGCGTGGTGTCAGGAAAAACATGGCGCAGGGTGGGGGAAATTAGCTTGTGCGCAGAACCTCGATGAAGGCTTCCTGAGGAATGTTGACGGTGCCAACAGCCTTCATGCGTTTTTTACCCTCTTTCTGTTTCTCAAGGAGCTTGCGCTTGCGGCTGATGTCGCCGCCGTAGCACTTCGCGGTCACATTTTTCCTCATCGCACTCACGCTCTCCCGGGCCACGATCTTTCCGCCGACAGCGGCTTGGATGGCCACTTGGTAGAGTTGTTGCGGGATGACCTCTTTGAGCTTCGTGGCAAGCGCCCGACCGCGAGACTCGGCCTTCTCGCGATGGACGATGGAGGAAAAGGCATCCACCGGCTCGGAATTCACGAGCATTTCAAGCTTCACCAGCTTCGCTGCTTTGTAGCCGGCCTGCTCGTAGTCCATGGAACCGTAACCGCGGGTGATGGATTTCATTTTATCCACAAAATCCACGAGGATTTCGTTGAGCGGGAGATCAGCCGTGAGCATGACGCGCTTGGTGTCGATGGACTCGGTGTGGCTCACTTCGCCGCGCTTTTCCATGATGAGTTGCAGTATGGGCGAGATGTATTCATTCGGCAGCATCACAAAGCAACGCACCATCGGTTCGCGGATTTCCTCAATGACGCTGGGGTCGGGGAGTTGGTCGGGATTGTCGATGCGCAGGACTTCGCCATTCGTGCGCTGCACCTCGTAAATAACCGAGGGGTAGGTCGCAATGATGTCCATGTCGAACTCGCGGCGCAGGCGCTCGATGATGATCTCCATGTGCAGCAAGCCGAGGAATCCGCAACGGAAACCAAAGCCCAACGCCACACTCGACTCGGCCATGAATTGGAAGGCGGCGTCATTGAGTTGGAGCTTGGCCATGGCCGCCTTGAGATGCTCAAAATCGGCCGTGTTGATTGGATAGATGCCGCTGAAAACCATCGGCTGCACGACTTGGAATCCAGGCAGGGGCTCCTCGGCGGGTTGGCGCGCATTAGTGAGAGTATCGCCAACCTTCACTTCCGAGGAGGTCTTGATATTGGCGATGACATAACCGATGTCGCCGGCGATGAGTTTTTCTCTCGCGAAGAATTTAGGCTGTTGCGGCTTGAAGACTCCGACCTCCTTGACCTCGTAATTTGAGTTCGTGGCCATGAGTTTCACCTGATCGCCAGCTTTGACTGTGCCCTCCATGACGCGGGTGTAAATCACGACGCCCCGGTAGGTGTCGAAGTGCGAGTCGAATGTGAGCGCGCGCAGGCGGGCGTCGGGACTTCCCGACGGGTGGGGGATGCGTTCCACAACGGCTTCCAAGATGTCCTCGATGCCGATGCCGGCTTTCGCGCTGGCAAGGATGGCCTCCTCGGCCGGGATGGCGAGGATGTCCTCCAGTTGCCGCTTGGCATTTTCGACATCAGCATTCGGGAGGTCGATCTTGTTGATGACGGGGATGAGCTTCAAACCCTGCTTCTCGGCGAGATGGACATTGGCGACCGTTTGGGCTTCGACGCCTTGGGCGGCATCGATAATCAGAAGAGCGCCTTCACACGCTGCCAGCGAGCGGGACACTTCGTAGGAAAAGTCCACATGGCCCGGAGTGTCGGAGAGGTTCAGTTTGTAATGCTTTCCGCTCTTGGAAGTATATTCCATGGCAATCGGGTGGGCCTTGATCGTAATGCCTCGTTCGCGCTCGAGATCCATCGCGTCGAGGAGTTGCTCTTGGGATTCGCGCTTTTGGATCGTTCCCGTGACCTCCAAAAGGCGGTCGGAGAGAGTCGTTTTACCGTGGTCGATGTGGGCGATGATGCAAAAGTTGCGCGTGTTTTCTATAGCCATGAAAAGGCGGGGACTATCGGTCAGTCCGAGCAGCGGGTCAATCTGAAGCTGCGGTGAGAACAAATTCGATTGGTCAGGCAGCTGCTCTCTGGGCTACACCATAGAAATATGTCAGAGATCGATCCTGCACAGAAACCAGAAGAGCCCCCGCCAAAATTCCGGGTCAACGCTCAGGTCTTTCAAATTCTGGGCCTGCTGGGGGTGGCTCTGGCTTTGCCGATCACAGTCCTCATCCTTGGACTAAATGGTATCCGAAAGGAGAGACAATCCACCGTGGTGGCGGAGGTCCAAGTGTCAGAGGCCGCTGCCGAGGTTCCAGGGTTGCGTCAATCCTTGGAATCCATCGCCGACGCAAACTTACCGGTCGCTCCCGTAGAATCGCCAATTCGTATTTTTAGGCTCCGCTATGAAGATGCCGCGCAACGCGAGCAAATGCGCAGTGAGGTATTGGAGTTGTTCAAACGGTCGGGTATTCCATTCGTAGAAACTGGAGAAGACGCTGCGGACTCTTGGATTGTCAAGGTAGAGCCGAATAATGGTGCTGAGTCATTTGAAAATGGCCTGATTTCTTTGGGATTTACAAATGATAAAACCGGCGAGGGGAATATGACCAATGAATCCGGTGCAATAGATATTAAAACAACTGTTTATAAGATCCAAATTGAGGCGTTCACTCCTTGATGAGATCGTTGAGTAGTAAAAAAATATTATGTAAAAAAATAGCTTAGGTTTTTTGTTATGAGATATCTTTGAAATAAAAAGAGAATCCACAATGAACCTGCCGGGCATTTCAATCCTAAGCGATCAAATTTGGCGCATCCAGAGCAGTTTGCGCTTCAAAGGATAAGCCCCGTTGTGTTTCGATGCGCAGTGTCAAAAAATCTCTGCATCGGAAGTAATTTTCCTCGCTGCAAATACCCACACGAGGTCCTGGGTTAGGCGGGTGGCTTTTTGCAGATCAAATTGCTGGAATCCTTTGCAAAAGTAAAAGACCAAAAATTTGGACGATCGTCCAAATTTTTGGTCGAAATTCATCTGTCATTGCGACTCGTTCGGCGTGCAAGGTGTGCGGACAAGCTTTGTGGTTTGTGCGATTTTTTGGCGAGGTGGTGTTCGGAAGTGATTTGGAGGCTTTCGAGATGGTATTTGGGTCAAGCCAACCGAAGCCCCGGGCGGGGCGGAGGAAGCACATTGCAAATGGCCCGCAGGGCGCAGCGAGCAGGGGCGCGAGCAAGGCAAAGGTCGACCCTCCGAGGATTTTGGCACGCTGCCGCGCGGGTTTTTGTAGCGGCATCTCTGTGACCGGCGGACAAGGGAAAGCATACTCTTGGACACGGAAATCAATTTGGGGGAGGCGAGCGACTTAATGTTACGAATCCGTAACATACTGCATGTTACAAAAATGTCACAATTTTGAGTTGGATCTGGAATTTCTCGGCCTTGGTGTTCAGCCTCTCGGTTCGAGTTGCCCATCTCCGACTGCGACACGGCATCGCGCAGTCGGCCCGGCGGGCCATGTCCTTTCTTAGCCATGTGATCCGGAACTCGCGTTGCGTTTTCTGGGAAGATGCCGGGAACCTCACAGCAAGGCTGCTGCGGGGCAGGATGGAGCGTTGGCGAGTGTCTTAAAGTTACGAATCTGTAACAAACCACATTGTTAAGAAATTGTAACAATTCTCCTGTGGCGGGAGTGATTTTTCTGTCGAGACTTCTGCCATCTTTGAAGGGCCTTTGTTGGTGCCCTCCATCGATCAAAAACGACCATCAATTTTAGCTCTCAACCAAACTGTTCGATTCACGCCATTTTATTATGTCCAACTTCAATCAGATTTCGTTTCCGACATTCCCGACTTTTTCAGGACCTGTGATTCCATCTATGAATACTCCCGATTGGCTTTTCAACAAGCCCACGGATGTGGCTTCGCTGACCATCGGAATAGCTTCTTTCAAAAAAATTGCACCATCCGTTGGATTTCAGTTCGGTATTCCAGCGCGGGGCAATGTTGCTCCCATTACAGGCACCATACTTTTTCAACCTTCCATTGCGTTATTAACTGGTAATTTTGCTGGAACATTGACTGATGCAGATGCGGGTGGCGGGGGGGCGGTGAAGGCGGAAGTCAAATTTCAGGTTCCAAAAAATAGTCCTCTGGCGAAATTAGCAGGAACACATGATATCACACTGAAGCTTGAACTCAGAATAGTGCCTGATGTGGATGACAAGACGCCCGGATTACAGGTTGGGTTTCTAGCTAAAGCTGGTCTTCATGCCAAGAATACTAAGAATGTGGAATCCACCATCGGCCCAGTGATTGAGTGGTCAAATCGTGAAGGCGGTTGGGGTGGCGTTAGATTTTCCAGAGACAGTAAAGGTAAAATAGAAAAAAAATCCAAGACTTGGAATAAATTCGAGGAGAATGGATTTGAGCCGGGCTTTACCTTGGGAGGAGAGTTTCATTTAAAAAGAAACAGCGGAGATGCTCTTAATCCTTATGCGCTTGCGCGTTTAGGGTATGAGACAAATGCTATGGGTGCCTTTTTTACGCCAGACAAAACATCTACTTTATTGGATTTAGCTTTTGCGGGCATTTCATTGATTGACCCTAAAACGCTCCCTAAGCCTTTGCAGAATTTATGGGATAACGCAATTAAAAATAAAAGTGTTTCGTATTCAATCGGTGGTAAGGGGCATATTGGTATTCCTATAAATGCTTTTATTAAGATACTGGTGGGTTTGGAAGGGGGCGGTATTACCGTCGATGCTAAAGCCGACGGAAGAGATGTTATTAATTTAGTTGTTGGAAACTGGGAGGGTAAGCTTGATATATCGGACACGATAGATAATATACAAAAAGCGGTTAACGATTTAATTAATGGAAGGATAGATTTAAAAAATGTAAACCCACTCAACTTCGCCGATGAGTATAGCGGCATAGATGTTTATGAATATCCTGGCAGCGAGTTTTTTGCCCCTAATGCAAGCTTTGAGTTCAGCACGCTGGATCTTGGTTACGAGGTGAACGAGAATGGCGTCCTTGTGGAGAGGAGGGATTCGACGGTTTATAATGAGTATGGAGAGGCTATTGGGGATAACTCCAGTTTCAGAGGCTATGGCTATGATGCGAATGGCAATGGGGTATCGTATGAAAGGCCGGCGGGCTACGATCCGGATGCGGACAGGGATATTGGCGGCGGAGAGCCGCAGGTGGTGGGGGGTAAGTTTTGGCAGCAGGCCTTGGACTATATTAACAATAACTATGTGGATTTGATCCGGCAAGGGGGCAGGCTGCTTGGGGGCACGGCGTCGCAGGTGGCCAATATCGGGGCGGCGGTGATTGAGGCGACGCGCACGAAGACGGATTACGATCTTTCCAACTGGATTGGGTCGGCGGTGACGGGAACGGCCCAGATCTTGGGGCTGCAAACGGTGGCGCTGACGGCCAATGTGGTGAAGGATATTGTGAACGCCGGGGTCTTTTCCGATACGCCTTCGCAGCAGTGGGGTTCGATCGGATCGGCGGTGACGGGGTTTGGAAGCCTGATTGGCAGCAAGACGATTTCGGTGACGGGCCAGGCGATTTCTGCGGTGGCGACTGGGTTGCAGGTTTCCGAACAGGTGCGATCCATTGGTTATTCGGCCCTTGCGGCTGGGCGGGGCGATCTGGCGCAGTATGCCTTTAGTAACGCCAGCACGGCGGGATGGGTGGGCGGAATCGGAGCGGTGGCGAATCTGGCTGGAGGTCTCATTGGGGGAACCACCGGCAAGATACTGGGTGGCATCGGAAGTGTGGCGCAAACCTACACGCAGAGTG
>JBILWM010000153.1:0-4054 GCA_044369905.1 Terrimicrobiaceae bacterium | reverse complement strand
CCACTAACAGCGCAGCCCCCAAAAAGGGCAAATATGTCTACACATTCGGAGCCGCGAAAGCCGACGGCGACGGAAAAATGAAATCCCTCCTCGGCGGCAAAGGAGCCAACCTCGCCGAGATGACCCGTATCGGCCTCCCAGTGCCTCCCGGATTCACGATCACCACTGAGGTCTGCACTTATTTCTACGACAACAAAAAGACCTATCCGAAGGAACTCCAGTCCCAGATGGAAGCCGGCGTGCGCAACATGGAAAAAATCATGGGCACGAAATTCGGTGATGCAAAGGGCTTCCCGCTCCTCGTGGCCGTGCGCTCCGGCGCCCGCGACTCGATGCCCGGCATGATGGATACGATCCTCAACCTCGGCCTCAACGATGAGACCGTTCTCTCGCTCGCGAAGGCCACCAACAACGAGCGCTTCGCATGGGATTGCTACCGCCGCTTCGTCCAAATGTATGGCGATGTCGTGCTCGGAGTGCAAAAGCGCGAAGGCGAAGACCACGAGCCATTCGAAACCGTCATCCACGAATTCAAGCACGCGAAATACCACGCTGAAATTGTGGATAGCGAGCTGACCGCCGAAGACCAAAAGGAACTCGTCAAACTCTTCAAAGAACTCGTCAAAGCCCGCACTGGAAAAACCTTCCCCGCCAATCCTTGGGATCAGCTCAAAGGCGCCGTCGGAGCCGTTTTCAGTTCCTGGATGAACGACCGCGCAATCGTCTATCGCCGCAAATACAACATCCCCGCCGCATGGGGCACCGCCGTCAATGTGCAGGCCATGGTATTCGGCAACACTGGCGAAACATCCGGTTCCGGCGTGGCATTCACCCGCAACCCGGCCAATGGCGCCAACGAATTCTACGGCGAGTTCCTCATCAACGCCCAAGGTGAAGATGTCGTCGCCGGCGTGCGCACACCGGAGCCAGTCAGCAAGCTCCAGAAAGCGATGCCGAAGTCGTATGCCGAACTCATGAAAGTCCGCGCGATCCTGGAAAAACACTACAAGGATGTGCAGGATGTGGAGTTCACCGTGCAGGAAGGCAAACTCTTCATGCTCCAAACCCGCAACGGCAAGCGCACCGCCATGGCCGCGCTCAAGTTCTCGATGGACATGGTTAAAGAAAAGCTCATCGACTGGAAGACCGCGATCCTCCGCAACCCAGCCGATCAGCTCGACCAGCTCCTCGCTCCGGTGTTCGACATCGCCGAAGCCAAGAAAGCCAAAGTCATCGCCACCGGCCTTCCCGCCGGCCCGGGCGCTGCTTCCGGCAAGATCTACATGAACGCCGAGCGCGCTGTCGAAGCCGCCGAGAAAGGTGAAAAAGTCCTCCTCGTCCGCACCGAGACATCGCCCGAAGACCTCCGTGGCATGATCGCAGCCGAAGGCATCCTCACCGCAAAAGGCGGCGTCTCCTCGCACGCCGCTCTCGTTGCCCGCCAGATGGGCAAGGTTTGCATCTGCGGCGCCGCAGCCCTCGAGATCGACTACAACGCCCGCACGGTCACCGTGAAAGGCGAAGTCTTCAAGGAAGGCGACTTCCTCTCGATCGACGGCACCGCCGGCAGCGTCTACGCCGGACAGCTCAAAACCTCGCCCTCCGAGATCATCACCGGTCTCATCGAAGGCAACAAAGCCGCTCTCAAAACCGAGAAGGTTAAAAACTTCAAGCTGCTCATGGATTGGTGCTCGAAAGTCACCAAGCTCGATGTCCGCACCAATGCCGACACACCCGAGCAGACCGAAAATGCCATCGCCTTTGGCGCCACAGGTATCGGCCTGACCCGCACAGAACACATGTTCTTCGAAGGAAACCGCATCGACGCGATGCGCGAGATGATTCTCGCCACCGACGAAGCAAGCCGTCGCGCCGCCTTGGCCAAGCTCCTGCCCTATCAACGAGCAGACTTCACCGGCATCTTCAAAGCCCTCAAAGGCTTCCCGGCCACCATCCGCCTCCTCGACCCGCCGCTCCACGAGTTCCTGCCGCACACCAAAGAGCAGCAGATGGACCTCGCCCGCAGCATCGGCATGAAGGTCGAAAACATCATCCAGCGCGTTCACAGCCTGCATGAGTCCAATCCCATGCTTGGCCACCGCGGCTGCCGCCTCGGCATCGCCTATCCCGAGATCACCGAAATGCAGGCCCGCGCCATCTTCGAAGCCGCCGCCGATGTGGCGAAGAAGAAGATCAAAGTGAAGCCCGAAGTCATGATCCCGCTCGTCGGCTTCAAGAAGGAACTCGACCTCCAAGTCGAAATCGTTCACCGCGTCGCCAAGGAAGTCATGGCCGAGAAGAAGATCAAGTTCGACTACCTCGTCGGAACCATGATCGAAGTGCCTCGTGGAGCCATCACAGCTGACGAAATCGCGCAAACTGCGCAATTCTTCAGCTTCGGCACAAACGACCTCACCCAGACCGCTCTCGGCATCAGCCGCGACGACATGGGAGCCTTCCTCGGCGCCTACACCGAGAACGAAGTCTTCAAGAAAAACCCATTCGCCAGCCTCGACCAAACCGGCGTCGGCGAACTCATGAAGATCGCTATCGAAAAAGGCCGAAAAACGAAAAAAGACATCAAACTCGGCATCTGCGGCGAACACGGTGGAGACCCCGACTCCGTCAAGTTCTGCCACCAGATCGGCCTCAACTATGTGAGCTGCTCACCGTTCCGCGTCCCCGTGGCACGCCTCGCAGCCGCCCAGGCCGCCCTCGAAGAAACCAAGTAAAAGGTTTCCCGAAAATCCCACCGCCCGCGCGTCGCAAGACCGCGGGCGGTTTTTTTGTGCTAAAATGATTTGACTGGATGCCTATGAGGCAGTCACTTTGATGCAGTGCGATTTGATTGGGACAGCGAAAAAAATGAGTGGCTGAGAAAGGAACGAAATATTTCCTTCGAGGATATCGCATTGCTCTTGGCGGCAGGAAAACTTTGGAAGACAGCAGACCACCCGAATCCCGAAAAATATCCAAATCAGCGGGTTTTTCTTATTCCTATTGATGGATACATCTTTTTCGTCCCTTTTGTGACAGAAAACGATACGATTTTTCTTAAAACAGCCTTCCCCCACCGAAAAGCAACGAAAGACTACTTAACAGAAATCAAAGGAAATGAATAAGGAAGAAAAGCAACTGGCAGATGCGTATGATAGCGGCGAGCTCAATTTGCACCCCCCCTCTGATGAACTTTTAAAACTTCTCAGAGAGGCTGGGGAGAACACCTTCAAGAAGGACAAAAGAATCAACATCCGACTTAGCAGCCATGACTTGCTCGGAATCCAGCGAAAAGCTGCAAGAAAGGGGGTTCCCTACCAAGCTCTCATCGCGGGTTTGATTCATCAATATGTCGAAGGGGATTTTCAAGAGGCTACAAGGTGAGCAGAGATTACCAAGTCTCTTGGCCATACAAATCTCGACCACACTTCACAAAAACCGCGCGACAGCGCGCAGCGTCCGACGGGTTATCGTCTCGCATGACCCATTTCTCAACCGCGAAGCGCGAAGGCGGATACCCCCACCCTAAAAAGTGGAAAATTTTTTCCTCCCCCAGCGGATGTCCGACCGATCTTGTTAGGCTCCGGGCGAAATGATCACTAAAATTCTATTCGCCATCCAAGCAGCCACGCGCTGCCTCCGCCCGCAGCGCCTTTTCCAGAGCCACTCTGCGAAGCAAGAGGAGTTTTTTTCGTATCGAAAAACCAGCCTCCCTCTCAGCGATGAAATTCCCGCCCACGGCTCTTTCCATTCAAGGCAAGCGGAGGAATCCGCCACCGCACGAAGACTTGTTTGTCAAAATCGCCGCTGGTGCGCTTATCACGCTCACAAGCCCGATTTGGATTCCCCTTTGGATTCTGTTACTGCCATCCAAGCGTCGACGCGAGCGCCGAAAGCGCGAGGAAGCCCTCGCTCAAGAAGCCCTCAGAGCATCCATACCCAAAGAACCTCCACCTCCCACCGATCCCGAGCTCCTGCGCCGTCGCGAGCTTGCGAGGCAGACCAATAAACACACCCACCCTAAAATCCGCTTTCTCTACGACCCGATCAGAGATGA
>JBILWM010000016.1:0-43901 GCA_044369905.1 Terrimicrobiaceae bacterium | reverse complement strand
GAAAGCTCTTCACTGCCTTCCGCGCTTGGAAAGTCTGGTCGATGGTATTGGCGACCCAAGCGATTTTCTTTCTACCCGACTGCGACTTGAGCCAGGCATCAATCGCCGCCGCTCCGATAATCGTTTTCCCCGACCCAGCAGGGGCCTTGACGATACCCCGAGTGCAAAAAACCAGCAAATTCACTGCGGGTTGCTGGTAGTCCCTTAAACGGACTATCCCCTGCGTTTTGTCCCCCTCTTGTCCCCCTTCCTTCGTAAGTCGTTGATTATGAGGAGAGCGGTTGAAGGAAATCGAACCCTCGTATGCAGCTTGGGAAGCTGCCGTTCTACCATTGAACTACACCCGCAAAAGATTGGGAGACTTGATAGCGAGACAGTCGGGTGTTTCCAAGGCAAATCAACACCCGGAGATGTTCACTGCGACTTGGCGGACATGGGGCGCGCGGCGGTGTTCGAAGAGGAAAATGCCCTGCCAGGTTCCGAGGACCATTCGGCCTTCGGAGACAGGGATGACTTCGCTTGTGCGGGTGAGTGACATGCGGATGTGGGAGGTCATGTCGTCGGGGCCCTCGAGGGTATGGCTGTAGCCGTCGGCGTCTTCGGGAACCAGGCGCTCGAAGAATTTTTCCAGATCACGCGACGCGGTGGGGTCGGCATTTTCAAAGATGACAAGGCTCGCGCTCGTGTGACGAACGAACACCGTGACCACGCCGTCTTGAATGGGTGTGCCTTGGAGAGCATTCCTGACTTGGGCTGTGATTTCGTAGAGGCCTTTTCCACGCGTTGAAACATCAAAAAACAAAGTCTTCGATTTCATGTGGCGAAGCATACCGGCGTGACAGGCTTCGGGAAGTGTCTTTGCAAAGGCCGCAGGTTTTTTCAGCAAACAAGGCTTACCCGAGAAGCCGATTGAATCGCGGGCAAATCCTTGCACAATGCTGCGCGTCATGTCCGAACTGCACAAAGCCTACGAACCGCAAGCCGTCGAAGATAAATGGTATTCCTGGTGGATCGAAAACGGTCTCTTTACCGCAGACCCCGCTTCGCCAAAACCCGCCTACTCGATTGTCATCCCCCCGCCGAATGTGACCGGCGTTCTCACACTCGGACATGTTCTCAACAACACGCTTCAGGACATCCTCGCCCGCCGCGCGCGGCAGACAGGGCATGAGGTTCTCTGGCTTCCAGGCACTGATCACGCCGGCATCGCCACGCAGACCGTGGTGGAGCGGAAGCTGCGGAAGGAGGAAAAAAAGACCCGCCACGATCTCGGCCGCGACGAGTTCCTAAAACGCGTTTGGGAGTGGAAGGAAAAGCACGGCGGCATCATCATCAACCAACTCAAGAAGCTCGGTTGCTCCTGCGACTGGACCCGCGAGCGCTTCACGATGGACGAAGCCTACGCGCGCAAGGTGCAGGAGGTTTTTGTCGATCTTCATGCAAAGGGACTCATCTATCGCGGAAAGCGGATGGTGAACTGGTGCCCCGTCTCTCTCACAGCTTTGAGCGATGAGGAGGTCATTCCAAAAAACCAAAAAGGATTTTTCTACCACTACAAGGTCGAGGTCGTGGAAAAACCCGGCACCTATCTGGAAATCGCCACCACCCGCCCCGAGACAATCATGGCGGATGCCGCCGTGGCTGTTAACCCCAAAGATCCCCGCTACACCGCGCTCATTGGACTCCATGTGCGCCGTCCCCTCCCCGCCGGCGTGGAAGCCGTGCTGCCAATCATCGGCGACGAGGCGGTGGATTTTGAATTTGGCACGGGTGTCTTGAAGGTGACTCCAGCGCACGACAAAACCGACTATGAGATTGGCCTCCGTCACAACCTGCCTGCCGTTGATATTTTCAATCCCGACGCCACGCTGAACGACCTCGCCGGCGACGAATTTGCAGGTCTCGACCGCTTTGAAGCCCGCACGAAAGCGGTGGACAAGCTTCGCGAACTCGGGCTCCTCGTCAAAGAGGAACCCCACGAAAACAATGTCGGCTTCAGCGAACGCGCCGATGTGCCGATCGAGCCCCGCCTCTCAGAGCAGTGGTTTTTAAAATATCCGAAAACCGTCGAAGCGCGCGACGCCGTGCGGAAACATCTCATCCGCTTCTTTCCCGACCGCTGGGAAAAAGTCTACCACCACTGGCTCGAAAACATCCAGGACTGGTGCATTTCCCGTCAACTCTGGTGGGGCCACCGTATCCCGGTCTGGTATCCATCGGGTCAGAGAAATGCAGAAAATGCCAAATGCCAGATCGAGTCGCCCGGCGAGGGCTGGGTGCAAGACTCTGATGTGCTCGACACTTGGTTCTCCTCGTGGCTGTGGGCCCATGAGACGATGGAACCCGCCGCGCTGGCGAAATTCTTCCCGACCAGCGTGCTGGTCACCGGCCCAGACATCATCTTTTTCTGGGTCGCCCGCATGATCATGGCGAGCCTCGAATACACAGGGCAGGTTCCCTTCAAGGATGTCTATTTCACAGGCATCATCCGCGACAAGCAGGGGCGCAAAATGTCCAAGAGCCTTGGCAATTCCCCTGACCCGCTTGACCTCATCGCCAAATACGGCGCGGATGGCATCCGCTTCGGACTCCTCCGCATCGCGCCGCAGGGGCAGGACATCAAATTCGACGAACAGCAAATCGTCGAAGGCCGAAATTTCTGCAACAAGCTCTGGAACGCCTGCCGGTTCCGGCAAATGCAAGGACCGCTCGACCCGAATGCGGATCCCTCGAAACACGAACTCTCCCTCTTCGCCGGCGATCTTCTGGCCCGCCTTGACGCAACGATCCAGCGCGTCAACGAAGGCTACGAAGCCTACCGCTTCAGCGATATCGCCCAAGCGCTCTATGACTTCGTCTGGGGGGATTTCTGCGACCGCTTCATCGAGGTCGCGAAGTCGGACTTCGCCACCGACTCCCCTCGCCGCGCAGGGACACTGGCCACACTCGATTATACCATCAAACGCATCCTTCAACTCCTCCACCCCTACGCGCCATTTATCACTGAGGAACTCTGGAGCGGACTCGGTCTTGGCAATGAGAGCCTCATGCACAGCGGATGGCCGCAGACCGCTGGATTCAACGCCGACCCGCGCTCCGCAGCCGTTTTTGCAGCTGTCTCTCAAGCCCGAAACATCCGTGCGACCTACGGCATTCCCGGCAACAAACGCCTACCTTGGCAACTCACCCCAGCAGCAGATTGGGTCAAAAACGAGGCGCCGGTCCTCTCGATCCTGCTGCATGCTGAATCCCTCACCTTCTGCGAAGCCGCTCCGCAAGGCCACGCTGCCTGTCCTACGGACATCGGAACAATCTACCTCCCGCTGGAAGGCATCATCGATCCCAACACGGAAAAAAAACGCCTCGACGGCGAGATCACTAAAATCGAAGCCGAAATCGAAAAAGTCGCCCGCAAACTCGCCAGCGAAACCTTCGTCCAAAATGCCCCCGCCGAAGTCGTCGCCGAGCACCGCCAGCGCCAACAAGACTGGATCAACCGACTCGCCGAACTCCAACGCGCCCGCAAAGGACTGGACTAAAGAATTCTTAAGCGGATTCCCTCGCCCATTTCATCTACCTTGTCCAGCGGCACAGGCACCTTAGTGATGACTGGAGGCTCGAAAAGATTGCTTCAAGCAAACGAGTGGCTCGCTCTCCGCACCGCACATGAGCGGCGCGTGGAGCCTTGGATTGCGCCGAGGCTTTACCGGGCTTCGCAGGGGGCGAAGCATCCGGTGGATGATTTTCTTTTCGAGTATTATCCGAACCGTCCCTCGCTCCTGAAGCGCTGGCATCCAGGACTGGGGGTGATCCTGCTTGGCGACGAGGCGGAGTGTTATCTCGGCGTTCCGAGCTACCGGGCCGTGCGAAATGGTATAACTGCGGCACCTCTGCCGGATAAGCGGAAACCTTTTGTGGAGTGGCTGGGAGGGTTTTTGGATGGCAGCGCCAACCGTGCGCCGTTCTTTGGATGTCATGGTCTTCACGAGTGGGCGATGGTTTACAAAACAGAGGATGTCCGGCACGCGTCGCAACCGCTTCGCCTTTCGCCAGGCGAAGTCGCGGCGGTTGTGGATTCGCTGCCTGTGAGGTGCTCACACTACGACGCTTTTCGTTTTTTTACCCCGGAAGCGCGCCCGCTGAACCGCCTGCAGCCGACGAGGGAAACCTCGCCGCAACTCGAGCAACCGGCCTGCCTACATGCGAACATGGATCTCTACAAATGGGCATTCAAACTCGCGCCATGGTGTCCATCCGACCTCATTGCCGACACTTTTGAACTCGCTCGGGACATCCGCGAACTCGACATGCGAGCGAGTCCCTATGATCTGTCCTCCTTCGGTTACACGGCCGTTCCCATCGAAACGCCTGAAGGCCGTGCGGAGTATGAGAGATACCAAAGAATCTTCGCGGAAAGAGCGCGTCCGCTGCGTGAGAGGCTGATGGATTTGTGCCGGGCTCTGCTCGCCGAGAATGACTAAAAGACCTGCTTGATTTTGGCATCCCCTGCCCTTTCTCCTGCATGGCGACCGATCATTTGGGAACCCAATGGCGACTCGGGTGTCAAAACAACGATCGTCTTTTTGTTCCAGACGACCTCTGTTCCTCCCCCTGCTGTTGCGATAAGGAAAAATTCCGTCTCCTTTGCAAATTCCAGCTCCACAAGTGCGCCGATATCGATCCCCTCACCTGCCGCAAAATCACGGATTGGCATTTTCTCAATGGCCTCGGCTGCGGCTGCCGCCTCGAGTGCCTGCCGCGCCAAGCCATCCGCCAAATAATTCTCCTCTGTGGAGCGCGTGTCGTATTTCCCCTCAGATTTACTCTCAGCGTCATTCCCCTGCTCGCGAGTGCGTCTGGCCGCAGCTTGCCGGCGTTCGAAATCCGCCCTCAAGTGCTCCAAAACAACTTCGATGATCTTCGATTTTTTCATGGGAAATGCGTGGACGATAATTGATGGACTCCAACTACAGGCTCTTCAAAAGCGCAGGCAGGCGATCGGCAAGAGTCTGGAGAAGTTCAGACCCGGGTGCATCGGAGCGAAGGTCTAGGCTTGGCAGAAGGCCTGAGGCAGCGAGCGCGGAGCCCTCGGCGATAAGTGTCTCCCGTAGGCGGGAGGAAATGACGGCGGTATGAGTGGGCTTGGCATCCTGCGCGGGTATGCTGCTGAGGACACTACGGGCGAGAGTGAAGATCGAAGCCCACGGAGTCCAACGAGGGAGAGGTTTTCCGGATGTCAGGAAGGCCCAGTCGGTTGGTTGGAAATGATAACGGGCATGGGTTCGTCTGGCAGGGGTCGCTTTGTGATGAGCAGTCTGCTCCTGACTGAGCAAATGACCGGAAAGCAGCATTTCCTGGAGAACGGCCTGAAGAGTGCGCGGCGCGTATCCAGTGGCACGCGCGATTTCTGATGCTTTGGCGGCAGTCTCGCTGCCCGCGAGATAGAGCAGGATTTCCACACGAGCACTTACCCCGATGAGTGCCCGCAATGAGGCCATGAGATTTGGAGCAAGCAGAGGCTGAGGTGCCCGGCTCATGCCACGGGGGGCGAACACGCTTCGCTGAAGACCCCTTGCCTGGAAGATTTCATCTAAAGTGGAAACATGCGGACCTTCATTGCCCGGGAACAGTGCCTCCAGCATTAAGTTGGCGGTCATATCACCCCCTCTCTTGGCGATGGCCTTCCAGCGTGGCTGGGAGCCTTTTTTCACAAGCCAGTCGGCGATCGCTGTGAGGACTCGTTCATCACCCAAAGCGTGGCAACGCTGAAGGTTTGCAAGCCGCTGCAGGTTGATGAGTGAACCGTGGCATACCAGCCAGTCGAAGGCCTCATCAAACAAACGAGGATCGTGGCGCCCAAGCGAGCTTGTCGCTAGCACAAGAGCCTCCAGATCGATAAGACGACCTTGATTTGCGGGTGGAGCGTGGCCTGAGATACCGAGGCTACACCACTGCCGCCAAAGCAGGTCGAGCGCGGCTTCCTGACAGCTGTTTCTAAAGTCGATTGGAGAGGTATTCATAGCCGAGAGATGTGAGCGTGTTCCTGACGATTTGCGGAAAAACTTCGCCTGCGTCTTGAGTCAGCACCCAACGAGCGGCAAGGAGCAGTTCCTCCTCCGTCGGTTGGAGTGCCTTTAAATCGCTGACATGGCGACCCGGTCCCTGATCAATCGCCGCAAACAGCTTGAGATGGATGAGGTCGAACCGGTCGGGGTAAAAGATGGTGAGATACGGGCCGTAGTCGCGACGGGTGAGGCGTGAGAGAAACCCCACTGGCAAGCCAGCCTGTATCTGATCGGCAGGTTCTGTAGTGAGCCAATGCGGATCGAGTTGGAGCTCGCGGGCGACTTTGCCAGCCGCCCGTAATAATGCTGGCGATAACGGCCTCGGGTCCACAAGACCCCGCCCCGGATCGACCCCAGCCATGATGTCCATATCTCTTGTCGTGCGGGAAACAATGCCCAAAGCTATCAGGGCGCTGCCACCAATAACGACCAACCTTTCAGGATTCGCCTGATCAGCTTCCAGAAAGGCGGCGAGGGCAACCAATGCTTGCTCAAGTGTGTCGGGCTCAATACGGCTCATGTCATTTTACGCTAATTATTGGCGCTAATTATGCCAATAATTAGCGTTTATTCAGTGAAAGCAACTCAAAAAAAAACTCAAAACGGGCTTTCGTAAAAACGGAATTTGAACAAGCAGGACATTCGGATCGCATGCGGCATGGAAGATGAGTAGAAGTATCCGATGTCTTGGGTCGAAATTCTGTCCCTTCTTGCTGCCGCTTTTGCGGCGGGGGGTGTCAATGCGGTGGCTGGCGGGGGGACGCTGATTACTTTTCCGGTTCTCATTCTTTTTGGGGTGCCTCCGGTGATTGCAAATGCGACGAGCACGCTGGCTCTGTTGGCGGGGATGGGTGGGAGTCTGTATGGCTACCGTCGGCATCTGGCGGATGTGCGGCCTTGGTTCACCACATTTATTCCGGTGAGCATTGCAGGTGGGTGGATCGGGAGTGTTTTGCTAACGCGCGGCAGCGAAAAAATGTTCACCGAACTCGTCCCATATCTCGTTCTTTTTGCGACCGTGCTTTTCATGCTCCAAGGCGTCTTGCGGATGCGGTTGGTGAGGAACATTTCCGCCGGGGAGTCTGTAAAAACGGGCAAGGCCCACCTCTTCGCGGCGTTGTTCTTTCAATTTCTAGTGTCGATTTATGGCGGCTATTTCGGAGCCGGAATCGGAATCTTGATGCTCGCAACGCTTGGTTTCATGGGCTTCCAAGACATTCATCAAATGAACGCGCTCAAGAGTGTGCTGGGGTCGCTCATCAATCTGGTGGCGGCCGCCTGGTTCACAGCCAGTGGTTTGATCGACTGGCCGCGAATGGCCCTCATGACTGCCGGGGCGTTTGTGGGATACTACATCGCGTCCACCTACTCGCAGCGACTTCCGCAAAAAGCCGTGCGGCACCTCATTTCCGCAATCGGACTGATCATCACAGCGGTGATGTTTTGGAAACTGCACTGAGAAACCACCTGACGGGAAATTTTTTCCGTTGAGGGATCAGGTAAATCTTATTTCTCCACTCGGAGTGATGAAACGCTGGATGGTGGTAAGGATTTCCGGGATGGCGGCATCCATCTCCTCTTCGTTGAAGCCCACCTCTTTCAGCGCGTCCTCATCGGGCTCGTAGTAGAAGCCATCAACGCCGACACCATAACCGAGTTGGGTGGCCACATGCTTGGCGGCGTGGATGAGGGTGACGATCTTGCGTTCCGCGTCGGGTGACTCGGAGGGAGTCTGGTAATAATATCCGACCGAAACGAAAATCGACGGGAAGCCCCAGTTTTCCAGGAGGGCCTTGGTCACTTGGGTGGATTCAAAACCGAGGATCACCTTTTCGGCTTCGCGCCATGTGGGAAACTCGTCGGGGACGCGGTTGGCGATGTCATCCAACGCCGTGAAATTTGCATACGCGAGCGCGAACTTTCCGAGGTCGTGGATGAGCCCGGCTGTGTAGGCCGTGGAGGCATCGGCGAGTTGCATTTTTGTGGCAAAAATCTCGGCGCAGATGGCCACGCAAAGCGAGTGGCGGCAGAGGTCACCGGGCTCCCATCCGTAACCACGCACGGGATGAACCAACCAGCGACCAGTGAGTGTGGATGAGGCTATGCGGTAGAGCACCTTGCTGCCCAGCCGCAGGATCGCATCGGAAATGTTTTCGCAACGCTGATTGCTGGAGAAGTAGGCGGAGTTCGCCGTTCTGAGAACATCTGTGGCCAGTCCGGTATCAAGATTGATGAGCATTTCCATCTCGCCGAGGTCCGAGGAGCT
Organism: Terrimicrobiaceae bacterium; assembly: GCA_044369905.1. Lineage (GTDB taxonomy): Bacteria > Verrucomicrobiota > Verrucomicrobiia > Chthoniobacterales > Terrimicrobiaceae > UBA967. The sequence continues at coordinate 35,570 of JBILWM010000016.1, read as the reverse complement.
TCCTTCTGCGAGTTTCAGAAGTTTCGGAAGAATGGCAGGCGCGCAGGGAATGGAACGCGTCATTTCAACCACTGTCTGGAGGTCGGCTGCGGATTTCATTAACGGATGAATTCGGGTTTGGAGGGAATTTTAACGATCACTTCGCCTGTCAGGTTGTTCAGTCGAATCGAGCGGTTCACGCGTCCGCTGACCTCCCAGGCGACGACATCGAGTTCCATGTCTTGGCTCAGGCGATAGAACATATCGATGTTCTTTGAGCCGATCCTGAAAAAGTTATCAGTCGCCATGAGCTGGGCACCGCCAAAGACCTTGCAGCGGATGTCCTGTTTGTGGGCGCCGGCGCGGATCAAGGCGGCCAGCAAACGGGGAATGCCAGTATCGAGAAACATGGCTTCGCGGATTTTCTGTCCCTCGTGGATTTTGGAACTCGGCAGCATGGCATGGAGAAGGCCGCCGATGCGTCTCTTCTCGTCGTAAAATGTGACTCCGAGGCACGAGCCCAGAGCATGGGTGACGATGAAGGTGGATGGCTCGGTGCTGATCTTCAAATCGGCCACCCCGACGATGATGGATGGCATTTGATCGGCTACGGGATTGAAGGAAAGAGCCATTGAGATGGAGAAAAGGTTACTCGATTTCCTTGATGAAGAAAGCGTAATTTCGAGATCTGCCCCGCTGCAGAGATCGCAGGAAAAGAAGGCGTTGCCTTGCCGATGCGGCTTCGCACTGCCAAGGTGGACGCGCGGAATGTTTGAGATCAAAGAAAAACCAAAGATGGTGGAGCGGGCTGTGCTCGTGGGGGCGTATTGCGGAAATGCCAGCGAGTCGGAGGCGTCGAGCCTGCTCGATGAGCTTGCGGAGTTGGTCAACACCCTTGGCATACCGATTGTTGCCAGGCAGCTTGTGCACCATCGCGAGCCTCATGCCCGTTATTTGATGGGTTCTGGAAAAGCGGAGGAGGTTGCCGCCTTGGCCAAGAATTCGCAGGCCGATGTGATCATCTTCGACAACGAACTCACGCCATCGCAGCAAAGGAACTGGGAGAAACTCACCGGCATGCTTGTGATCGACCGGCAGGAGGTGATTTTGGACATCTTTGCCAAGCGGGCCCAGACGCGGGAGGCCAGGCTACAGGTGGATCTGGCGCGAATGGAATATTCTCTGCCGCGACTCGTGCGGGCGTGGTCACACCTTGGCAAACAAGGTGGCGGCATCGGGTCCAAGGGCGAGGGCGAGTCCCAGCTCGAGCAGGACAAACGGAAAATCCGTGGCCAGATCGACCGCTTGAAAAGTGAGCTGGAGGCTGTGAAGCGGCGTCGTGCCACGCAGCGCAAGGACCGCAAACGCGCCCCAGTGCCCAATGCCGCCATCGTCGGCTACACAAACGCTGGCAAATCCTCGCTGCTGCGTGCGCTCACTGGCGCAGAGGTGCTCGTGGAGGACAAACTCTTTGCCACCCTCGACACCACAACGCGCAAGATTGCCCTGCCGAACAATCAACCCCTCCTTCTCACCGACACCGTGGGATTTGTCCGGAAACTGCCACATGGATTGGTCGAGGCCTTTAATGCCACTTTGGAAGAGGCGGTGATGTCCGACTTCCTCATCCATGTTCTCGATGTGAGCCAACCGGAGGTGATGGAGTTTTATGAAACCACGCGCAGTGTCCTGCACGAACTCGGAGCCGACTCGAGGCGCACGCTGATCGTTTTTAATAAAATCGACAATGTCTCCGACGAATCCGTGCTGCGCGAAATGCGCTCAAAGTTTCCCGAGGCTGTTTTTATTTCCGTAAAAACGGGAGAGGGATTGCAGGAACTCGTCAGCCGCATCAGCGAATTTGTGGCGGACGATTTGCTCACCATGGAGTTGCAGATTCCACAATCGCGTGCGGATCTCATAGCCCGCTTGCACCGCGAGACCGATATCCGGCACTCGGAATACATCGACAACGATGTGCGACTGCGCGTGCGAATCACCCCCAAGGCGGCGGCAGCCTACTCAGCCTTCCGCGTGGGAGTTTAGCGTTTCTAATAGAGCAAGAGCCTCCCCTGCGAGAAACAGGGAGCCTGTGATGAGGATCGGGGACGAAGTCTCTGAGGAGGCCTTGATGGCGCTGGGCAGTTCATGGAACTCGAAGGCGGGCAATTTGGTGGATTTTTTAAAATGGGCCGGGTCCTCGCTTCGTTCGCTTTGAACGGGGACGAAAAAGAACTGATGGGCGATTTTTTCAAGCAACCGGAGCATGTTGGCGTATTCCTTGTCGAGGAGGGCGCCAAAGACGATGGATGCCCTTTGATTTCCAAAAACCTCGATCCATGTGGACACAAGAGCCTGGGCGGAATGCTCGTTGTGCGCCCCATCGATTACGAAACGATCCCCCACCCTTTGGAATCGTGCAGGCCATTTCACAGAGGAGAGGCCTTTCTGGATCGCCGCTGGCGGGCAGTTCAGGCCTGACATCTCGAGGGCTGCGATGGCTACGGCTGCATTCCAAAGCTGGTGAGGGCCCGCTAGGGCGACAGGGACATCTGCCGGCTTGTCGACGATGCGTAGCGCGCTTCCGGTTTCGCGGGCCTTCGATTGCAAAACCTCAGCAACCGCAGCCTGCTGTGGAGCTGAAACCACAGGAACACACTGCTTGATGATGCCTGCCTTCTCAGCAGCAATTTTTGAGAGTGTGTCGCCCAGCCAATTCATGTGATCCATCGCAATCGGTGTGATCACCGAGACGAGCGGAGTTACGGCATTGGTCGAGTCCAGGCGGCCACCCATGCCGGTCTCAAGGACAACGACATCGCACGCCGAACGCGCAAAATGATCGACCGCCAGAACCGTCGCGAGTTCGAAGAATGTGGGTTTGTGTTCCCAGTCACTGGTGGCCTCGCGCAGGCGCGTGAGGCCGGTGGCTGTCTCGCCGGTAGATATCATGGCGCCATCCACGCGGATGCGTTCACGGAAATCGACAAGGTGCGGCGAGGTATAGAGGCCGGTTTTGTAGCCTGCGGCACGGAGGCAGGAATCCAGCATGGCGCACACGGAACCCTTGCCGTTTGTGCCCGCGACATGGATGAAGCGCAGGCGTTCTTGGGGATTCCCCACGGCTTCGAGAAGCCGAATTGTATTCTCCAGGCCGAGCTTGATGCCGGTGAACTGGGCGTCGTTCAACCAGTCCAGCGCTTCTTCAAATTTCACTTGGTGCCAAGGTAGGCGAGCAGGTCTCCGAGTGTCTGGCGCATTTTCTGCCTATGCACGATGAGATCGACGAGACCGTGCTTCTCAAGAAACTCGGCGGTTTGAAAGTCCGGCGGGAGCGTCTGGTGGGTGGTCTCCCGAATAACGCGGGGCCCAGCAAAACCAATCATGGCCTTGGGTTCGGCAATAATGACATCCCCAAGCGAGGCGTAACTCGCCATCACGCCGGCCGTGGTGGGGTTTGTGAGAACCGTGATGTAGGGCAGCTTCGCCTCGGCGTGGAGCGCGAGAGCGCCACTGGTCTTGGCCATTTGCATGAGGCTCAGCATGCCTTCATACATGCGCGCACCGCCGGAGGCGCAGACCAGGATGACAGGCATTTTATTCTTGGTGGAAAACTCGATAACGCGTGTGATTTTTTCTCCCACGACAGAACCCATGGTGGCTGCGAGGAAGTTAAAATCCATGACGCCGAGGCCGACGGAAATTCCGTTGATTTTGGCGGCACCGGTGGTGACGGCATCGACGAGGCCGGTCTTCTGTTTGTAGCTCTGGAGGCGGTCGGCGTAGGTGGTCACACCTTTGAAACCAAGCGGATCGACCGAGGACATCGAAGGATCGTGTTCTTGAAAGGAGTCAGGGTCCACAAGGCTCTCGATGCGTTCGCGGGAGCCGAGGTTGAAATGGTGGTCGCACTTCGGACAGACCTGGAGGTTTTCGGAGAGGGCGAGATTGTGGATCACCTCGCCGCAGGAAGGGCACTTGGTCCAGAGACCGGAAGGCATCTCACGGGTCTTGTTGCCGAGTGCGCGGAGGATGGGTTTTTTAAAAATAGCCATAATGTGTGCTTTCTAACCTCGCGCCAGACTGAGGGCGCGAACGGACTCTGCTCCCTGCTCCAGGAGGACGGCCGCACAGGCATCGAGGGTCGAGCCGGTTGTCAGGACATCGTCGATAAGAAGCAGGTTTTGATCTGTCACGGACGCATTCTTGCGCAGTGAAAAAGCATTCCGCAAGTTTTGCCTTCGCTCGCTGCGATCAAGGGCGGTCTGCGTGCCTGTGTATCGACTGCGTGCGAGAACATCACGCACTGGAATACCGGTCGCGCGAGAGAGGCGGGCAGCAAGAAGGGCGGATTGATTGAACTCGCGTTCGCGGAGGCGTTTCGAGTGGAGTGGGACAGGGACGATGGCATCAAATTCCTCCCCTGAGAGGCGATCATCTGCGAGGCCTTGAGCGAGAATCCGACTGAGAACTTTTACAATCCAGATTTCGCGATTGTATTTCAGGCGGTGGATCAATTCGCGGATGACGCCGCGGCTGCGGACGACAGAGACGGCGCACTCAAAATGAAAGGCAGCTCCCCGGCAGTTCGGGCATTCGAACTCACCGGCCAACCCTTCGAAGGGTTGAGAGCAAACCTGGCAGCGTGGAGATTTGATGAATTCAATGGTGGACTCGCAAGTTGGACAAAAATCCCGTTCTGGCTCCACGGCCACAGCGCACCCGGCGCAGTGTGCGGGAAAGAAAAGCGTGAGGAGAGGTTCAAGCAGGGCGGGAGACACGGCGGAAGTATATCCAAACCAAAACGCAGGTCGTGAGAAGAACCAAGGAGGGAACAAGTCCTGTCGGCACAGCGCCGCTTACCACATTCGGCCCGACCCATGGCAGGAGGGAATCTGGTGGCTTGGGACGGAATTGCGCCACGAGTTGGAGGGACTGCTGACCAATAATCCAGCCAGCATGCAGTCCAATCGCGATAAAAAGCGAACGCGTGTGGAGCGTGGCGTAGGAGAGAAGAATTCCAGCAATCAGCAGGGAAAGAAAACCCCAGCCGAAGAGCGGCCACGGCGGTGCGCTGGAAAATGCCAGAGGCAATTGCTCGAAGCCGCTGAACCACCCCACGGGGGCCTCCATCGGTTGTCGCGAGGTTCGCATGAAGTGGACGAGCGCAAACAAAGCCGCTGATAAAAACGCCGCCGCATGGCGGGACATCACCGAGACGGCAAGGCCGAGCAGAACGCCCCGGAAGAGGAATTCCTCAATCGTGGAGACCACCGCCGCCGTGCCACCGATACGCAGGAATCCGAAAGCATCGAAGTTCGATTTGAGCGTAAAAACACCAGTGGGGATGTAGGCTGCCCCCATCAAAACAACTGGGATCAAGGCCAGAAAAAAGCCGGACGACAGGTCGCGTTTCCATTGCAGGTTTGGCTGAAGTCCGAGATCCGAGAGGCGACGCACACCCAGAGTGCGAAAGGCCGGGTAGAGAAGAACGATAGCCGAAATCTGAACGCTCCGGCTGAAGTAGCGATGGAAAGGAAAGCCCTCAACAATCGGAAGAACACCAACTCCGGCGAGCCATGAGCCCACCCAGTAGAGCGGAGGGGAAAGCAGGCAAGCGAGAAGCACGACCCCGCCGAAGTAGGCGAATAGGCGGAAGAGAGTTGGAAGACCGGCCGGTTTGGAATTCACGACATGATTTCTATGAGTTAAAAAGAGCTCGTATGCGAGATGTTTGGAACACGCAGTCATTGGTCGAGAGCGACAAGAAACACCTTTGGCACCCCTTCACACCGATGAAGGAATGGTGCGCGGAGGACTACTCGCCGCTTGTCCTTGTGGGAGGCCAAGGCTGTTGGTTGGAGGACAGCGAGGGCCGTCGCTACTTCGACGGCAACTCCTCGATTTGGACAAACATCCATGGCCACGCTCATTCATCAATCAATCGTGCCATTCGCGACCAACTCGAGCGCGTGGCGCATGTCTCCTTTCTCGGCACGACCAATCCAAAAGCAATCGAGCTGGCTGCGCGCCTTGCGGGCTTTTTTCCTGAAGGGACATTGGAACGCGTCTTTTTCAGCGACGATGGATCCACCGCCATCGAGGCAGCCATGAAAATGGCGGTTCAATTTTGGCAAATGGAGGGACATCCGAACCGCTCACGGTTCATTTCATTTGAGAACGCCTACCACGGCGACACGCTGGGCGCGGCGAGCCTGGGGGGCATCGGTGCCTTTCATCGAGATCTGGCCGGCCACCGGTTCCCTGTGACGCGCATCAACTCCCCTGAGGAACTCGATACGATGCCGGGATTCCAACATGGCGATGTGGCGGCTGTCGTGATCGAGCCGTTGATCCAAGGCGCGGCTGGCATGAGAACATGGCCGAGGGGAATGCTGCGAACGCTCCGGAAAAAGTGCGACGAGGCCGGTGTGTTTTTGATTCTCGACGAGGTAATGACAGGCTTCGGGCGCACGGGGACGATGTTTGCCTGTCAGCAGGAGGAGGTCATTCCCGACTTTCTGTGTTTGGCAAAGGGGCTCACCGGCGGGTATGTGCCGCTGGCAGCGACTCTCACCACGAGGCGGGTCTTTGATGCCTTTCTGGGCGAGGTCGAAGAGGGAAAAACCTTCTACTACGGCCACAGCTACTCGGGGAATGCGATTGGATGCGCCGCCGCGTTGGCCAGCCTGAACATCTTCCGCGATGAATGCGTGCTGGAAAAGTTGGGACCCAAAATCGAGCACTTGAGCGCAATGCTGGCCGACCTGAAAAATGACGCCGGTATCTATGAAACCCGCCAGTGCGGTCTGATCGCGGGCATCGAAGTTCGCCGAAAGACTGGCGAGGCTTTTCCATGGGCTTGGCGTGTTGGGGCCAAAATCTGCCTGGCGGCAAGGCGGCATGGGATTCTGACAAGGCCGGTTCTGGACACCATTGTCTTCATGCCTCCCTTGAGTGTGACGCTTCAAGAAATGGAAGACGGCCTACAAGCGATTCGCAAAGCGAGGCAGGAAGTATTGATGCAGGTGGACGCCTGATCTGCGTTCAAGGGTTGCGTCCGGCTTTTTCAGCGAGAATGCCCCTTGCTACAGCTTCAGCCAATCGCTGCCGCACGGTCGCCGTTTGCACTTTCCGGTTCTCGGAGGGATTGGAAACAAAACCCAATTCGCACAGCACGGCCGGGCGCTTGTTGATTTTCAGGACATAAAAACCGCGATACTTAATGCCTCGATTGAGGGAACCCGAGTCTCTGACAACCTCTCGCTGAATGTTGGCAGCCAGACGCGAACTGCGCGGGCCGTAATAAAAGGTCTCAACGCCGGAAGGCTTGGACCGTCTGACCCAATTGTAATGAATGCTCACGAAAACGGCATTTCGAAGCTTGTTGGAAGTCGCCACGCGGCGGTCCAGAGGAATGAAATAGTCCCCAGAACGCGTTTCGACTACCCTTAGACCTGAGGCGCGGAGAATTCGCGAAACCCTGCGGGCCGTGTCCAGAGCGAGCTGTTTTTCCGGAGCGCCGGTAACGGCCTTTGCCCCTGAATCATGTCCACCGTGACCGGCATCGATGACCACAGTGTCGAAATCCCCAGCGGGCTGGAGACCGCGCGGAACACGGAATGTCTGGGTCGTCTCGCACGCCGAGAGCAAGAGACCTGCCAGCACGCAAGCGAGCGAGGCGAAAAGCCGGGTGAAGTGGCGGTTTGTGCGGTTTGTTTCCATGAAGACTTCCCTACCCTCCCCTCACAAGAGGGAAGTTACAAACATAGGAACCGATACTCGGCGGGCGCAATCATTTTAGTCTCGATTTCGGAGACCGGGAGCGGATTGTTGAACGCATGTTGGCAAAACGAGTGATTCCATGTCTGGATGTGACCGATGGTCGCGTGGTGAAGGGGACGAAATTTCTCAACCTTCGAGATGCGGGGGATCCCGTCGAGTGTGCGAAGATATATGACCGCCAAGGAGCGGACGAGTTGGTTTTTTTGGACATCACGGCCTCGAGTGATGGCCGAGCCACTATGGTCTCTGTGGTCGAGCGCACCGCCGAGCAGTGCTTCATGCCGCTCACAGTGGGCGGAGGCATACGGGCCGTGGAGGATTTTCGCACAATGCTTCGCGCGGGTGCGGACAAAGTTAGCGTGAACACCTCGGCTCTCCAGCGCCCCGAACTCATCAGCGAAGCGGCGGAGGCATTCGGTTCACAATGCGTCGTGGTGGCAGTGGACGCCAAGCGCGATGGTCCGGGCAAGTGGAGGGTTTACACCCATGGCGGCCGCAAACCCACTGAACGCGATGCCATCGAGTGGATCGTCGAAGCCGCGCGTCGTGGTGCGGGCGAGATTCTGCTCACAAGCATGGATGCGGACGGCACATGCGGTGGATATGATTTGGAACTGACGCGCGCTGTTTCGGAGTCGGTCGGCATACCGGTGATTGCCAGTGGTGGCGCGGGCGAACTCGAGCACCTCGCCGATGTGCTGAACGAGGGCCGCGCCGATGCCGTGCTTGCCGCGAGCATTTTTCATTTTGGAAAACACACGGTCGCCGAAGCCAAGGAGCACCTCGCCTCGCGGGGGTTGCCGGTCCGAAAAAGATTCGACGATTGATCGCAGACCGCGACGGGTTAATTCTTGAACGATGAACCGCACTGAAGCCGCATTCACTCCGGAGAGCGTCACCGAGATCCTGCGACGCGAGGGCCTGCGCATCACGCGCAACCGGCGAGGCATTCTCCAGGCGCTCTTCAAGTCGGGCCAACCGATGAGCCTTCAGGAGATCCAGTCAGCCGCCTCCAAGTATGAAGGCGCGCAGCCCGACTATGCCACCGTCTTTCGAATGATCCTGCTGATGGAAAAGCTCCATCTGGTCCACAAGGTGAATTTGCAGCGCTCGTGCAGCTACTATGAGATCAGCGATCCGCGCAAACACTACGACCACCTGATCTGCCGCTCGTGCGGCAACGTCGTCTTGATCGACATCCCCTGCCCTATTGGTGATGCGGAGAAGCGGATTGCGCAGCAGTATGGATTCCGGGACTTGAGCCACTCGCTGGAGTTCTTCGGCATCTGCGCTACTTGCAAGTGAGAGCTTGATCGTCCTGTTGGGAGAAAATTCCAAGGGGAAATAAAAAGACCCGTTTGGCGTTAACCAAACGGGTCTTTTCTACCACGGAGGGGAAATTAGATAGCTCCCTTGAAAGCTTTGCCAGGAACGAAACGAACGGTCTTCGAAGCTTTGATTTTGATCTTCGCGCCGGTCTTTGGGTTCACGCCAGTGCGGGCTTTGCGGTTGCTGATTTTGAAAGTGCCGAAACCGATGAGTTGGACGGTTTTTGTTTTTTTAACGCCGAGTTTGATGGCGTCGATGACAGCGTTCACAGCGCGTTCTGCGTCCGCTTTGGTGGAGTCGAGGGTTTTTTGGACTGCTACGGTGAGTTCAACTTTGTTCATGGTTGTTTATGTTTGGTGGAGTTGGTTGGAATTACACTGACGGGATGAAGAGCAACAAATGGGCGGCTCCCTGTCAAGCGGAGCGGATATTTTTCTGAAAAATTTTCAGTTCGACTCGTCGACAGGAATCGCTGCTGGAGTCGCGGCTTCAGGCTCTGGAGTCGGACTTGATTGCGGAGCGGATGCGGTCGCCACCTTTTTCGAATTGGAGGTTTTGTAAATTTCGCGGAAGAGTTTTCCGATGAGGGGAGCGGCGTGGGATCCGCCACCAGTCTTGACTCCCGGCTCGCCCTCGTAGAGTGCCGCGAAGGAATACTTGGGATTGTCCGCAGGCAGAAAACCCGCAAACCAAGCTGCGATGCGCTGGCGGTCGGTCGGCCCCCACTGCGCGGTTCCGGTCTTTCCGGCAACTTCGATTCCCTTCACGGCTGCCTGGTGCGCCGTTCCCATGCCATCACTCGTCACACCCACAAGCGCGCGGCGGAGCTCCTCACAAACCTCCGGGGCGACGGGAATCTGCTCGCGGATGCGGTCGGGATAGGCGGCGACGACTTTGTTGTCTATCGACTGCACCTGCAGCACCAGCCTGGCCTGGTGGAGGAATCCGCCATTGGCCATGACGCTCATGGCCTGCGCCATTTGGAGGGGACTGATGAGAATGTCGCCCTGGCCGATCGAGAGGTTGGCGACATCACCGCCCTTGATGGTGCGTTTGTGGACGCGCATCATGTAAGCGTTGTCAGGGATGTTTCCAGAGGCCTCGGAGCGAAGGGGGATGCCTGTGCGGCGGCCGAGGCCGATGCGCTTGGAAAAGTCGATAATGGGCTCGGGCCCCATTTTGAGACCGGCTTGGTAGAACCAGGTGTTGCAAGATTGCGTGAGGGCCTGCTTGAAAGTAAGACGACCGGCATCGACTTTTTTCCAGTTGCGGAAAGTGTGGTCGCCAACGGTGAAGGAGGTCGGGCAACTGAATGTCTCCTTGGGAGTGATGCGGCCGGTTTCGAGACCGGCAAATCCCACGAAGGTTTTGAAAGTGGATCCCGGCGGGTAGGCCGAGCGGAAGGCGCGGGGAACGAGCGGGTCGGCGGGGTCGTTTGAGTAGCGCGCAAAGACATCCGGACGCACGATTGGAACAAAATCATTCGGGTTGAATGACGGGTAGGATGCCATGGCGAGTATCTCACCGTTGTTGGGATCCATCGCCACAAGGGCTCCGCGGTTTGTGTTTTTTGCGAGCACCTTTTCCGCCTCCTGCTGGAGCGTGAGATCGAGAGTGGTGATGACATTGTAGCCGGGCACAGGCTGGCGGGCCACGCGTTCGGAAACTTTTTTGCCATTTGAGTCGAAGGTGATTTGCAGGAGACCCGGTTGCCCGCGGAGTTCGCGGTCAAATACCTGCTCCAGACCTTCCCTGCCCTCGCTCTCGGAAAAGATGAGATCGTTGTTTTCGATCGGGCGCGCCGAGAGTGGTGCCTCGTAGCCTGTGTATCCAATGATGTGCGCGGCGAGCGGCCCATTCGGATAGAAACGCACATAAGTTTGGCGGAGCACCTGGTTGGGCGGCATGCTGCGCTGAACGGCCGAAAGCTCGCGGGGAAGGAGATCCGTCGCAATATCCAACGGCAGCACGCCCCGGTTCTTGTAGTGGTTCAGAATCGCAGAATCCGTGAGGCGGATGTCGCGGTTGATGAGACTCGCGGCGAGAGCCATTTGCTGACGGGCGAAGGAGATGATTTTTGAATCCGGCCAATCAAGCGGCGTCGGAAAACTGATCGCGAGATTGTAGCTGACGCGGCTCTGGGCGAGAGGCTGTCCATTGCGGTCGGTGATCTGGCCGCGTGGGGCTGGAATAAGGAGAGAAAAGGTGCGGGCCTTGTTCTGTGTCTCCCAAGTGGGCTTGGGATTTTCAACCACGCCCGTGTTGTCGATCATCGTCTCACGAGCCATGAGGATCGCAGGAAAAAGAAAAACTGCAGCGAACCGGGAAAATTTCATGCAGCGAAGATAGCAAAACCCGCCGCGCACTCTAATGGAAAACGCGAACGGTCCAAAGTTTTCCGCCGCCTTATGGAGACACTCCCACACGCGCCAGCGTGTTGCAGTGGGCCCATTTGCACCGCAGAAAAAATTTTACGGGATTTTTTTAGTCCCCCAGCGGATGTCCGGCCGAGGTTGTTAGGCTCCTTTCGAGATGATTACCAAGATCCTACGCCATCCAGTCGGCGCTGCTCAACCTCCACCCACAGCACCTCTTCAAGCCGCAATTTGCAAAGCAGGAGGAGTTTTGTTTCGTTCAGAAATCCCCCCTTATCCGCCATGAAGTGCCGGCCCATTTACGGCCGAGGAGGAGCTCTGGGTTCCTAAAATAGCAGGTGTCGGCTTCGCGCGCGCCACGACCGTGCCGCCTATATTCTTATGGTGAGTCTGTTGGATTAGTGTTGGAGCCAGCTACGGAGGCAGGTGGCGATGGGGTTTTCGGGATTCAGCAACTCGGGTTTGGGAGTTTGCAGGGCTGAGTTGAGATGCACGGCCCACCAGATGAGCAGGAGGAGGATAAAGGCGGGCCAGAGTTTTAGGAGAGGCTTTGAGAGTGAATGCCAGTCGGCGATGGGGCGGTTGCGGGCGATTTCGGCTGCGCTTGCGAGGGCGAGGAGAAGGATGAAACCAAGGGCCGGGATCGAGAGGGCGTTTAGGTAAAGCGAATGGGCGAAGTCCCCTTGGAGGGCGGCGCAAGCTGAGCGGGTGCCGCCGCAGAAGAGGCAGGGGAGACCGGTGAGGGCTTTGAAACCGCAGGGCAGCGCGGGGAGTGATGGATTCAGGTTTTTGAGGAGCGGGAGGGAAAGGAGCAGAGCGGAGATGGCGATGATTCCAAGTCGAGCCAAGCGCTGGCGCGGCGTGAGTGGCGGCATGGTCAATCGTCCTCTTCGGAGGAATCCCGTTCCCGCTGCGAGGCAGTGCCAGAGGGAATCACAAGCGTGATCTCGCCTTTGGGCGGATGTTTTTCAAAATGGGCGATGAGGGCTGCTGGGGTGTCGCGGCGGTATTCCTCGAAGGTTTTGGTGAGTTCGCGCGCGACGCAGATGGTGCGCCCGGGGCAGACGGCATCGAGAGCGGCGAGTGTTTTGAGGATTCGGTGCGGGGACTCGAAGTAGATGCTGGTCTCCTGCCTCGCGGCAGCGGCGGCGAGTTCGTTGGCGCGGCGACCGCTTTTGACCGGCAGGAAGCCGCCGAAGAAAAAACGGTCGCACGGGAAGCCGGAACCGACGAGTGCTGTGAGGACGGCGGATGGACCTGGCAAGACGCTGACGGGAAGCCCTCGGTCGATGCAGGTGCGGATGAGGCGGTAGCCTGGATCGGAAATACCGGGCATGCCGGCATCGGTGATGAGGGCAACATGGGAGCCTTCCGCGATGCGGTTGGCGACCTCTTCGCAGCGGAAGGATTCGTTGTGCCCGTGCAGGCTGAGAAAGGGCTTCTTGATGCCGAGGTGCTGGAGGAGAAGACCGCTGTGACGCGTGTCTTCGGCGGCAATCAAGTCGGCGGATTTCAGGACTTCAATGGCGCGCAGTGTGATGTCCTGGCGGTTTCCGATGGGTGTGGGAACAACGCTTAGCACAGGAGGCGGCCCGATTTACCAACCTTCGGTGATCTGGGCGGCGAGGTTGTTTGCAAGATCGGCGGCGGCGTTTGACATGGCTTGACGCTCGATCGTTTGGAGGTCGTTGCCGCTGAAGAACGAGGTCTTGCCGATGGCGGTTCCGCTCATGAGGGTGGCTCCGGTGCTTTGATCGATGACATCGTAGCGGACATGCACGGTGAGACCGAATTCGCTGGTCGCAAGAACATTGTTTTGAACCGAGCGGAGAGCGTTGCGGTCGATCTTGGTGATGGTGCAGTTGAGTATGGCATCCGCTTGACCGGAATTAACGATGTGGTAGCTGCCATCCTGCTGGAGGCGCTTCACGAGGGTATCCGCGAACATGACCTCGATACGGGATTCGTAGGTGTTGTTTTTAAATGTTGGAACCGACAGGTCGCGCACCGAGCGCATGGGAGTCGGGCGGATTTCGCCAAGTTTGTAACCGCAACCAGTGAGGGCAAGGACAACGGCGAGGAGTGCGACGAGCGGGGTCTTCATGGGTTGGGCAAGGCGGGTTCCACGGCAGGCATCGGAGCGACATCGCGGGAGTCGGTGCGGAGCTTTGGGCTGCTCACAACGGGCAATTCGTCGGGGACAATGTCCTGTCTCGAGGGGCCATTGAAATCGGCGAGCGAGGAGGTTTCGACCTGAGCCTGGAGGCGGCGGCGAAGCGCCGCGGTCTCGCCAGTCTGGGTCTGCTCGGGTCCGGAGCGGAGGGCGTCATCCCCCGCCTCGCTGCGGATTTCCTGCACGCGGTCGCGGGCCGCGACGGCATCTGTGGAGTCGGGAGCGCGGCGGATGACATCGTTGTAGTAGATGGCGGCGGCGCGGTAGTTTTTGAAGCGGTCGTAGAACTTGGCAATGCTCATGAGGTCGCCGGATTCTTTGGAACCGAGGCTCACGACATTATCCTTGGCCTGGGCGGCTTTTTCGCTGGAGGGATATTGCAGCAGGAAGTCTTCGAAGGTGTTCTTTGCCGTAATGAGCGCGGAGAGGTCCTGGGTTTTGCCGGTCTGCCCGAGTTGCATGTAGATGTAGCCAATTTGATACATGGCATCATCGGCGATAGAGCTGTTCGGGTAGCGGTCGAGGACGCCTTGATAGGCTTTTGCGGCCTCCTGGACGCGGTTCTGACGCTCATAAGTGAGACCCAGATTGAATTGGGCGATGGGGGCATTTTTACTGTAGGGGGCGTTTTGAATGATCGAGGCGAACATTTCCTCGGCGCGGTCGGTGCCTGGCAGGAAGGCAAGGCCGAGGAATTTCACTTTTTTTCCGGCGAGGTATTCATTGGCGATGACGACTTGTCGGTTCACCGCGCGTTCGAAATTCGGCGTGTCGGGATATTGGGTGACCAGTTTTTGGTATGAGTTGAAGGCCTTCGAGCTGTCGCCAAGCTCTTCATAAATCTCGGCGATGCGGAATTGGGCCTTCATCGCCAGAGGTGATGCGGGGTGGTTTTTAATGAAGCGGCGATAGGCTCCGAGCGCGGTGGATATGGAACCCTCCTGATCGAAGGCGGCGGCCGCGTCGAAATCGGCAGTCTCCTCGGGAGTCACATCGGCATTCACTTGCTGCCGCTTGGGAGCCGGTTCGGGCTCGGTGGAATCAGGGGTTTGAGCTTGGATCAACGGGCAGAGCGCCAGCAGAGAAGCGAGAGAAATCAGTAAAATTCGAAACGACATCGCGAGATTCGAAGGTTAAAGGAGCGGACTTCATGGCGTCAAGATTTCCGCTTTCTTGGTAAATGGCCCCACTTGCGCGGGGCGGCTACGGCTGATAAAGAGAAATCATGAAAGCACGAGTATTTTTTTCTCTTCTGATTCTACCGGCGGCTCTCATGGCGCAGGATTTTGTGGCACCGAAGGGGCGTGAACAGCAGATCACCACGCAGGCGCTGGAGTTGAAGCCCGAAGTGGATGGGATCGTGAAGCAGATTTTCGATGTGGATAAACCTTGGCAGCTTTTGAATCCGGCGGCTCCCGCCAGCTATGGAACCGGCGAGAAAAATGTCTCCAAGGATTCCGCTGCAGGAACGCCCTATCAGGCAGTCACGCTGACAGTGGTAGGCGTCGAGTGGTGAAGCTTACCACCAAAACAGGGCGGCCGTCGTGACGATCACTCCGTAAACGAGCCCGCCCAGCGCGGCGATGCGCCACACCTCTATTTTGGCGGAGAGAATTTTGATAGCGTCCCTTAGCAGGTAGGGCATGCCGACGAAGAAGAGTCCGGCAATGATCCAGGCATAGGCCAAGGAGACAAGGAGGAGTCGGCTTTCCTCTGAGCGCAGGGCGCAGGATTCCAAGAGAGGCTCTGCGCCGAGTAGTAGAAGCATGCCCAACGCTCGCACTGCCAGAAACTCCTCAACATACAACCAAGACAACACGGCTCCCACGACGATCCCGAGAAGCATCAGGTTTCGAAGTTTTGAGAATTCCCCGAGATCAATGTCCCTGACCAATAGAAAACTCCAGACAGCCGCAGCGAGCAGCAACACGGTGCCAGCGACGCGGGAACGGGGAAAACCGCGGGCAAACTGGATGGATGCAGGCACGTTGATCAATCCAAACGCGTGCGAAAAAACGAGCAAGAGACCGGCGACAAGGCCTGTCGTTTGCAGTGAGAGTTGGTAGATCATTTTCTTTTCTTTTTCTTGGTAGAAGTGGGTTTGGCGTCCTGCTCCCAGAGGCGGTCGGCGAGGGCGGCCTGCGCTGCGGCGACCTGGGCCTCTTTTTTACTACATCCACATCCTCTCCCCAACTCGAGCCCGTTCCAGACGACGCAGCAAATAAAAACCTTGGAATGCTCGGGGCCTGTCTGGGAGAGGATTTGATAATCTGGGGCCGCCGGCTCGATGGCTTGAAGGGTTTCCTGCAAGTAGCCCTTGGGGTTGATTTCATCCGGCTGATTGGCGATTTCGGTGAAGACCGATTCCATTTGGCGCAGGATGAAAATACGGGCGGCGTCGAATCCTCCATCCAAGTAAATCGCGCCGACGAGGGATTCAAAAGCATCTGCCAAGGTGGATGCGCGCTCCCTGCCTCCGCTGGCCTCCTCGCCGCGCCCCATCATGATGAAACTGCCAAGATCCAAGGCGAGCGCACGATCCCTCAAGGCAGGCCGCGAGACGATGCGGGTGCGAAGTTTTGTGAGCTGCCCCTCGCCAAAATCAGGGAACATGCGAAAGAGATGCTCCGTGACGGTGACTTGAATGACGGCGTCGCCGAGAAACTCAAGGCGCTGGTTGTCGAAGGGGTAGTTTTTGCGCTCCAGTGAGATGCTGGGATGCGTAAGGGCTTCAGCAAGAAGCAACCCATTACGGAATTTGTAGATAATCCGTTCCTCGAGGGGATTCATTACTGATGGCTTGGCTGGATTGATTGTCATGTGAGCGACGAAATCTGGCGGCGGAAAGGTTTAGCGCGAAGTGGATTGTTTTTTGGAACCGCGCTGCTGTGGCGCGCCAGCAAGCAGTGTTGGAGGCAGCGGATTCGGCGTGATGAGGATTTTAGAGTTGAGACCAACGGTTTCGAAAAGTTCCACCACATCATTTGATTTCATGCGGATGCATCCATAGCTGACCGGGCGTCCGATATTGCGCTCCTCGGGGGTGCCGTGGATGTAAATGTAGCGCCGATAGGCGTTGCGATTTTTATCCTCTAAGCCTTCCAACCAGAGGATGCGTGTTACGATGGGGTCGCGACCGGGAGCATTGACTGGAAGCACCTCTCCGGTGTGTTGGCGGCTTTTAAAGACAGCTCCGTGGGGCAGACCGTGGCCGATTTTTTCTTTGATTCTCAAAACACCGAGCGGCGTGGCATAGGAACCGGGCCGGTCGCCAAGTCCGAATTTCGAGGTTGAGACGGCGTATTGCGTGAAAGGTTTGCCATCGCGGAGAACGATCATTTTTTGATCGGCCGCACTCACGATCATCCGATGCCGGTTGTCAGTGACGCAGCCCGATGCGAAGAGCAGAAGCAGCAGGATCGATACGCCGGGAGCTAAGCGCGAGAATAACGCGTTCGAGATAGAGTGGACTAGAGAAAAAGTCTGATAGATCAAAATAAGAAAACCTCCAAAAATGACCCGGAAATGAATGTAGCGGAGCGCATGAGCGTCAAGGTCAAATTCCCCCGGGGCTGAATTCCCGCGTGGCGGCATCCATGAACGCCCTGACCAAATGTGGGTCCTTTTTTCGGGCCGACGACTCCACTCCGCCGGCGACATCGACGGCTGCGGGTCGAACGGTGCGGATGGCTTCGGCAACATTTTCCGGGGTGAGACCTCCTGCCAGAACGAAGTTGCGCGTTGAGTTGTCGGCGACAAAATTTTTGAGCATTTGCCAATCAGCGACCCCGCCTGTGCCGCCGTAGGCGAGCGGGGACCATGCGTCCAAAAGAAGGTGGGGCGTGGAATAACCAAGCGCTGCGTCCAGGGCAGCAACATCCTTTACCCTCACGGCGCGAATCCAATCCTTGGCGCCGCTGGCAAGGCAGTGCTCCAGCGTTTCATCTCCGTGGAATTGGATGAATTCAAAGCAGCCCGAGTCGCGGAGTCGCGTGATCAGGTCCGGATCCGCATTCACGACCACCGCCACGCGATCGGCCATTCCCTCCAGCGAGCGGATCCAGTCGAGGGATTCCTCAGCATCAATAAAGCGCTTGGAGCCTGAGTAAAAATTGAACCCCAGAGCCCCCACCCCGGCGTCGATGCAAAGATGTGCATCCGCCTCGTTGGTGATGCCGCAAATTTTAACTCCAATGCGCCCTGATTTGAACAACCTCACTTGATCAGACGGGCGTCAGCTTTTTTGATGGAGGGATGATGCGTGATCGTGTGGATGCGTCCATCGCTCGTGCGAAAAAACGAGCTTAGAATCCAGCTCACGACGCTGATAATAATGGCCCCGAAAAAGGCGTTCCAAAAACCATCCACATGAAAGGCGGGGATGACTTGAGCCACAAAGAGCAAAAGCAAGGCATTCACCACAAAGATAAATAACCCCATCGTTATGATGATAAATGGGATGCTAAGCAAAAGAAGGAACGGTCTTACGAAAGCATTAATGATCCCCAGCAAGAGCGATGCGCCAAGGAGAGCCCCAAGGCTGGAGCAATTGATGCCGGGAATTACCTTTTCGGCCGCGAAAACCGCCACCGTTGTGACCATCCATCGAATGAAGAAAGCACTCACAATTTCAACCTAAACGCTTTCGCTTTTTTTTGAAGATTTATTTTGCAAATGGCTGATTGAGACCCAAAGATGCGGCTCTATGCCTGCAAAGAAGACCAACTCATCCACAGCAGACAAGGTGAAAGCCACCTCGACGAAGGCCGTTAAATCGACGGCAAAACCAGCGACCAAATCCACGGCCACAAAACCCGCAAAGCCCGCCAAAAAAGCGCCTGCCAAACCGACCCCGATTGCGGCAGTGAAGACCAAAAAGATTTCCACCAAAGCGCCTGCAACGCCGAAGACATCTTCAGCGCCGGCACAAGCGCCAGTGGAGCAAGCGCCGGTCATTCCGCGCGAAGAAATCCAACTTCGCGCCTATTTCATCTCCGAGAGGCGGGAGACCATGGGGTGGCCCGGCAACTCCTCGACCGACTGGATCGAAGCGGAAGCCCAACTCGTTGCGGAAGCCAAGCGCCGCTTGAAAAAAACCATCTAAAAAGGATGCCGTTGCGCAATTGCGAGGCGGCCTTTCCATGAATATCGAAGACCGTCTTCAGAGGTTTCTCCACGCGAAGCCCCAGACCGCAAAGGCGGCTTTTGTGGCATCCAACGCCACGCTTATTGGCGATGTCCACCTTGGCCGCGACTCCAGTGTCTTTTACGGCGCGGTGCTCCGAGCGGACATTGAAACAATCCGAATCGGCGAGGGAACAAATGTGCAGGATGGTTGCATCATCCATCTCGCCGACGACCTGGGAGTCAATATCGGTGCCAACTGCACGATCGGTCACGCCGCCGTTGTCCACGCCTGCACAATCGGCGCCCTTTGCCTTGTCGGCATGAAGGCTGTGATTCTGGATGCGGCGGAAATCGGCGATGAATGCCTGATCGGAGCCGGATCACTCGTCACCTCGCGCACAAAAATTCCACCGCGTTCACTGGTCATGGGATCGCCCGCCAAGGTCGTCCGCCAACTAACCGAAGCCGAACTCGCCTCGCTGCGAGCCAGTGCCGAGAAATATATCGCGGTTTCACGCGCCCACGCCGCCCTGCAGGCCTCTAACGAATGAATCTACCGAACAGGCTCACGATGGGCCGACTGGGCCTCACCTTTGTTTTTGTCCTCTGCTTCGCGATTGAGTTTCCATTCCGCTTCACGACAGCCTTTGCCGTTTTTGTGCTCGCGGCACTCACAGACATGCTCGACGGCATCATTGCCCGGCGCTGGAATCTCAGCACTGATTTCGGGAAGCTCATGGATCCGCTTGCAGACAAGATCCTGACGGCCTCCGCATTCATCTGCCTGATCTCATTCGGCGCGATTCCCGCCTGGGCCGTCATTCTGATCATTAGCCGCGAATTCCTGATCACCGGCCTGCGATCACTGGCGGCCGCCAAGGGTCATGTGATACCGGCCGACAATCTGGGAAAGCACAAGACGACATGGCAGATGATCACCATCACCTATTTCCTGCTCCTGCTCTCAATGGCTGAAATCCAACACCCCGCCTGGTTCCCCACCGCGTGGTTTGTCGGGACGCACATTTTCGTTCCCGTCACGGTGGTTCTCTCTGTGTATTCCGGTCTCGCCTACCTTTTCAAAAACCGCGAACTCATCGAAGCCGCCTGACATTTTTCCGGTGGCCGGTTGACACCAGAAAAAAACATCCCCATTTTCGCGGCGTGCATTCCTTTTCCTACATTGACGGCACCCTGCGCTGCGAGGGTGTGGAGCTAAATAAAATCGCCAATCGCTTCGGCACACCGGCCTATGTTTACTCCTCCGCCACGATCCGCGAAAACTACCGGCGCCTTGATGCCGCGTTGGCGCCTCTCGACCATCTCGTCTGCTACGCCGTCAAAGCCAATTCCAACCTCGCCGTTCTGAATCTCCTCGCCAAAATGGGGTCCGGTTTCGACATCGTCTCTGGCGGCGAGTTGTTCCGCGTTCTGAAAGCCGGTGGACAGGCCGGGCGCTGCACCTTTGCAGGCGTTGGGAAGACGCGTGAGGAGATTTCCTACGCGCTCAAGGAGGGCGTTTACTCCTTCAATGTCGAGAGCGAGGGCGAACTGGCCCGCATCAATGAAGTCGCGGGTTCCCTCAGTATGAAGGCCCCGGTTGCCATTCGAGTGAATCCCGATGTGGACGCCAAAACGCACAAATTCATTTCGACTGGAAAAAGCAAAAACAAGTTCGGCATCGGCATCGACCGAGCTGCTGAAGTCTATGAGGTTGCTGCCAAGCTTCCTCATTTGAAAATCCGGGGCGTGCAGACGCATATTGGCTCCCAAATTCTGGAGTCCGGCCCCTTTGCGGAAGCGGCAGCCAAACTGGCCTCGCTGGTTCAGGATTTGAAAAAAGCCTACGACATCGAGTTCTTTGATTTCGGTGGTGGCATCGGCATCGTTTACGACGAGGCCTTGAGCAGCGGAACTCCAGCGTGGTGGGAAGGCCGGGGCCCTTCCCGCCGCATCACGCCGGAGGATTACGCCGCCGCCATCATTCCCGTGCTGAAGCCCCTCGGGCTGCGCATTCTTTTTGAGCCCGGTCGCTTCCTCGTGGGAAATGCCGGAGCGCTTCTCTCCACCGTCCAATATGTGAAGCAGACGCCTGCAAAAACCTTCACCATCATTGATGCCGCGATGAACGACCTCATCCGCCCCGCCCTCTACGAAGGTTGGCATGAGATCGTTCCACTTCGTCAGTCCACAGAGAACTGCACGCCGATGGATGTCGTAGGTCCCGTATGCGAGAGCGGCGACTTCTTTGCGCAGGACCGCCCATTACCTCCACTTCATCCCGATGAACGCATCGCCGTGCTCAGCTCGGGCGCCTACGGGTTTGTCATGTCATCAAACTACAACTCCCGCCCGCTCCTGCCTGAGATTCTTGTGGATGGTGACAAATTCCATCTCGCGCGTGAGCGCCAGACTTGGGACGACTTGGTGCGCGGCGAATCGATTCCGCAGTAGCCCCGCATCACTGGGCCTGCATTCCCACGATACGGCCTGCGTAGCCGGTCATTTCGAGATAACCGCGCCCCTTGCGGCTGCCTTCGACGGAAACACTACCCTCCCAGTAAGCGAATGGAGCGGCGGCAAGTTCTTGATCCGGAAAACGGGCGCGCACGGTGAGATCGAGCCCCTGTGAAGGGACTTTGATTTTCCATGCCACGGGATACCGCCCCTTCGATTCCGAACTCGTCCACCACTCGATCGGTTCCAGTTCAAAGTCCGCAAGCTCGACCTTGTGGGCTTTGCCTTTTGTGTCCACGAAGGTGCCGGAGGAGAATTCATCACGCCCGCCATCCTTCGTTCGAATTTGAAAAAGCATGAGCTCGCCGCCTTCTTCAAACTGGAGGCTGAACCAATCCCAGCCGCTTTGGTGTGATGCCAACTGGTTCGTCGCCCACTCGTGATCGAACCATGTGAGCCCTTCGACAGCGTATTCCACACCATCTATGACGACTGCTCCGCCTGTTTGCATGCGGGTCAGCGAGTAGTAATGCGAGGCCCTCCCCTCGCCTGCCGCCTTCTGGCTTACCCCATTGCGTCCATGGATCACGGGAGGCGTTGAAGATTCAAGCTGGAGATCCACCACGACGCCATCCTGCGCGGCTTTCAAACGAAAATCATGCAGCCCTGTGCGCTCGCACGACCAGTTCTCGATCCACGCGATCCGGGCACCGTCGTCGAAGCCGGCGTCCCCAAATGCCCCTCGCGAGAGCTTTTGAAAGTGGTGGAATTTTTTTTGGGAAATATCTGAGACCGCGAAATGGGCGAATTTCACATCCCTCTGCAGGAATTGAGAAGTCGGTAGCGAGCGCGTGGGATCGGCGACACCCTGTCGAAAAAAAGTGAGCTGGTAGCCGAGTTCCTCGCCACCCTTCGCCCGTAGATTACCTGTGAAATACCACCACTCGGTTTTGAAATCAGGATGGCTGCCATGGTCGGAAGGGAATTGATAATTCCAACCCGGCAGCGCCACACGCCAGTCCGCAGGCGCCGTTGAAACGACAAGCAGAAAGCAACAGAGGCGGATGAGTGTTGGAAATTTCATCGAAGGATTCAAACAGCATACGCGCGGCGCGACTCATTCGTCGCCAACCAAATCGCCTGCAGGGAAGCTTGAACAAAGATGCGGACATAGTAAACTTCCGCACTCCTATGGCCGTTAAGACCGAAAAAGACCTCCCTGAGTTCCACCGAGCAAACTGGCTGAAAGCTATGAGCGCGATGCAGCTTAAAAATTACGGCTACACGATCCAGTTGCTCCAGACGATCTTGAAGAGCTGTCCCGAATTCCTCGCCGGACGCCAACTCGCCCGCAAGGCCGCCCTTGCCAAGACGGGCGGCAAGAAATCGCTTTTCTCAACCGCCTCGTTCAGCGCGATGAAAATCCAGGCGCAGATCAAAAAAGATCCCTTGGAAGCGATCGATGCCTTGGAGAAGTGCCTTGAGACCGAACCGAACAATCCTCAGCTAAACCAGACCCTGCGCGAAGCGGCGCTGGAAGCAAAAATGCCGGAGATCGCCGCATTCGCTCTGGAGACGATTCTCGAAGCCACACCCAAGGACACCAAAACCCTTCACGAACTCGCCAAGCACCAACTCCAATTCGGCCAACCGGACAAGGCTGTCGAACTCTACCAGCGCATTCTGGCAATCACCCCGAATGACATGACTGCTATCAAGGGCATGAAGGACGCCTCCGCATCCGCCTCCATGCAAAGCGGCGGCTGGGAGAAAGAAGAGACAACCTACCGCGATCTCATCAAAAATAAGGAACAGGCCGTGGCACTTGAGCAGCAATCCCGCGTCGTTCGCAGTGAGGAGATGATTGAAAATCTCTTGGCCGAATTGCATGCCAAAGCGGAGGCCGAACCCGGAAATATCGACACCTCCCGCCGCATCGCAGAGTTATATGAGCAGAAGGAGGACTGGGAAAATGCCGCAAGCTGGTTCACCTACGCGGCCGCCCTCTCAAACAACTCCGACATGGCCCTCGTGCGCAAGTCCTCCGATTTGCAGATCCGTCAATTCGACATCGCCATCAGTGCCCGCGAGGAATACATCGCAGCCAGTCCTGGCACTCCGGAGTCCGAGGCTTACGAGGCCGAACTCCCCGCTCTCCGCGCCCAGAGGGCTGAACTCGCCCTGCAATTTGCCCGCACCCGTGTGGAGCAAAATCCCACAGACCTTCAATTTCGCTTCGAACTCGGCGAGCTCCTCACCGAGCACGAGCGCTGGCAGGACGCCATTCCCGAGCTACAAAAAGCCAGGCAGAATCCCAATGTCCGCATGAAAGCCATGAGCCTGCTGGGCCAATGCTTCACAGCCCGCGGCATGCTCGACTTGGCTGCCAAGACCCTCTCGGATGCGGTTTCCGAACTCTTGGTAATGGATCCCGTTAAGAAGGATGTGATCTACAATCTGGGGCTCGTTTACGAAAAGATGGGCGACAAGGAAAAATCCGTCGATTGCATGAAGCAGATTTACGAGGTGGACTATGGATACCGCGATGTCGCTGCGCGGGTCGAAGGCTCCTACTGACAGAGAAGTGGGATTTTCCGGTTCGCAGAGAGATTCCCTGCCCGACTCCAAAGAATGCCGGATTACTTGATGCGAAGAAAAACTTTACGAGGCCATAGGATGCGCTTAGGGTTTTAAAAGTTCCCCAGACCAACAGCATGGCCACAAATTTGATGGAAGCATCCGAGCGTTCACCAGATCTGCTTTCCCGCAGACCGGTCTCCTTATTTCCCGCTGGTTTGAAGGTGGCGCGCGGCTCGTTCCGTGAACGGGCGGTCATGCTGGCGCTTTTCCTACTGGATTGCCTCTGGTGGGCAGGCATTTACATCGTGCTTTCAGAATTATCCGGCGACTTCAACCGCTACGGGTGGGCCGAGGTTCTTCTCCCGACAACCATCTCGGTTTTTTCGCTGAGCCTTATCGGAGGCTACAACACCCGCTCGGAGATGAAGTCGGTGGGCTACTCCAGCGAGCATCTCATCGCATGCCTGGCCGCCTTTCTGATCTCCGCTTTTGCCGTCTATCTGGTGGCATCCTTCGGTGGGATCGTGGCCTCGAGCCGTTCGATTTTCGGGGTCACTTTTCTGGCCTTCAGCACCATTTCCCTCTTCCAACGGAGGCTGCTCTACTCCTCCAGGCTGCTCCGCCGCAACCGCCGTCTGCTCGTCATCAGCGATACCGAGTCCGGCGAACGCTTCTATAAAAACTACACGATCAACGGGCAGAAACAGAACCTCCACTTCTTTGCGGCAGGCGATGCCGTGGTGGGCGCCAATGTGGCAGGTCCAGGAAGCCCAGTTTATTCAGCCTTGGCGAGTGATGTCCTGAAAAACCTCGAGGAAAATCCCGACACGGAGCACGAGGCGATCGTCATCGCAGCTCCGCCGGACCACTTGGACAACTCCATCCTGACCTCGCTTGTTGCGGTGCATTTTCAGGAGTTGCCTGTTTACACGATGCACTCGTTTTTCGAGGCATACTGGCAAAAAATGCCACCCGACCTGCTCAGCCGCACCTGGCCGTTGGACTCGGGTTTTCAACTCGTGCAGCACTCGGCCTTCGCATCCCTAAAACGCGTTTTTGATATCTTCTTGGCATCCCTCACGCTCGTTTTCATGGCTCCGGTCATGGCGGTGGTCGCATTGTTAATCAAACTCGAAGGGCGCGGGCCTGTGATTTTCAGCCAAACGCGTGTGGGTCAGCACGGAGACCTCTTCACCCTTTACAAATTCCGCACCATGGAAGTCGGCAGCGAGTTCAAAGGACTCTATACCGTGCAAGGGGATCCCCGCGTGACACGCCTCGGACACTGGCTGCGCATCTCCCGCCTAGACGAACTTCCGCAACTCTGGAATGTGCTGCGGGGCGAAATGAGCCTTATCGGACCACGCGCCGAGTGGATCAAGTGCGTCGAACAATATGAGGAGGTCATCCCTTACTACCACTTCCGCCACCTCGTGCGGCCGGGCATCACTGGCTGGGCGCAGGTGAATTATTCCTACGGAGCCAGCATAGACGACACCCTCGAAAAGCTCATGTATGATTTGTATTACATCCGCCACTTCTCACTCGTGCTCGACGCGACGGTGATCTTGAAGACATTGCATGTGATGATCTTCGGAAAGGGTCGTTAAACAGGGACAGAAAGACCTTGGAAAACAGCTCCCCAGCCACAGCCGCTTTGCCCAAGTCCGCCTGGATCGCTTTGGCCGCGCTGGCGGGGGTGTGGTGGATGGCGATCCGCATGCTCTGGACTGAGTGGGAGGTCGATCCGCAATACGGTTACGGATTTTTGGTCCCCCTCCTCTGCGCGATCCTTTTTCTTCAACGCTGGCGGGAGCGTCCCTTGCAATGGGATTCCGGCGAGCTTCTCCCATTCGCCATCGCCGCCCTGCCACCGCTTTTTTTTCTGGCGGCCGTGCAGCCTTTTTATGAAGCGAATCCCGAGTGGAGGATTCCCGGGATCCTCGGTGCGCTCAGCGCCGTGTTTCTGACGCTGGCCCTCCTTTGGTCGATCGGCGGTCCTGCTTGGGCGAGGCATTTTCTCTTCCCTGTTTGCTTTTTTCTCATCGCGATCCCCTGGCCGCGCAACGCGGAGGAGGCGATCATGGGCTTCTTCATGGAAAAAAATGCCATGGCGGCGCTGGAAATCCTCCACTGGTGCGGCTACGAGGCCATGCGGCGGGGCCACCTCATCACACTCCCCACGGGAACTCTTGGTGTTGAGGAGGCCTGCAGCGGCGTCAGATCGCTTCAGAGCGGCATCATGACCTCGCTGTTCTTCGGCGAGATTTTTCGGTTCAGCATTTTTTTCCGAAGTGTGCTTGTCTCCATTTCGATCCTTGTCGCGTTGTTTGGAAACTTCCTACGGGCGACAGTGCTTTCGATTATTGCCTCCAATGAAGGAGTCGCGGCCGTGGAGAAATGGCATGACATGGCCGGCTATGCGATCCTTGTCTCGACGCTGGTGACGCTCTGGGCGCTGGCACACTTTCACAACAGCCGCCGGATGAAAAAAAATCCCGCCCTCAGGGCCACCAAGCCTTCACGGGAACTGCCTCTAAGCATCCCTCGACCGGTCGTCGGCGCCTGCTTTTTTACTATTTTTCTGTCGGTGGCATCACTTGCAGGCACAGAGATGTGGTATCGCGCCCATGAAAGTGGATCGTCCGCCGAGAGCACATGGTCGATCAAATCCGGGATGCCAGGCACGAAGCCGGTTCCCATCTCCGACCGCACCCGGCGGATTCTGTTTTTTCCAGAAGGTTTTTCAGAGCGTTTTTTAGATTACGCCGGACGAAACTGGCAGATTTTTTATCTGCGCTGGCCTGCGGGACGAACGGCGATCCAGGCCTTGAACATCCACGACCCCAGAACATGCCTTGGTAGCATCGGCATGGTCTTGGAAAAGCAACTCCCAAGCATGACAATCCAAGTCGGCAAGGAGAGTTTCCGCTTTCGCGTGTTTTTGTTTCGCGACGCCGGGCGACCGGTTCTTGTCTTCCACTCCATCATTGCAGGAGGAGTTTCCACCGCGCATAGTTCTTCCGAAGATGAAACGCTCCGTGGCGAGGAATATACTCTGAAAAGACGCTGGAAGGTTGTGACCAAGGGAATCAGAAATCGCGGGCAAACACTTCTGGAAGCGGCTGTGTGGAATACCACTGACGCCGACACAGCGGCCGACACGCTCGCAACCTTCCTGACGCGCGCCATGGAGGAAAACGGTTCATCGCGCCAATGAGTGACTCGAAGGCCAAAACCAGAAACTCCCGCAACACCGCAAGGAACGCCCAATCTGGCGTCCGCCGCAAAAAGCAGGTCGCAGAGGAGGAATTGCCGCCTCCACCCGCTCTGCCTCTCGATCCGCCAACTCCGCTCGAGTTGCCGGATTATGAAATCGACCACCATTCCCACCACTCCCCGAGTCACTTTCTACGAGACCTGGTCGGGGATATACGGGCCCGCATCGTCTTGGCCCTCCTGATCTCAGGCTTGCTTTTGTGGGTAGCTATCCCTCCGGCCTACCAACAGCTCAAAGTCTGGCGCGCCATGAGATTTTTGGCCCAATCGGAGGTCGCTGCAAACGAGGGAAACATCCCGAAATCCATAGCCCTCATGCGCCGGGCCATTCTCATGGCGCCGAACGAGGAAAAGATTTTCCGCAAGGTGCGCCTGTATAATGCCTCCCTCGGTGACGCCGCCGCTTTGAACTCCCTTCAACAACTCATGCTGGAAAAGCAGGCGACCACAGAGGAACTTCTCACTCTGGCCGAGCAGGCCATCAAGGCTAACAACCCCATCATCGCCAAGGCTGCGATGGATCAGGTGCAGGAAGACCACTCGGCCAGAAAAACCATTGTTCAAATGCGCCTTCTCGAGGACGAAGGGAACCTTAAAGAGGCGCTGGATCTCGCCCGCGAGGAGCTTCCGAACCTCACGCCGGACGACCAGGACAGGCTCCTGCTGGCAACAGCCGAGATGACGCTGAGGACGGATGTCAAAGCCAGCCGCGCAATTCTTTTGCAGCTTGTGGACAAAAATTCCGCCACCGGTATTGCCGCGCTTCGGCTTCTGGCGGCACAGACCCTTGTTCAACGCGGTCTCGAGTTTTTGAAATCCGACAAGACGGCAGACAAGTTGTTGGCCCATCCCTTGCACACGCCGGATGACAGCCTGCTCGCGTTGGATCTTCGCCTTTTGGAAAACCCCGCCGCAAAGCCCGCGCTGCTTGCGCAAACAATGGCCGAACGCTCAGCAGGAGCGCCGGATGATGCCCTCACCTTCGCGCGGTGGCTGAATCGCAGGCTGTATTATGAGGCATCTGTCGAGTTCATAGGGCGCGAACGGGCCGCATCCCATGCGGATTGGCTTCTCCTTTATCTGGACGCTCTCGCCGGTCTTGAGCGCTGGAATGATATTTTTACCATGCTCGACGCCGATACGATCATCGGCCTATCCGACAGCATACGGTTGTTATTCCTAGCCAGAGCCGCCGAGAAATCCGGCGACCGCGAGAAGGCCGATCAAAACTGGCGAGAGATGCAACTCGGCCTCGCCTATGAGAAACCGGAAGTCGTTTCCTTCATAGCCGCCTATGCGTTGCGCATCGGCGAGCGCGAGCAGGCGATAAAAGCTTACACCGCGCTCTCCCACCGCAAGGAAAAAGCCCTGGAAGGCTATCTGGGGCTCATCCGTTGCTGGCCTCAAAATACTCCCGCCGCAGAACTCCTACCCCTTTATCAAGAAATGACCGACTCATTTCCCATGCTCGCCGAGGCTAAGAATGATCAGATTTACTTGAAGCTTCTCACCAATGACAAACCCGCCACCACGGCTGCCATTGCCAGTGAAATCTACAACACGCCCCCCCAATCGCTCGCCACGCTGAGCATACACGCCCTGGGAATGCTCAAGACAGGAAAGCCCGCGGAGGCCGATGCTCTCTACAATGATAAAGGCATCTCCTGGCTATCATCTCCGCCGCAGTGGAGGGTCGTGCGCGCCGCCGTGCTCTATGCCATCGGCAAAAAGAAGGAGGCGGATGAAATCACCAGAACGATCAACAAAAGCCAACTCCGACCCGAGGAGCGCGCGCTTCTCCCCGTGCAGTAGATTTCAATCCCATGCCGCCCGCCGCGACATCACAGCCCACCGCCCGACAGGATGAAGTTCTTCGCGAACTGAAATCCTGCGGTCCCCTTCCCGTGCGGGATATCGCTGCCAAGCTGCAACTGAGCTACATGGGGGCCAAAAACCATTGCCTCGCGCTGGAGAAACGCGGACTCCTCTCGAGTCGCAACAGCCATCGGGGTGCTGGCCGTCCGTTGTTGGTTTACAGTCTCACCTCGAAAGGACAGGCGTGGTTCGAGGAGACCGACAATGCTGCGGCCATCTCGATTCTTCGCCATGCCCAGAATCTCTATGGTTCGAACAGCGCAGCGAAATTGCTCCTCCTCTACTTCCAAGAGGTGACCGAAAAATACCGGAGCCAGATTCCCGCGCAGACTCCGGTTGGCGAAAAAATGATCCTCCTTGCCAAGGCGCGTGATGACGAAGGGCGCATGGTGGAACTGGTGCCGGGTATCCGGATTATCGAGCGCCACAATCCCTCAGCGGCGCTGCACAAATCATTTCCCGAGGCGGATGCCCTCGAGGAGTCGCTTTTCCGGCAGGTGCTGGGCGTTCCGGTCCGCCGTCGCGTTCAATTAAACGGTGCTCAATACGAGATTCATTTCGACCTCCACACTCCCCTCGCCCTCAAAACCTGAGTTTCGAATGAGGCTGCGGGATTTTTGATATCCTGGGCGTATTCCCGGGCAGCGCGTTGAATCTCGCTGGCCACATCTGCACGAGGCTTGGCGAACTTCGGACGGAACCATGGAAACAACCCAATCAGGTCGTGGAGAACAAGGATGCCGCCATCGCATTCCTTGCCGCTTCCAATGCCGATTGTAGGGCAGGCTATTTTTTTGGAAATGGCTGCGGCAAGCGGAGCATGGACCAACTCGAGCACGATGGCGCTGGCACCGGCCTGATCAATGGCAATGGCATCCGAAATCAAACACTCGGCCTCGGGTGTGGATTTGCCTTTGATGTGGTAGCCGCCCTCCTCCACGACGCGCTGTGGAAGCATTCCGAGATGGCCGATAAGCGGGATGCCTGCGCCAAGGATGGCTCGTATTGCCGGCAGGCATTCACTCCCGCCTTCGATCTTCACGAGGTCGGCACCTGCGGCACGAAGTCGGCGCGCATTTTCGAGGGCCAATTCAGGAGTCGCACAACTCCCGGCCGGCAGGTCTGCGGCGACAAGTGTTTTCAGCGCCCCACGAGCCACTGCGCGGGTGTGGTGAATCATGTCATCCATCGTCACATGCGTGGTGTCGGGATGTCCCAAAACGACCATTCCCAGCGAGTCGCCAACCAGCAGGAGATCAAGCCCACACTCGTCGAGAAGGCGCGCGGTTGGATAATCGTAAGCCGTAAGCGTGGCCAACCGGCGGCCTTCAGCCTTGGCTTGGCGGAGTGATGTGGGTGCGGTTTTCACAGGTTTTAGGCGGAAAGAAGATTAAAAATCAGCCACGGCTTGAGGCAATGACTCGGCAGGAAACTCTGCCAGGCGAGCGGCGATGGATTTTCCCCAACCCGGCAGGATGCGGTAGGGACAGATGTCCGCAAGCGGGCAAAGAACAAAGGCACGCTCCGAAATCCGGGGATGAGGGAGAGTAAGCTCGGGCAGGGCGAAATGGAGGTTGTCGTAGTAGAGGATATCGAGATCGATCGTGCGCGGGGCGTGGAAAGCATGTTCGCGCGGACGCCCGAGGGCCTGCTCGATGCGCTGCAGACTGGCGAGCAAGTCCAGAGGTGGCAGGGTGCAGGCGATTTCGATGGCCGCATTGAGAAAACAAGGAGAGCCCGGCGGGCAATCCATCGGTTCGGTCTCGTAAATGCGGGAGCATACAAATGGCCCATGATCCTCGTGCAGCGCATACAAATGAGTCCGAGCGGTCTGAAGGAGATGAAGGCGCTCGTGCAGATTCGAACCGAGCGCGATGCCAACCCTCATTTCAAGCCGAGAACATCCTGCATGTCGTAAAGCCCAGGCTTTTGGCCTTGTGCCCAGCGGGCGGCGCGGAGTGCGCCTTTTGCAAAGGT
The DNA here is from genome assembly GCA_044369905.1 of Terrimicrobiaceae bacterium. GTDB lineage: Bacteria > Verrucomicrobiota > Verrucomicrobiia > Chthoniobacterales > Terrimicrobiaceae > UBA967. Next base: position 4,634 of record JBILWM010000016.1, on the reverse strand, counting down.
ATCACGACTGGACGCCTTGTGCGTGAGCTCCACGCGTTCGCCGACATTGGCAAAAATGACCGTGTGGTCGCCGACGACATCGCCGCCACGAATGGCATGCATGCCGATCTCCACATTTGTCCGTTCGCCAACCATGCCCTCGCGGCCGTGCATGACATCCTTGCTGTATTCCAACTGACGAACATCCGCGAGAATCTCGGCCAACCGGCGGGCAGTTCCGCTCGGAGAATCTTTTTTCAGGCGGTGGTGCATTTCCACCACTTCGAGATCGAAGTCGGGGCCGAGAATTTCCGCAGCCTTGCGGGTAAGCCAGAAGAGGGTGTTCACACCGACGCTGAAGTTTGGAGCGAAGACAATCGGGATAGATTTAGACAGATCCGTAATACGCCGGCGGTCGTCGTCAGAGTGACCGGTGGTGCCAATGACCAAAATTTTTCCAGCCACCGCGCAGGCTTCTGCAATGGCAACTGTGGATGTGGCATGGGTGAAATCGATCACTGCGTCGCAGGATGGAAGCACCGCAGGAAGATCGTCGCCGAGGTCGGTTGCCGCCGCGAGCGTGAAGAGGGAATCCGAATTCGCACAGGCAACGAGCGCCTGCCCCATGCGGCCACGGGATCCATTGATGATAACGCGGGTGGGAGTCATAGTCCGAGGCGGTTAAGGGTTTCCGTGAGACGCTGGACGCTGGCGGGCGCCATCTCGCAAAGCGGGAGACGAACTTCGGATGCCATTTTGCCCAAGCGGGCGAGGACGAACTTTGCCGGAACCGGGTTCGGCTCGATGAAGAGGTCTTTGAAGAGCGGATAGTATTTCTGATGAATCTCCAACGCCTTGGCGGATTCGCCGTCGAGGTGGTGACGAACCATCCGGGAGACTTCAGCTGGAATGATATTCGATGCCACGCTGATGACACCAACAGCCCCGACCGACATGAATGGAAGCGTGAGGGAGTCATCCCCTGAGAGGATTTGGAAACTCTCGGGGAGAGCCTGCCGAAGCTGGTTGACCCGCTCCACGGAGCCTCCAGCCTCCTTGATGGCGACGATGTTTTTGAAATCCTTTACCAGCCGCGCTGTGGTTTCCACCCCGATCTCGATGCCGCAGCGACCGGGAATGCTGTAGAGCACAATCGGAATCTTCACCGCTTCGGCGATGGCTTTGAAATGGAGGTAGAGTCCTTCTTGGCTGGGCTTGTTGTAGTAGGGCGCGACGAGCAGGGCGGCATCGGCTCCAGCCTTTTCAGCAGCTTGGGTCAAAGAAATGGCCTCACTGGTAGAGTTGGAACCCGTGCCTGCGATGACGAGGCAGCGCTTGTTTGCGGTTTGAATGGCGACCTCGATGACCTTGAGGTGCTCCTCGTGGTCGAGAGTAGGCGACTCCCCGGTGGTTCCGACGGGAATGATGCCCGAGATGCCTCCTGCAATCTGCTCTTCGATGAGCTGGCGGAAGGCTTGCGTGTCGAACTGGCCGTCACGGAATGGCGTAACGAGCGCGGTGTGTGCTCCTGCGAATGTCATGAGCTGAATGGTTACAAGGAAATGGTGCCCTCGAAAACAAAATCCGCCGGGCCGGTGAGTTTGGCCCCGGCAAAACTGCCATCGGGATTCTTTTGGAAATCCACCCGCAGCGTGTCACCACCACGCACCTTCACATGGATTGGTGACTGCGCGCCGGTTTGCACCGCATGGAGAAGCGCTGTGGCACAGACCCCTGTGCCGCAGGCGAGGGTTTCGCCTTCGACCCCGCGCTCGTAGGTGCGGAGGACGAGAGTGTCCGGTGCGATGAACTGTGCAAAATTGGCATTCGTTCCCTTGGGGCTAAAGGCCGTGTGCCAACGAAGTGCGGAACCAAGAAGCTGGACATCGATTTTTTCAACCTCCGAGACGAAGACGACGGCATGGGGAACGCCCGTGTTGATAAAGTGAACCTGATGCGAGGAATCTCCAAGCGTGAGGGACTGCGGGTCACGGTGGTCTTGCGGACGCCCCATTTCGAGAGTGACGAGTTCGCACTCAAACACGGCCGTGATGAGGCCCGCCTGAGTTTCGAATGAAACCATATCGGGGCGACTGTCCATGAGTCGCGCGGCGAATCTTGCAAAGCAACGCGCCCCGTTACCGCACATCTCGGCCTCGCCGCCATCGCTGTTGTAGTAGCGCATGCGAAAATCCGCGCTCCCTTCGGCGGGCTCGACAGCAAGTAATCCATCCGCCCCCACTCCCCTGTGCCGGTCACAGAGGCGGGCAATATCGCGGCCTTCGAGAGAAAGGCTCCTTGTGCGGTTGTCGAGGACAACGAAATCGTTTCCCGCGCCGTTCATTTTTGTGAATCGAATATCCATCCGACCAAGAGACTAAAGTGTAAACGGTGCTCTTCGCAATCCAGCTTGGCGAGGAATTGCCGACCTGCGACCACATTTCACCATCACTTGCTCTTCATGACATAGACCCCATCCCAATTCGCGCCGGGCGGAGAATCCATGAGGTGGCGGGTGCGTTCGATCATCACCAGCGAAGGTGTGCTCGGCGACTCGGGATTACGCTCAGGACTGTTCCGCTCAAGGACGGCGGATTTTTCGAAGCTCTCGAGCGCGGCCGACCAGCGCTGGTTGCGGTAGTGTTCAATGCCCTCGGCATAGATTTCGATGCACTGACGGGTCTCCTCATCCAAATCCTTGCGGAGGCAGACGACCTCATACATCTCGGCGGGTTCGCTACGGCCTTTGACGATGATTTTGTCCAGAAAGCGAAAGACGCAGTCGTCACCACCGGCATCGGCGGAGCGTTTGGTCTCGCCAGTGATCATGGTGTAGACCCCGTAACTCTTCGCACCGCTCTCGCAGCGGGCGGCGAGGTTCACCATGTCGCCCATCATGGTGTAGTTGAATCTTTTTTCAGACCCCATGTTGCCGACCGTGGCGTGACCCGTGTTCATTCCGATGCGCATTTGCATCTTGGAAACAAACGGCGGCCACTTGTCGCCTTCACTCGCCCACTTTTCGCGTAGACCAGAAAGACGCTTGTGGAGGAGTTGGGTGGCCACACAAGCCTTGAGCGCGTGATTTTCCAACTGCACTGGAGAGTTGAAAATGCCAACGATTGCGTCGCCGATGTATTTGTCCACATAGCACCCCTCCTCCATGAGAATATCCGTCATCGCGCTGAGATATTCATTCATGAGCGAAACGAGTTGCTGTGGTGTCAGGAGTTCAGAGAAGCCGGAGAAGCCCTGGACATCCGAGAAAAAGGCTGTGATCTCCGCATCGATGCCGCCGAGCTTGGGTTCCTCGCCACTATCAACCATCTTCTCGACGAGCGAGGGAGAGAGGTAGGTGCCGAACATTCCTGTGATCCGACGCTTTTGACGCCGTTCGTTGGAGAGGTGGATCAGCGTGCCAGAAAATGTGCAGGAGACAGCCGCACCAAGCGGAGCGACGAGCGGGATGATCGTGTCATAGGCTGAAAAAAGAAAAAAAGCCGCGACGATGTAGCCGAGCACAACGACTGCACCGAAGATCCTCGCGAGACCATTGAACTTCTGCGGAACGATGCAAAAAGAAGCCGCCGCAAAGCCGAGGAGAAAAATCAGCGCCCAATTCAACCACACCGGAGGTCGTTCGACGAAACGACCGGAGAGGATTGTTTTAAGCAGATTCCCGTGCACGGACACGCGCGGCACAGGATGCGAACCGTTCAGCGGAATGAGGCTTATGTCCTTGAGCAAGGGATCAACCGGACCAATGAGAACTACGCTGTCCTTGAAGGGCGCGAAGAACTCGCGGGCCAGTTGTTTTTCCTCCTCCGTGCCATTTTCAAGCGCCTGCCCGAAGGCCATCACATGAACGATGCTCGCGTGGTGGTCTTTTTCCATCCAGGCACCGAACCAATTCGGCTCTGCAAGTTGTCCCATGAGAAGAGGGATGCTGGCCATCGTAGTGCCGTCCTCTTTTTTCACGAGAATTTCATCCTCCTCGATGGAAACCGCCGAGGCTGGCAACCCCCAATAAAGCAATGCCAACTTCAGCGACATCGGCAGGTAAATGTGGTTCGAAGTTTTTGCAAAAAACGGGATGTAGCGGACATCATTGCCAATCGTATCGATCAGGCCGACATGCCCCCATGTGGGGCCGACGATTGGGAAGGCGGGCAGTTCCGGAGTTTCGTCCTCGGGAGTGGGATTTCCTTTTTGAAAGAGAAACGGAAAGTTTCCCTTCGTGCCGAATGTGGCCGCCGCAACAACATTTTTATTTTTGTGAATCGATTTGCCGAGCGCCTTGCCACCGGACTCCGCTTCTTCGCGACCCAGTGCCGGAATGCCCGCCATCGAGAACACAAAATCCATGCCAGCAGCCTTGATCCCGCCATGCTTGAAGAGAGCGTCCAGCGCCATCGCAAAATACTCGCGGTTCCAAGGAAAATTCCCAAGTTTGCTGATCGACTCGGTATCGACATCCACATAGCAAACCTTCACGGGAGCATCCATCGATCCGCGCATCTTGATCCGAGCATCGATCGCCTGGTTTTCAAATGGAGCCAGAAATCCATCCGGCCCGAGAAAATCCTTTCGCGCCGCAAAAGGCGTGAGAGGAATCTGCGAAAGCAAAGCCCACAGGCTGCAAAGAACTAAAAATA
>JBILWM010000152.1:0-4078 GCA_044369905.1 Terrimicrobiaceae bacterium | reverse complement strand
CGCCTGATGCCACGCGTCGCGAGCGGGCGAAGCGGATGCTTTCTTTCCTCTGCACGGCGGCGACACCCAGCGGGTATTTTCATGGCGTATGGAATGGCAAACGCTGGCTGAGCTTCAATGCCAAGCGCCCGGGCTGCCGCGCCTTCACTCTCGTGCGGCGTCCGCTCGAGCTGGGGCGCGACATCCTCCATGCGATGAATGTGGTGGAGGCGCGCGGTGAGGCGCTCGAGCCCCTCTGGATCGAGACGGCGCGCCGTTTTCTGGACGCCGTGGTGAGCACGGAGCGGCGTTTCGGGCACCTGGGTTACAGCCTCGATCCGGAAACCGGCGATGTCCTGTGGGGTGACAGCACGGGAGGGGCCTTTGCGTTGGAAGCGCTCGCCCACGGCTACCGGTGCTTTGGATCTCCGTGCTACCTTCAAACCGCCAAGCGGCTGGCGGCCTATTACCGTGAAAACTTTTTGCTTCGCGGATTCACCTGCGGCGGAGTGGGCGACGCGCTCATGGCGGTCGACAGCGAGAGCAATTACGCGCTCATGGCGGGCCTGGTTCATCTCCATGAAATCACACGCGATCCGGTTCACCTCGAGTGGGCGGTCGAGGCCGCCGATCTGGTGCAGACCTGGACGCTCCTTTACGACGCGAAGTTTCCCGAGGGCACTCCGCTCCAGCGTCTTGGCATCGAGCCGCGTGGGGCGTATTTCGCAAACATCCAGAACCAGCATGGCGCTCCGGGCATCTATGTCGCCTCCGGTATCGAACTGGCTACCCTGGCGCGCCACACGGGAGACAATCGGTTTTTGGAACTGCTCCGCGAGATCACTGGCTGCATCCCGCAGATGGTGGTCAAGCCCGGTCAGGAAGATGTCTGGGGAGATCTTCCGGTCGGTTCGTTAAGCGAGCGTCTCATGACCATGGACGGACTTGAGCCGAACGGCCACACACAACCGATTGATACTTTCGGCAATGTCCCCATGATGGCAGCCAATGAACTTCCTGCTGAACTTTTGGATTAGTCGCTCAACCTCCTCTATCAAATCATGACCTCACAAAACACTTCACAACCCCGCTGCCTCAAAACCAAGCGACTCACAGCTGATTTCGTCGTGGTTGGGGGCGGCATGGCCGGCACCATCGCCGCAATCGCCGCAGCCCGCAATGGGGCGAGCGTCATTCTCGTGCAGGACCGCTCGGTCCTTGGAGGCAACGCCTCCAGCGAGATCCGCATGCACATTGTCGGCGCCGATTCCCATGGCGGAAAGCCCGGCTGCCGCGAAACCGGCATCCTTGAGGAGTTGCGTCTTGAGGACGCCGTGCGCAACCCACACCGCAGCTACTCGCAATGGGATCTCCTGCTATACGAGAAGGTCAAAGCCGAATCGAACATCACCTTGCTCCTCGACACCACCTGCGTGAGCGCCGAAGTCAGCGCGACCGAAAATGTGGGACGACGCATCACGGCCATCCGCGCCCTGCGCAATTCGACGGACGACGAATTTCTCATCGAAGCAAAATGGTTTGCCGACTGCAGTGGCGACGGCCGTCTCGGCGCGGAGGCGGGTGCTGATTTCACCGAAGGCCGCGAGGCGCGCGCAACCCATGGTGAACCGCTCGCGCCCGAGCAGGCCGACAACAACCGCCTTGGCAGCTCGATCATGTTCATGTCGCGCGAGCATGCCACGCCGCAGGTTTTCATTCCGCCTAACTGGATCCGCAAGTTCACGAAGGAGGACTTCAAGGGTCATCGCGATATCTTCAGCTACGAATACGGCTACTGGTGGTTCGAGTGGGGTGGCCACCTCGATACGATCAAGGACAACGAAACCATCCGCCACGAACTCCTTCGCATCGCCCTGGGCGTCTGGGATTATGTGAAAAACTCCGGTGATCATCCCGACTCCGCCAACTATGCTCTTGATTGGGTGGCCTCAATTCCCGGCAAGCGGGAAAGCCGCCGCTTCCTCGGCCGCCATGTGCTTTCGGAGAAGGATATCTTCAATCCCGAAGCACGACCCGATGCCGTGGCCTACGGGGGATGGCCGATCGACCTCCACCCGGTTGAAGGCGTGGACGATCCGGAAAAGCCGGCCTGCGTGCATCATCGCTTCAAGCACCTCTACAGCATTCCCTATGGCTGCTACTGCTCGCGCAATGTGGAGAACCTATTCTTTGCTGGACGCAATATCAGCGCCACCCACATAGCCTTCGGCAGCACCCGCGTCATGGCCACTTGCGCGATTGGCGGCCAAGCCATCGGCACCGCTGCGGCATTACTTACTGCGAAAAATGCGCGATCCAGCTCGGAACTCTCCACGCCGGAAGGCTTGAAGGCACTGAGGCAACGACTCCTGCGCGACGATGCGTTCATTCCCGGAGTTCGCCACGAAGATGCCGCTGACCTCGCTTCAAACGCCCGCATCAGCGCCAGTTCGGAATCCTCCGAGGGATCTGCCTCATGTGTGACCGATGGCACCTCCCGTCACCTCAAAGCACAATGGGGGCCGTGGTCCGCCGATGAAACCCACTTGTGGAAATCACAAACGCTTCCAGCAACACTTCGCCTGGAACTTTCCGAACCATCCAAGATCAGCGAAGTGCATATCACTTTCGACACCGGTCTCGAGCGGGAACTAATGCTCAGCGGCAGCGACAAGTGCTCGAACAAAACGCTCCGCGGCCCGCAACCCGAGACGGCGAAACACTACCGCCTGATTATCGACGGCAAGGTCGTCGCCGAGGAGTCATTCAACTACCTGAGGAAACGCATCCACCGTCTTGAAACAACGCAGAGCGGGCGGATCGTTGAACTGGAAATCCTCTCCACCCACGGCGTGCCTGAGGCCCGGGTCTTCGAAGTCCGCATTGCTTAGAATCTTAATCTTGTTGTTTTTCCAACAACCATCCGAGCGTTGAAGAGCGTAAGCGGTGCGTCCTGCCGTAGGCCATGGTGGTTGTTAAGCAATGCGGCGTGTAGCACATCGACTGCACCAGTGGCGAGATGTTGGGGGCGGTAGTCCATACCAGTCATTCCCTTCACTTCCTTTCCGCCGTGCCAGTTGAATGTGGAAAATCCGAGTTTCTCCGGAATCGAAAATCCCGCCTCGTGCAGGAGCGGCAGATGATTTGGCAGGCCGATCACGACATCGATTTTGTGATCGCGAACCCACGCGCGAACCACTCGCTGAGATGGCGCGTCATCATGGAAGATCGGCGCCGGCGGTTCTCCGCTCGGCAAAAAAGCGGCCAGGTATCCGGCGCTGAATTGCTGGTTCACACGGCCATCCGCGCTTTCGGGGACCCACAATCCAGGTCGTTGGTAACCGAGTTTTTTCAACTCGCCAACATGGCGCAGCATATCGAGGTATTGATTCGTGCTGACGCGGTGAATGCCTTCAAGACGCACCGAGTAGCCGATGGTGACAAAGCAGAAAGCATCGGTCGCGACCTCGGGAAATGCCTCATCGTAGCGAATTCTCGGGGCAAGCAGCCCCCCGCGAATGCCGCGTGAGCGCAAGACGCGCAGCAACGATTCCCATTCGTTCATGGGATCGGAGAGCACGAACTTCTGCGCTTCGTAGCCAAGTTCGCGTGCACGCGCCGCCATCGACGGCCATGTGGTTTTGAGTGAGTCCTGGCTTTTGGCATCGATGATGCAGGCCATCACGGAGCGGAAATGATCCGGTTGCACCCGCGAGCGATAGGCCGCCAGCGCGGCGAGCGCAGGGTCGGGACGATAGCCAAGTTTCTCCGCCAAGTCGCGAATCCGCTCTTTGGTCGCCGATGCAATCTGAGGCGAATCACGCAACGGCCGGTGTAAAGTTTGTTCTGTAATTTGGTTCTTCGCGATCTGAGCGCCCCTTCCGGGGGCGGCGGAGCGAAGGCGAGCGTAGCGAGCCGAGCGCAGCCGGCCCCGGAAGGGGCTTGCGCGAAGTTCGCCGGGGGCTGGCCAGTGTGGTTTGATGGAGGAGAATATCCCTCAAGGCCTCGCTGTCTTCTCCCTCCCGACCGCCCACCAGTGCCGCATGCGCACAAGCAACGCCATCGAACGCGTCAATCAGGAACTCAAACGCAGAACCCG
>JBILWM010000151.1:0-4127 GCA_044369905.1 Terrimicrobiaceae bacterium | reverse complement strand
GCCTCTTTGCTGCTGATCCCCGCTCTCAATTTGAAAGCAACCCTCGCCCAGACCACGCAAAATCAGCCCTCATCCTCGCTGATTATCTTGAAAAAATCCCCCGTGATTATCGTGACGGGCAACAGAAGTCGGTGCGTGCCGCGAAGGCTGGAACAGCGAAATACCGCGTTCTCGATCTCTCGGCTGAAAATTTCGGCCTCTGAGCAAGTTTCAAATTGGCTCTGCGCCTTGCCACCGCAAACCAAACGGCGAGTGCGCATGGCCCTCCGCGCGCTGGCAAAAAACCGGGGTGACATCAAAGGTCTGCGAGGGCCGTTGGAGGGTTTCTGTCGATTGCGGGTCGGTGGTATCCGGATCCTCTTTCATCAAGTCCATTCCAACGAAATCCTCCTAGACTACGCCAACACGCGGGATGTCGTTTACGAACTCTACGAGCAAATTCTTGCGGATCGAAAAACACGCAAATCCCCGCAGTGAAAAGCGGCACACCATTTCACGGCGGAATCATAAATTCAGACTATTGATGGCGCGGCGTGACCGGCGGGTGTTGCATGATTCTAACCGGGGCGCTTTGAGGGTGTAGACAAAATGTCGTTTTGACCGAGGCCTTCTTCTCTGTGATATTTCAAATATGTTAGCAACTCTTGAGGAAATTACCCAGCAAGTATTGCAGCTTCCTTCCCGGCAGCGTCTTGTTTTGGCAGGCCTTCTTCTGGAAATGGGCGACGCCAGTGATCATTCAGATGTTGATGACGCATGGGAACAGGAGATTCAGGATCGGATCAAATTGGTAGATAGCGGAGCTGTCGCAGGTATTTCCTACAGCGATGTCATGCGCGAGGCTGACCAGATCTTTGCTTCGTGAACATCATTTTTGTGCCTGAGGCCAAAAGGGAGTTTCTTGATGCCATTTCATATTACGAGGCGGTGAGGGCGGGCTTTGGTCAGAGGTTCAAGGACGAAGCGGATCACTGCATTCTTTGGGTGGCTGAACATTCGGGCCTATACCGGGTTCGCTCAGGCGGGTATCAGAGGATCAACTTACGCGTGGCAGCCAAAAGGGTCAGTCCCGCGTATTATCGCTTTTTTCACCCTTCCACCCATAAAGCCCTCCACAGCGTCTGCGGACCTCCCGCGTTCAATTCCCTCGCGATCCAGGGGCGTGGCTTCGACGGCGAGTTGAAGGTTGAATAGTCAGGATGAATTGAACTCGCGGCGGGTCAGACGTTAGGAGCGACGCCTTATTCTGCCTTTGTCCGGTTGAAATGTGATGATAGATCGGAAAAGAAGACCAAGCTCAGAATCGCCCCCGCAGCGAGGACTGAATACTCGCCGAGCATAGCGCCCGCTGGAGTGTAATACACAACGGGGTCAAGTAGGAGGTAAAGAGGAACACCAGCGAGCCAGCAAATGGTGTAGATTGTCCTTGCTGGTCGCCAAAGCTTCCAGAGCCCCACCCATCCTACAATCAATCCAATGATGAGGAGCACTCCGATCCCCAGTCCCGAAGCTTGGCCTAAAGTGAGATCCGAATTGGCGCTCTTGGCAATGTAGTCTTGGATTGGGGCTGGTAGCATCGTCTCCAATGCAAAATCCGCTGCGATGCCAAGCACACCGAGCGAAACCTCAACAGCAATAAGTATTCGCAGGATCGTGGTGTGTTTCATTTTTGGCAGAACGATGTTTGGCCACACTATCCCTGTTTATCAGTCAAAGCAAGAAGAAAGTGGAAAATTAAATTTCCTTCATCTTCGGTCGCTGAAATCGGGAATTTCTCATGGGTTGCCACAGCGGAGAATTTTCGGTTTATCCAATACTCCGGTTTTCTGGCACCATGAGCGACAGACAATACCCAGAGAGTCGAACCGCGAATGATGAAAGGGATGTAGCAGGGGAACATGACCCGAAAGCCTCGGAAAACCAAAAACAAGAAGGTTGAATTTCCGATTTCAGACAATCTTAAGTTAGAGCTGTTCCCCTAAAAGGGATAATTCTCGGAAGTCGCCCTCCTACTCCCCGCGTCCGCCGAAGTCTACTTTTGGATAAGTCCGCAGGTAGGCGGCGACTTCGTTTGTGAAGATGTTGCCGAATTCGGCGAGTTTCTTTTCGCCCATGCCGCCGATCATGCGCAGGGCGTCGATGTGGGTCGGGTATTCGCGGGCCATCTGGCGGAGAGTGTTGTCGCCGAAGATCACATAAGCCGGCACGCTGCGCTCGTCGGCGAGGCGTTTGCGGAGTTTCCGCAAGCGGTCGAAGAGTGTCTCGTCGCACTCGATTTCGCCGGTGCGCGGAACGCTGATTTTTTTCAGCTCCACCGGCTTTGAGAGCATGATAACGCGGCGGGATTTCAAGGCGTCGAGGCCGAGGTCGGTGAGGGCGATGGTGGGAAATTGCCCCGCATCCTGCGCGAGGTAGCCGAGGCGCAGGAGATCGCGGCCGATCGCGCTCCACTGCGGACGAGTGAGATCTTTGCCGATGCCGTAGGTGGTGAGCTTGTCATGCCCCCAGCGTTGGATTTTTTCATTCGCGGAGCCGGTCAGAATTTCGATGAGGTGGTTCATGCCGACGCCGAAGCGACCGCCCTGCCGCACGCGGTAAACGCAGGAGAGCAGCTTCTGCGCTTGGGTGGTGGCGTTGTAATTCTCGCGGGGTTGGAGGCAGTTGTCGCACGAACCGCAATTCGGCTCCGTGTAGGCCTCCGCGAAGTAATTCAGAAGCTCTCGGCGGCGGCAAGTCGGGCAGTCGGCATAACCCATCATGAGACGCAATTGCTCGCGAGCGATCCTCTGCTCGTGGGCGTCGCTCATTTCATCGATGAAGTGCGTCTGCTTCGCGGCATCACCCGCGCTGAAGAGCAGGAGGCAGTCGCCGGGGAGTCCATCGCGGCCGGCGCGACCGGTTTCCTGGTAGTAGCCCTCGATGTTTTTCGGCAGGTCGTGATGAATGACCCAGCGCACATTGGGTTTGTTGATGCCCATCCCGAAGGCGATGGTGGCGCAGACTATGCGCGTCTCGTCGCGAATGAAGAGTTCCTGGTTTTGCGCCCGTTCGTTGTTGGTGAGGCCCGCGTGATAAGGCACGGCGGGGAATCCGCGCTCTGAGAGGCTCTCCGCCACACGATCCGCCGAGGCGCGTGTGGCGCAATACACGATGCCGCTATCCATCGGCCGCGATTTGATAAAGTCCAGAATCTGCTTCGTAGGCTGCTCCTTGGGAATAACGCGGTAGGAGAGGTTCGGGCGATTAAAGCTGGCTACAAAAACCTCGGGGTCACGCAGGCGAAGGTGCTTGATAATATCCTCCCGCACGCGCTCGGTGGCCGTCGCCGTGAGTGCAATGAGCGGAATGTCGGGAAGCCATTCGCGAAGCCGTGCGATCTGGCGATACTCGGGGCGGAAATCATGACCCCACTCGGAAATGCAATGCGCCTCGTCGATGGCCACGGCAGCGACATTCCAAGCGCGGAGGTTTTCCTGCCAATGGTCGAGCATGAGGCGCTCCGGTGCCGCGTAGAGAAGCTTGTAGCGGCCTTGGTGCAGTCCCGCCAGACGCGCTTTCGTTTCTTTGACGCCAAGCGAGGAATTCAAAAATGTCGCCTCAACACCCGCAGCCTCCAATTGGTTCACCTGATCCTTCATCAGAGCGATCAGAGGCGAAACAACAAGCGTCAAACCCTCCCTCAACAGCGCCGGCAACTGAAAGCACAGCGACTTGCCGCCGCCAGTAGGCAACAGAGCAAACGAATCCCGCCCGGCGAGGTTCGCCTCCATGATCTCGCGCTGGAGCGGGCGAAATCCATCGTAGCCGAATGTGGCTTTCAGCGCTTTTTGAAGTTTATCCATGCGAAAGAAGGCGCTGAAGACTCCGCGAGAGAAGGCGCTGAATCGAGTGGAAAATTCGGGGATTGCGGGGCGCGTGGAACGAGTCCGGACATTTAGGGGGACGGGGGCCTGTGTAAAGCTCGCTGTTCATTCTTGGGACAAGCCTGAGGATGTCCCTGGTGTGCCCGGCATGGGCATGAACAAGTCAGGAAAAAAAAAACCTAGAAACAATGACCGGAAGCAGTGACAGCAACCGTAGCGAAAGCCAAGGCGGGTTCCGCGAGGAATTCAGCACGAAAGAAGGCC
>JBILWM010000119.1:0-7644 GCA_044369905.1 Terrimicrobiaceae bacterium | reverse complement strand
GCATTGGCTCATGTGGTCCATACCATCACTGCTCCTTTGGCGATCTTTGTCAATTTTGCTGCAACTTGGTTCACTGGAGTCCGGTTCAAAAGCGCTGCGCACCGCCATTTGGAGATGCCTGAGGGGTCTGCCCCGGCCGAAAGCAGGGAAATTTTGGCCTACATTCGACCGATCATGCCCGGCATTGTTTTTGCGGCAATCCAATCGCAGTTGGCCGTTTTTGTTGCGGCAGGATTTGGGCAAACGCAGACAATTGCAGAGGTCGGCGCTCTGGGACGCCTCGCAATCCTTCTTGGTTTTTTCAGTGCGGCAAATGGCATGCTTGTTGCCCCATTTATTGCCAGGCAAGATCGTGCGCGTCTTTTTCCGCGTTATTGTTTGGTTGCGATTTTTGCCATTCTTGTAGCGGCCTCTATGCTCTCCGCAGCTTGGGCTTTTCCTTCATTATTCCTTGCAATACTGGGGTGCACTTATGCCGATTCCACACCGGCACTATTGCCGATGGTTGCGGGGGCATCGATCGGTTATCTCAACGAGGTTCTCTGGACGATGAACAGTGCGCGAAAATGGGTTTTCTGGTGGATGCCGGTAGTTTCCATTCCTGGCACACTCGCTGTTCAGGTTCTCGGAATCTGGCTGTTTGATGTCTCAACTGCGGCGGGTGTTTTTTTAATGATACTCATGGGGTCCGCATTTGTTCTTCTGACCCGCTTGAACGTCGCTTTGTGGGGATTTAGGCTTGATGCCAAGGCCGCTCAAGGAGTGGGTAATTGAGTGCGGTTCGCATTGCCGTTGCCAGTGACGAGCGGTATCTGCCCGGGGCCATCGGGACGCTTGCCGGACTTCGAATCGCGTTGGCTACCGATGTCCCGATGGAGGTAGCTTTTCTCCATGATGGTCTTCCATGTCAACAGCAACAGCGGTTGCTCACAGCTTTGGCCAAGATTCGCGGAGACACATCCGTGAGTTTCATCAGAATCGATGGGGGATTTACTGGATTTCCGGAATTTTATTTTTCATCGAAACTCACTTACGCTCGACTGCTCCTGCCGTCACTGTTGGATTGGGAGCGGCTAATCTACATCGATACAGATTTTCTGGTTCTGCGCTCTTTGGAACCTCTTTATCCTAGAGAGACTGGCGAATACGGAATTTCTGCCGCCTCAGAGTATTCGATTCAAAAAATCGCTGGTGATTTCCCAGGGGCGGCGCTCGCGGACCAAGTCGATGCGAATGCGGACTATTTCAACGCGGGTCTGCTGGTCCTTAACCTCGAAAAAATCCGACAGAACCGCCTCTTTGATCGGGCTACCCGAATCCTCTCCGAATCCCCATCCGCCTGCAAACTTCATGACCAAAGTGCGCTGAATTATGCCGCGAATGGTAGATTTATCCACTTGGAGCAGGAGTGGAATATCCAAAATCACCGCGCATGTTTCGATCCGGTTGGGGCGATCGATTTACTGGCGAACCGCTCGATCAATACACATTTTGTGACCGATGCGAAACCATGGCTTTCATGGTGTCCATACCCAGCCAACGAGATGTTTCGCCTCCTTCTGGACAAGGTGGACCCAGAATGGAGGACGGTCTCCTATCGCAAACGCGAAGTTTTGATCCGCCGCAAGTATAGTATGGCTAGTCTTTTGCCTATTTTTTTCCTCGCTCGGGCCTTTCTCAAAAAATCCATGGGCATCGACGGGGGGAGCGACCTTCGGACAGCCGGATTTTGGCGCACTGCAGCCGCCGACATGCGCAGGATGCGTCGCCAAGCCTCGAATTTGGATTCCCTCTTCCGAGAATGGAGTCGCGAAATCGATTCCAAGCTGGTTTAAAATTGTGTCGCACTCCTTTAATAAAGTGTTTTGCCTCGGCCTCTCGCGCACCGGCACCACCTCGCTGCACGAAGCCTTGAGTGCGCTCGGCCTTCGTTCGGTTCATTTTCCGATCCATCTTTTCACGCAGCCCGAGGCGCTCGGTCTCCCACCCTTCAGGCACGGAGTGAGACTCGGACCTTACGCCGCCTGGCGTCGTAGCAAGGAACTCAAGGCCTCCCGCGTTCACCACGATGCCAAGACTATTCTGGCGGAAAACGATGCCTTCTGCGATCTTCCGGTGCCGTTTTATTATCGGGAACTGGACCGCCTCTTTCCCGGCTCCAAATTCGTGCTGACCACGCGCGACGCAGACGCCTGGCTGGCGAGCATGCGCTGGCTTTTTGTGGACGGAGCCGTGCTTTGGAAGCGCGGCCATGTGGGCGACGAACTGCACCAACGCGCCTACGGCACCACTGTTTTTGATCGGGAAAAACTCCTCGCTGCCCGGGAGCGACACCATCGGGAGGTGGGGGATTTTTTCCGGAACCGCGAGAGCGACCTTCTGCAGGTTCGCGTGGACCAAGGCGAACTCCGTTATAAAACGCTTGCGGGCTTCCTGGGGCTGGAAACACCGCTCGCCGGCCCCTGCCCGCGCTCAAATGAGGCGGTCTCGATCGATTCCATGCAAAAGCGTGATCATGCCGCCGCCCGGTTTTTTCCCGTGGCCTTCTGGAGGGTGCTCCTCGCGCGAATCTCCCGCCAGTGATCTACATGTTCAAATCCCTTCGCGATAAGATTTCCTACCGTCTCGAGCGCGCAATGTTCCGGCCCTGTCGACGCAGAATCGAGGTTGCGGGCTTTCCCCTGGAAATCGCCATAGACGATGTCTTCGCAGCGAGTGTTTACGAGTCCTCCCGCCAGTGGCCGGAACTCGAGTGGTGCGCCGCGAATGTCAACAACGGCCCTGGCCTTGTTTTCGATGTCGGCGCGAATCAAGGCATCACCTCGCTGTTCTACGCCCGTCATTTTTCTTCCGCAATGGTGCTGGCTGTCGAACCGCATCCCTTCAATGCCGCACAGATTCTTCGCAACGCCCGCGCCAATCTCGCGGGAAATCTCGGCGTGATTCCTTGTGCCGTGTCCGCGGAACCGGGTGAGGTTTTCATCTCGGACCACTCGAATTCCTCTGTTGTCGCCGGTGGTGGAATTTCCGTCCCTGCGGTTCGCCTCGACGCACTGCGCTCCGGACCGGTGCGTTTTTTGAAAATCGATGTCGAGGGTTTGGAACTCGAAGTCCTGCGAGGCGCGGCGAGCCTGATTCAGTCGGACCGGCCGGCTTTGGATGTCGAGGTTCACTTGTTTTTTCGTCAGGAACCGCTGGAGTTTCTTCGCAGCCTTGTTGAATGGCTTTCCGTGTTTGGCTTCCGGTTTGATGCCGTCGCCGGATATCAGGGGCGGATCGTGGAAAACGCCGGGGAAGCGGATTGGGAACGCCTTGCGCAGGAGAAGGTGGTCAATCTGCTTTGTCTTCCCAAATGACGCGACTCCTCCTCACGCCTGTGAAAAACGAGGCCGCGCTTCTCGGGCCGTTCCTCGACCACCACGCTCCGCTCTTCGATCGAATCCTCGTTGCGGATCAGGGTTCCACGGATGGATCTTGGGAAATCGCCACATCCCACCCCTCTGTGGAGGCGATCCGAAACACCGCGCAGGAATTCAACGAGCGAGAAAGGCGTCAACTTCTCCTCGATAAGGCTCGGCTGATCGATCCCGAAGCCCTGCTTGTGGGGTTGGATGCCGATGAATTCCTTTTGACAGAACCTGCGGAATGGAACGCGAAGTGCCGCGAATGGAGGGACCGGATTCCGGATGCCGCCATTCAACTGCCCTGGATGTGTCTCGCCCCCGGTGCCCGGGAATGGTTTCGACTCGCAGCGGTGTTTTGCAGGCCGGTCACTGGAGGATCGTTGCCCGACTCCCGAATTCATGTGCCAAGGGTGCCGCTCGGGCCCGCTCCCGATCATCAGGGGGAAATCCCTGTTCTCCACCTGAATTTGCTGTGGCCTCGCCGTCAACAAATGAAGACCTGGTGGTATATGGCGCTCGAAGTCGAAATGCTCGGCGCGCTTTCGATTGACTCGCGGAGACTCTACAGGCGCAGCGGAACCGGGGAGTTTCCAAACCGCCAATCCGTGCCTGCGGACCAGGCGGCCGCCATCTCAAAACTTTTGAGAAAGATCGATCTTACGGACACATGGGATACCTGGCACAAGGAATGCCTGCTCGAAATGCTACAGAAAGACATCGCCGGAAATCTTCGCAACGCCGCATTGTGGGATTATCCATGGCGGCGCGAACTGGCTTGCCTGGGCAAGCCGGACCACCCGGGGCCTTCCCTCGTTGGACGGCTTGCGGATTGGTGGATCGATGCCACCAACGACCGCAGGCGTCATGCGACCGTTCGCGCAATCGACTATTTGCTCCGCCGCCTTCCACCGTTCCATCCCGCGCGCACCCGCTCCACGCCCGAGGTTTCGCCGCCATCGATTTGAAAAAAACCTGTTTCCCTCGAGGCAAGTGCCGATGAACTTGAGAACCTATCGTTACGACGCTCTTCTTTATGTCTGCAACCGTGTGGTTGCCTATTTTCCCGGTTCGCGGTTGCGTCATTTTTTTTATCGCCGCGCGATGAAAATCGAGATCGCCCCGAGCGCGTTCCTGATGTCCGGAATCTGGTTCGACACCCGGGGCAACTGCTCTGTCGGGAAAAACTCCGTGATCAATCAGGGTTGCCGTCTCGACAACCGGGGCGGAATCCGGATTGATGAGAATGTGAGCATTTCCCCCGAGGTCCACCTCATCACGGCCGACCATGATGTCGAGAGTCCGACATGTGCCGGGCGGCATGCCCCGATCTTGATTGAAAAACTCGCCTTCATCGGCTCGCGCGCGACAATTTTGCCCGGAGTGACCATTGGCGAAGGCGCCGTGGTCGCGGCATGCGCCTGTGTCACCAAGGATGTGGAACCATACTCCGTGGTCGGTGGCGTGCCTGCCCGCGAAATCCGGAAGCGCAACAGGAATCTCGAATATGAAACCGGTTATCAGAGACATTTTCTGTAGTTCATGAAGCAGGGCTTCAAGGACCGGTTGTTTTTTTTTCTGCGGCACCGTGTGTTTTCGCCGGATCGTTTTCGGACGCTCTGGTTTCGCGCCATGGGAATGAGCGTCGGGTGGGGAACGATTCTCCCTCGCATTCATTGTCCCTGGCCCCACCAAGTGCGCATCGGCAACAACTGCCGTCTCGAGCACGATGTCTATTTTCACTTCGACGGCATTTGGAAACCGGGACCGTCCATCATTGTTGGTGATGAATGTTTTCTCGGAGCTGGCTGCGAATTCAACGCGCGCTTGCGCATCGAGGTGGGAAACAAATGCCTGATCGCGGCTGGAAGCCGGTTTGTTGACAACGACCATGATATTTCCGGTGTGGGTCCGCTTCCGATGCGGGATGGCCCGGTTGCACCGGTGGTGCTTCACGACAATGTATGGATTGGAGCGAACGCAGTGATCCTCAAAGGTGTTGAAATCGGGCAGGGAGCGGTGGTGGCGGCCGGGGCGGTCGTCACCCGGTCGATTCCACCCAACGAAATCCGGGGCGGAGTGCCGGCTAGAAAAATCGGAGAGAGAAAAGAAGCGTGATGCGGATCGCCTTCGTCTGCGCGGGCGCGGAACCGGGTCAAGACGGTGTCGGGGATTATTCCCGCCTGCTTGGCGGGGAACTCGAAAGCAGACGACACGCTACTGCGCTCTTGGCACTGAACGATGGAAATCTGGGTTGTGGTTCCGTTCACAGTGAAAACGAGCTCCGGTTCTCCGCGACCATGCCGTGGAGCATCAGGTTGCGGGAAGCAAATGTGTTCTTGCGGGAATTCCAACCCGATGTCGTGAGCCTGCAATTTGTCGGTTACGGGTTCGATCCCCACGGACTGCCTTTGGGGCTTGCTGCAAGGTTACGCACGCTTGCAGGCGGCATTCCGTGGCACATGATGTTCCATGAGTTGTGGAACGAAACCGGCATCGGCTGGAAGGCCCGGGTTCTTTCGCGCTTGCAGAAAGCGCATCTTGGCGATCTTTGGCGATCTCTCCGGCCTAGTTTGGTCCACACTTCGAATGAAAATTACGCGCGAAGGCTGGCGGAAGCCGGAATTTCCTCATCCGTGTTGCCGCTTTTTTCCAACATCGAGCGTTCGGCTCCGGACCCGTCTCTTCGGCGAACACTTGTGAGGGAGTCCTTCTCCGGACTGGATGAGCAAGAGGTTTGGATTTTCGTTTTCTTTGGATCGATCCATCCGGGTTGGGATGTGGCGGAGTTTTTGAAGCGCACTTCCAAAGCGGCGCGGACTGCTGGAAAGAAAGCGGCGCTTTTTGTTTCGATCGGAAAAAATCCCGGCAGGGGGCCTGAAATTTGGAATTCGATGAATGGTTTGCATCCGGAATTTCTGGTCTTTCGGCGGATCGGTGAAATTTCACCTTCCGAAGTTTCGCGTCATCTCCAAGCCGCGGATTTCGGTGTCGCCACCACGCCGCTCAGTCTGCTCGGAAAAAGCGGCAGTGCGGCGGCCATGGCAAGCCATGGACTGACCACCATTGTGCCGCGGGTGGATGTTGCTCTCTCTAGGGAGGCCATTGAAAGGAGGGGCCTCGTGCTGGTGGACGAGTTTTTCGAGCAGGTTTTATTTAATCCTCCCAAGCCCAGAGAGAGCCACTCCGCAAGTGACACTGCGGATTTGTTCCTCCAGCAACTCCACTTGCTTTTCAAAACTCCATGATTGCTTTGCTTCAATTGTTCCTTCGCCGTCATGGAGTGAATGTTTGTAGCAACGACCGTGCCGGTTTTGATGTGGAAGTGGATTTTGAAAGGTTGTTTTCTCTGAAGTCGCGTCTTCGCGTCGGCACCGAGTAAAGAATTCAAAATGTTTATTGAAACGGTGAGAATTTTTTTTACATCAAATCGTTTTTTTCCAGATGTTGGCGGGATTGAAACCCATTCCCGAATTTTGGCCGGTTTCTTCCAACAGGCTGGACACGATGTTATTTTGTCAACACAATCCCTCGCCGCTCCAGAGTCGCCGGGGACAGCTTTTGATTTTACAGTAGTCCGTCGGCCGTGTCTCAAGAAACTTCTGCGGCTTCACCAGTGGGCGGATTTGATTTTTCAAAACAACATCGAATCGAGAACCCTTTGGCCTGCATTCTTCCACCGCAAGCCGGTCATCGTCACCATCCAGACTTGGATTCGATCGTCATCCGGCAAAATCCGGTGGATCGACCGCCTTAAAAAGAGAATGCTTTATCGCGCGGACCGGGTGGTCGCTATCAGCGAGTCGGTGAGGAAAACGACCTTTGCCGCGGCGACTGTGATTCCGAACGCGTATGACGACACAACTTTTAAAATCCACAATGGGGTCGCCAGAGAGAGGGATTTTGTTTTCGTTGGCCGGTTGGTTTCCGACAAGGGCGTGGATCTTCTGTTGAGGGCCTTTTCCGGCTTGCCGGGAAACCGCAGGCACATGCTCACCGTTGCGGGAACTGGACCCGAGGAAGCGCGCCTTCGCGCGATGGCGGAGAGACTAGGAATCCGTGAAAGAGTGGATTTCACAGGGCCGGTTTGCGGCGAGGCGCTGGCCCGTTTGCTTAACGCCCATCGCATCGCAGTGGTTCCCTCCACATGGGAGGAGCCCTTTGGAATAGTCGCCCTCGAAGCTGCGGCCTGCGGATGTGTTTTGCTCGGTTCGGACGCCGGAGGGTTGCCGGAGGCGGTCGG
>JBILWM010000071.1:0-14128 GCA_044369905.1 Terrimicrobiaceae bacterium | reverse complement strand
GCGGCGACGAATTCTGTTGAAGGTTTCGATATTATCGGCGCTCCCACAACGCCCACCCAGCCCGCCCCCATGCCAGTCAACTGGCTCTATGTCCTCGAAGATGGCACACTCGTGCCTCCGACAACCTCCGCTGGAAATAACACCGTCACCGTCACCGGCGCCACGGCCGCAAACCCCATCGTCGGCCGCATCGCCTTCTGGACCGATGACGACACCAGCAAGATCAACATCAACACCGCCTCCGGCGCCCCGTGGAATTACACGAATACCACCGTCACCACGACATGGGAGTCAACACGAACTGTCCCCACGCCTGCCAACTTCTGGGATACGCCGTTTTCGAAAGGGATTCAGGAAATAAATCTCGCACTCGCACAGCCATGGGCTGGTGAATACCAACGCTACCCTGGACATCCTGCTTCTGTGTCCCTTTCAGCCGTGTTCACGAACCTTACGACTAACGACATTATGGCGATCGCTCCCCGCATCACTTATCAAAATAATTTGGCAGGTTCTCTGTGGGGTTCTCGAGTTGCCACGAACTCAGTAACTTCTGCTGACTTGGGCAATCCGGCTGGTGTGACTACTCTAATGAGAAGCCCTGATTCTGCACGATCCTCCACTGCATACCGCATGTCAGATGACGCCTCCCGCCTCTACGCAAATGTGGATGAACTTCTTTTTGCAACGAATCGCTCTGCGGGTGGGACCAATTCTGTGACGCCCCAGCAGCTTGAGCAGGCGCGTTTTTTTCTGACGGCCTCCAGTCGAGCGCCAGATGTCACGCTCTTCAATACCCCGCGAATTCTTGTCTGGCCGATTACCTCGTCTGGCGGCTCCACAACTAAAATGACCCCCTACGACAAGCTCATTGCCTTTTGCGGCACCTTGGGTGCCAATACCAACATTGGAAGCACAAATTCCTACTACTTTACTCGATCTAATCCTGGTAGCGCCACAGCAGACTACGGTGTTCAACGCAACCAGGATCTAATTGCCTATTTCAGACGCATGACGACCCAAGCCGTCCCCGGTTTCGGAGGATCTTCCGGTATTTTGGGAAAATACAATTCCATCGCCCCCGGCGAGTCGGAACAGATTACCACTCAGATTTTCGATTACATTCGCTGTATCAATACCCGAGACCAGTCCATGGAAACGAATATTAGTGCCGTGAACACTGACTATTACTTTGCAGCTAGATCAACCATCATACCAACTTCCGGGACAAATGATACGCGCGGCTTTGGGCGATTTCCGACCATCACCAAAGTGGGGGTGCATTTCTGGTATAATACCAACTTCGTAAATACTGAGTTAACACCCCCCACAACAAATGCATCGCTGTATTGTAGGGTGCTCCTGGAACCATTCTTTGCAACCCACGGTTACCCGTCTCCCGGTTCAGGGCCCAGCGGAAACTTTAGATACAATGTTTCAGGGCTTCGTAGCCTTCTCTGGGGGGTGGGTAACAGCACAACTACCAACATTTTTGCATCTGACACCGCAACTTCCAGTGCAGGGACGCCTTGGCAACGCGGTGGGAGGGGAGGCGCACAGGTATTAGTAACAACAAGTTCAACAACAAATGCGGCTAATCTGGCAACTCGGTTTTCCACAAATACAGCCGCAACCTTCTATTTTGGTGGAGGCAACCTGGTTATAAGCGTTTCCGATATTGGAGGTTCTGTTACAAATCAAGTAATCAATGTCACGCTGCCTCCGATTCCAAGTCTCCCGATGCCAACAAGCAATTCAACAACCAATCGAACGACAGACAGAGCAGGTTGCTTTTTTACGAATGATGTTGTCCGTGCAGTGGCAGTCAGCCATGGCGACTATCGATTGACAGCGGCCAGGCCCATCGTTCCTACAAATGCATTTGTAACCGTCGACGGAGGCACAAATGCCTATCAAGACTCAAGTTCTGCTCAAAGAATCGCACATAACTTTCTCGCAGATTTTCCATATACTTATCATGGAAGGCGTTTTCCCACTCAACACTACTACAATACGAACAATTCGACATTTACCTCTGCAATAAATGTAACTGATTTTGTTTGGGCGAGTAGTGATGCAGCCACAACCAACGCCCAGCCCTCAGTCAATGGTGATTTCGACAATGGATATGGAAACGCCGGCGACGGACCCTATATTGGTTTTGCCGATGAGGGAAATTCCCGCTTGTATCGCTTCATCTATGCAAATGAGGCTATTATTAGGGAATCTATTCCGTATCTTGATGGCTCGGGCGGTTTTCGTTCGGCTTCGGAGGGTTTATTCTCACCCAACCGACTTGTTCCCTCGGCAGGTATCATGAGCTCACTACCTACCGGCGTTATCAGTCAGACTCCATGGCAGACATTGCTCTTCCGACCTGCGGCTCTGACGAGTGCCACCCATCCGGGGCTTAACAACCCGCCCGACTATTTGCTACTCGACCTCTTCAATATGCCGGTGGTCGAGCCCTATGCCATCAGCGAGCCGTTGTCCACCGCTGGCAGGGTGAACATGAACTACCAGATCCTGCCCTTCACCTACATCAAGCGCTCCACGGCTCTGCAAGCGGCACTCCACACGGAGCGCCTCGGAGTAATACCCAACTTGTCTGACACTGGGTTGAATCTTGTGATTAATCAGTATCGTAAATATACGATATCTAATTTTAGTAGCAGGTTGAGCCTAAACCTCAACACAAACACCGGCACACTACGCGGGTTCGAAGACCGCTTCGCCAACAACGACATCTTCCGCTCCGCCGCCGAGATCTGCTCGATCCCGCTGGTGCCGACAAACTCCACATGGAGTGCTGTCACAGGTGGAACATTCTGGCCAAATTACTCCCCTACAGGCGAGAACACCAAAGAGCGCCCCTACGCCCGCATCTATCCCAAGCTCACCACCAAGTCGAACACCTACACCGTACACTACCGCGTCGAAGTGTTGAAAAAGAGCCCCAATAGCACGACCCAAACCACCTGGGCGGATGGAACAGACAAAGTCATCTCCACCTACCGTGGCTCCACCACCATTGAGCGCTATGTGAACCCACGCGATAGCCTCCCCGACTACGCAGACCTCACCACGCTTCCGCCAACTGGTGCCAATGCTCTGCCAAATTTCTACAAATTCCGCATCCTCGGTGAGCGTCAATTCAACCCATGACCTCCGCTTCTGCCCCAGCGAATCTCGGACGAACGACCCACGAAGCAAACGGCCCCTTTGCCCTTCGTTGCCACTTGAAAAAATCCCCTGGCTTTTCTCTCATCGAGCTGTTGGTCGTCATATCCATCATCGGCATCCTCTCGGCCGCAGCCATCGGCGGTCTTAGCAATGTGGCACGCTCCACCAACCTCACCAGCGCCGCCCAGCGCCTCGGCGATCAATTCGCCCTCGCCCGACAAACCGCCGTCGCCCGCAACCTCCCTGTGGAAGTCCGCATCTACAAACTGCCCGATTTCGATTTCACAACCGGCGGAGCCACTCTCTGGAGGGGCCTGCAATTGTTCATCAAGGATGGAACCGATGATGTCCCGGCATCCCGCCCCTTATTTTTTCCCCAACGCGTCATCATCTCGGAAAACGCCCAAGCCTCTCCCTTGCTTACAGACTTGGGGACTGAATTGACCCCGCCGAGCAATGTCGGAGCCTTCACCGCAGCCAATGTGCGATATAAATCCTTCACCATCCGTCCCAATGGCACAGTCACAGCCACTAGCAGCATCCCGGATGCAAACTGGTTCCTCACCGTCCACCATGAAAACGACGCCAAGCCCGACACCATAAAACCCGCCAACTTCGCCACAGTCCAAATCAACCCCGTTACCAGTAAAGTCACCATCCTCCGCCCGTAACAGCCAACCGAAAAAGCCTGCACCCACGCGCGCTCATCTGTTTGGAGGGTCAACCTCCGGCTTGACCCAAGACTGAACAGCGCCGCAATCACAACGCCCGTTTCCCATCACCCCGCGCCCCTTCGCAGAGCATGTAGAAACGCCGCTGCGCGGTTGCAGCTTGGGTCATGCGAGACGATGAACCCTCCCAGATTCACGATCCGCTCGCTTTGGAGGGTCAACCTCCGGCTTGACCCAAGACTGAACAGCGCCGCAATCACAACGCCCGTTCCCCATAACCCCGCACCCCTTCGCAGAGCATGCAGAAACGCCGCTGCGCGGCTGAAAAATGGGTCATGCGAGACGATGAACCCTCCCAGATTCACGATCCGCGCTGCCGCGCGGAAGAGGGGAGCACGGTCGTCTCGACCGTGAAAGGCACTCGCGCCCTAACCTCAGCGATCAGCGATCAACGAACGCCGTTCCACAGTTCGTTTTTAAAAACACTTCCTAAAAATAATGTTTGGCATTTCAAATATTGTTTGAAATAACAAACGAATGCCTGCCACTGCAAAGACTCCCGCCCAGAAGTCGAAGCGGTATATTGTGCCGATTCTCGAGCGGGCGCTGATCATTTTGGAGGCGCTGGCGAAGGCTCCGCGTGGGATGGGAATCAGCGAGCTTTCGCGGGAGTTGGGGATGCCGAAGAACAGTGTGTTCCGGATTTTAACGACCCTTTATTCGAGTGGATATCTGCAGCGGGACGAGGAGGGGCGGATTTACAGTTTGAGCCGGAAGATTCTGGCTCTGGGCTATGAGGCGCTGGATGAACTGAGCCTGGTCGATAAATCCCTCGATGTGATGCGCGAGCTGCGCGATGAGACCGGCGAGACGGTGCTTGTGGGCACGCTGGTCGGGGATCACGGCGTTGTGCTGGAGTTGGTGCCAAGTAGCCAGCCGATCAAGTTTCTTGTGGATGTGGGAGCGCGTTTTCCTTTGCACACGGCGGCTCCTGCCAAGGCAATGCTGGCGTTTTTGCCGAAAACAGATTTGGAGGCCCACTTGCAGCGAATCGTTTTTCGCAAGTTCACGGCCTCCACGATCACAAGCCAGGCGCCCTTTCGCCGTTTATTGGAGGAGGTTCGCGCGAGTGGAGTGGCTTTCGATCGCGAGGAGGAAATGGAGAGCCTGCACTGCGTGGCGGTTCCGATTTTCGATCATCGCGGATACCCAGTCGCCGCACTTTGGATCACCGGACCATCCTACCGCTTCCGCGAGGAGGATTTTCCCCGTCTTGGCCGGAAAGTCCGTCAGGCCGCAGAGCGCATCTCAGCACGCTTCGGACACAACCTTTTAAAAACCTAAAATATGGAAAACAAAAAACCCACAGTCATCGTCACAGGCGCCTCGGGCGGCTACGGAGCCGGTATCGCCGAAACCTTCGCCAAACAAGGCGCGCAAGTCTTCATCACCGCAAGGAATGAAGCGAAACTCAAGGAAGTCGCCTCGCGCATCGGCGCCACCGCCATCGCGGCGGATGCCACAAGCGCGGCGGATTGGGATCGCGTTATCAAGACGGTCATGGATTCCACCGGACGCATTGATGCCCTGATCAACAATGCCGGCGCGGGCGGACGCATCGCTCCCACAGCGGAACAAAGCGACGAGGAAATCATCCAGACACTCCACATGAATCTCACCAGCGTGATTCTGGGTTGCCGCCGCGTGGCTCCAATCATGACCGCGCAAGGATCCGGAACGATCGTCAATATCTCGAGCGTTTGTGCGAAATATTCCTGGCCCGGTTGGTCGATCTACTCGGCCGCAAAAGCCGGCGTGGAGCGCTTCAGCAAGGGTCTCTACCTCGAAGTGCGCCCGAGCGGCGTGCGCGTCACCGTGGTGACTCCTTCCTGGGGAGCGACTGAATTCTGCGACAACTCCGGCATCGGAGGTCATCCCGCCACCGATCCTGCGGTCCGCGCCAAATGCACGCACCCGCACGAACTCGGAAAAATCGTGGCCGACATCGTCGCCACGCCTGCGCACCTCGAAATCCTCGAGATGACGGTTGTGCCGACCGTGCAGGAAATCATGCCTTTGTAAGACCAAAGTCACTGTCTTGAAACAATGACCCGAGAGGAACAGCTTCAAACCTTGCGCTCCCGCCGCGAATGGCCCGTGCTCATTGTCGGCGGGGGAATCAATGGCGTGGGCGTGCTGCGCGATCTGGCACTTCAGGGTATTGATGCACTTCTGGTGACGAAAGGCGATTTCTCGGAGGGTGCCACGGCAGGTTCTTCGCGGATGATCCATGGCGGGCTGCGCTACCTCGAACAGGCGGAGTTCCGCCTGGTGCAGGAATCGCTCGCCGAGCGGAACCATCTGCTCCAACACGCGCGGCATTATGTGAAGCCATTGCGCACCACGATTCCTGTCTTCAGTTGGCTGGGCGGGCTGAAAGAGGCGGTGCTGAAAATGCTCCGCCTTGGAAACCGCACCGGTAAACGCGGCGCGCTCTGGGTGAAGATCGGCCTGAGTTTTTACGACTACTATGTGCGCCACCAGCGCGTTGTGCCGAAACACCACTTCACATCGGCCTCGGCTTCATTGCGGGAGGTTCCGCAACTCAACCCCGAGATCAAATGCACGGCGGTTTACCACGATGCCTGGGTGACATACCCGGAGCGCCTCTGTCACGAGGTGGTGCGTGACGCGCGGGCGGTGCATCCAGTTTTGGCCCTCAATCATGTTTCCGCGTCATCGATGGATTCCGGAACGGTCACCCTGCGTTGCGAGGTGACTGGCGAGTCGTTTGAGGTGAAGCCTCAGGTGCTGGTCAACGCGACGGGAGCTTGGATTGATGAAACCAATGCCAAGCTCGGCAAAAAATCGGAATTCATCGGCGGCACGAAGGGTTCGCACCTGGTGTTGGATTATCCCGAGCTGCACAAGGCGCTCGATGGTCAAATCCTCTACGAGAACCCCGAAGGCCGCGTGTGCCTCGTTTTTCCATTCCATGACCGCGTCATTGTTGGCTCGACGGATATTCCAGTAACCTCGCCTGACGAGGCGCGCTGCGATGAGAAGGAGGTGGATTACATTCTGGCATCCGCAAAGGGCATCCTCCCCGGATTTGATTTCAACCCTTCCCGCATTGTCTCCCGTTTTTGCGCCGTGCGTCCGCTGCCGCGCAGCAGCGCAGGCACAACGGGCCAAGTCAGCCGGGATCACAGTTGCCGTCTCACTGAACCGGTCGAGGGACGGCCCTTTCCGATCTACTCCCTGATCGGTGGCAAGTGGACGACATTCCGGGCGTTCGCCGAGCAGGTGGCGGATCGGGTTCTCAAGGATCTTGGAAAATCCCGTATCCGCTCCACAGCCGAGATGGATATCGGCGGCGGTCGAGGTATGCCTGACTCGGAACAAAATCTCCAGACATGGATCCAAGCCCAAAAGGCGCTTGCCGCTTTGCCGCCTGCGAGGCGTGAGGAGCTTGTTCACCGTTATGGAACCTGCGCGGTGCAGGTCGCGGAATTTGCCTCAGCGGGAGAAGACCAACCGCTCGCTTTCGTTCCTGGCTACACGCGCCGGGAAATCGAATTCCTTTGCGAGTGCGAGGATGTCGCGCGCTTGGACGATGTGCTGATGCGTCGCACATCGCTGGCGATTCTTGGCCGACTCACGCCAGCGGGAATCCAGGAAATCGCCGAAATCTGCGCGGCCAAGCTCGGATGGACTTCCACTCGTATCGAAGAGGAAAAGACCCGCTCATTCAGAATTCTGCAAGACGAACTTGGCATCACTTTCAACCAACACAAATAACCAACACCCACTATGTTCAATACGCACAAACCCCGTCTCAACCGTTTCCTTGGCTCTGATGGCCGCTGCTTGGATGTCGCCATCGACCATGGTGTCTTCAACGAATTTGCATTTCTCGATGGCTTGGAAGACATGCCCGCCGTGGTGCGTTCGCTGGTTGAAGCCGGGCCTGACGCGATTCAGATGAACATCGGCCAGGCCGACATCCTTCAATCAATTCCCGGGCCCCGCAAGCCGGCCCTCATGCTGCGCACGGATGTTGGCAATCTTTACAATCCCACGACCCATGCCGTGATGTTCGATCAGCTCGTGCATTGGGATGAGCCGATTATTGGTGCCCTGAAGGCCGATGCCGCCGGTGTGGTCTGCAATCTCCTGCTCATGCCCGGGCAGCCTGATCTCCACCGCCAGACCGTTCTCAATGCCGCCCGCCTCCGCGCCGTCTGCGACCGCTATGGCATGCCACTCATGATCGAACCGCTTGTCCTTAAATCCAACGAACAGAGCGGCGGGTATCAGGTGGATGGAAATAAAAAACTCATCATCCCGCTCGTGCGGCAGGCGCGTGAGTTGGGAGCGGATGTCATCAAGGCCGACCCGACTGATCATCCCGAGGATTACCATGAAGTCGTCCAGGCCGCCCGTTGCCCGATCCTCGTTCGCGGTGGCGGCAAGAAGCCGATTGGAACGGTTTTCAGCGAAGCCTACGCGTATCTCCAACAGGGCGCCCATGGTCTCGTTTACGGCCGCAACATTTACCAGCACCCGAATCCCGCCCGCATCGTTGCCGCTTTCATGGCGATGATCCACGAGGGAGCAAATGTGGAGCGCGCCCTCGCGATCTACGAAGGCCGCTAACCCCCCTTCGAAGGCACTCCCTCCCCTTTATGCTTCTCGGATTGGACATCGGCGTGAGCGTGGTGAAAGCCTCGCTCTTCTCAGAGGATGGAACATCCTGTGTGGCCTCGCTGCCGCATCCGGTTCAATCCTCGCGTCCAGACTGGATGGAAAAAGACGCGGAGGTTCTGTGGCAGGCATGCTGCACGGTAATCCGTGATGCGCTTGCGAAGCTTGATTCGCCGCAGGTCGATGCCCTTGGTATTTGCGCCTGCGGGAATGGCTGCGTGCTACTCGACTCGGATGGTCAGGTTTTGCGGCCTATCATCTTCTCGAATGATACCAGGGCTGCCGACCTCGCCCGGGCCGCAACAAATGCACCCCAGCGCGCCCGCATTTTTGCCAAAACCCGTCAGGCCTTGTATCCAGGGCAAACCGCCGTGCTGCTTCAGTGGATTCGGGATCATGAGCCCTCGGTTTACTCCCGCATCCATCGCATCCTGCTGGTGAAGGATTTTATTCGTTGGAAACTCACGGGCGTTCCCCTGAGCGACTTCTCGGATATCGGCGCGACGGGCCTGATGAATCTGGAAAACAAGTCCTATGACTCCGGACTGCTTTCCGATCAGGGACTTCAGGATATCGCTTGGGCGCTGCCCGAGCTTCGGCACGGAATGGAAATCGGAGGCTATGTCACGCAAGTTGCGGCTGAGGCCACCGGATTGCGTGCCGGATCGCCCGTGGCGGTTGGTTGCATCGATTGCGAAGCGGCATTGATCGGCACCAATGCGGCTTCTCCAGGCGACCTCTCGGTGATTGCTGGAAGCTGGTCGATCAATCAAGCCCGTGTGCCGGGATTGCCGGAGGATGCTGATATTTTTCTTACAACTTGGGGGGCAGAGCCGGGCACTTACACGACCTTGGAAGGCAGTCCCACCTCGGCCATCAACTTCGATTGGTTTGTCAGAACCTTTCAGGCCAGCGGGCGCGAGGTTGTCGCCGCCGATTACAAAATGGTGATTGAGGAGGCATCTGTTCTCGGGCCTGAGGAGAATGTGCCGATTTTCCTTCCCTACTTGCATGGCGCGCCCGTCTCGCCATCCTTGCGCGGCGCTTTTCTCCAGATCCGTCCCGAGCACACCAAGGCGCACATCGCCCGCGCCGCCCTCGAGGGCGTCGTTTTCGGCCACCTCTGGCATGTGGAGAAGTTGATCAAATCAGGCCTGCGTTTTGAGCGCGTGCGACTGGCCGGGGGTGCGTCGCGCAGCCCGTTCTGGACCCAGCTTTTTGCCGATATTCTGGGACTTCCCGTATCCGTGCAGTCCGTCACGGAGGTCGGCGCGCTGGGTGCTGCATTGTGCGCCGGCGTCGCAATCAAGCGCTGGCCAAACCTCGCAAGCGCCGCTGCGGAGATGGTTCAGGAACAGCAATGCTTCAAACCGGATCCCGGTCGACACCTCATTTACGCCGCCAAATACCGGATTTTCAAAAGCACCGTGGAGACGCTCTCCAGCACATTTGATCACGCATCCTCCGCCACTAAGCACTAATCGCAGGGACTCTTATTCGACATTTATGAACACCACCACATCATCAGAAAAATCGGCACCCGTTGTGCCCCACCTCATCGGCGGTCAATGGATCCGCCAGGAAAACACGCCGGGGACGCCGGTTTTCAATCCCTCGCACGGGGAAATGATCGCCCATACTCCGAATGGCGACGACGCCACGGTGGATGCCGCTGTGCAGGCAGCCGCGAAGGCATTTGTTCATTGGTCGAATACCCCTTCCCCCAAGCGTGCATCGTTCCTCTTCCGCTACCGCGATCTTCTGGAATCCCATTTTGAGGAACTCGCCCGCCTTGTAACCCGCGAGAATGGAAAAACACTCGATGAGGCCAAGGGCGATGTGCGCCGTGGCATCGAGGTTGTGGAATTTGCGTGCGGGATTTCGCATCTTGCCAAGGGCGAGAGCCTGCCTCAGGTGGCCGATCAGATCGATGCCGTCACCATGCGTGAGCCGATTGGTGTTTGCGTAGGCATCACGCCATTCAACTTTCCGGCCATGGTGCCAATGTGGATGTTCCCACTGGCCATTGCCTGTGGGAACACCTTCATCCTGAAACCCAGCGAAAAAGTTCCGCTCACGGCGGTGCGTCTCGCCGAGTTGTTCATGGAAGCCGGACTTCCCGACGGCGTGTTCAACCTCGTCCAAGGCGGACGCGAGGTGGTCGATGCCCTTTGCACGCATCCCGGCATTGCCGCTGTGAGTTTTGTCGGATCCTCACGCATCGCCGAGCATGTTTACACTCTGGGTTCCCGCCATGGCAAAAGAGTCCAGGCGGCCGGTGGCGCCAAGAATGCGCTCATCGTCATGCCCGATGCCGAACCAGATTCGACATTGCGTGCGATTTTGGGGTCTTCATTCGGTTGCGCGGGCCAACGCTGCATGGCCGGCTCGCTGTTCATGGGCGTCGGCAACCAGACCGCCGATGAATGGCGCGAACGCATCAGCGCGGCCATTTCAGCCTTCAAGGTCGATGACACCTCCTCCAACGACCGCGCCGATATGGGGCCGGTGATCGACGGTGCCGCCCAGAAGCGAGTGATCGGCTATATCAATGACACACCATCCTGCGGAGCCGAGGTTGCCTTTGATGGACGCACCATGAGTCCTGATCGCGGCTTCTTTGTTGGCCCCACGCTCCTTGACCGCGTGCAGCCCGGCATCAAACTTTTCGAGGAGGAAATTTTCGGGCCGGTGCTCTCGATGATGCGCCCCAAGACCCTCGATGAAGCCATCGCCATGATGAACTCGCATTCCTACGGCAACGGCGCTTCGATCTTCACCTCCAGCGGAGCGGCGGCGCGCCAGTTCACGCGTGAGATCCAATGCGGGATGCTTGGCATCAATGTCGGCGTTCCTGCTCCCATGGCACTCTTCTCGTTCTCGGGATGGAACCGCAGCTTCTTCGGCGACCTCCATGTGCAGGGCATCGAGGGTGTGATGTTCTACACCCGCCAGAAGTGCGTGCTCTCGCGCTGGGACAAAAACTATGTCCGTTCCCAAGGCTGGTAACCATGGCTTCCTCATTCAACATTCCATC
Source organism: Terrimicrobiaceae bacterium (assembly GCA_044369905.1). GTDB lineage: Bacteria > Verrucomicrobiota > Verrucomicrobiia > Chthoniobacterales > Terrimicrobiaceae > UBA967. Next base: position 2,530 of record JBILWM010000071.1, on the reverse strand, counting down.
CAGCGTAATCATCGGCGGCGGCGCTTCCGCTGAGCTTTTGCCGCAACTTCGCCGCCTGGGCGCGAAGCGTGTGCTCGTGGTCACCGATGCCTTCATGGTGAAGTCCGGCGTGGTTGCCCGTCTTATCGCGCCACTTCAGGAAGGCGGCATTGAAACCGCAGTCTTCGACGGCGTTCAGCCCGATCCGACCGTGCAAAATGTCCGTGATGGACTCGCCATCTACCACAGCAGCGGTGGGGAGGCGGTGGTCGCCATCGGCGGCGGCAGTCCGCTCGACGCAGGCAAGGCGATCTCGATCCTTACCACCAATCCCGAGCCTCTCGCCGACTACATGGGCTATCACAAGATTCCAAAAGCCGGAGCTCCGCTGCTCGCCATCCCCACCACGGCCGGCACTGGAAGCGAAGTGACCAAGGTGGCGGTCATCACCGACACCGAGCGGGATGTGAAAATGATGATCCTCGACCAGCACCTCTTGCCTGTCGTTGCGCTGGTTGATTACGAACTCACGCTGTCCATGCCCTCGCCGCTCACCGCCCATGTCGGTGTGGACACGCTCACGCATGGCATCGAAGCCTATGTCTCCCGCAAGGCGAGTGAGATGACCGACCCGATCGCACTTTCCTGCATTCGCCTCGCCGCGACGCACCTTGTGAAAGCATGGGAAGAACCGGGAAACCTCGCTGCGCGTGAAGGAATGATGCTCTCCGCCACGCAAGGCGGCATGGCCTTTGCCAACAGCAGCGTCTGCCTCGTGCATGGCATGAGCCGCCCGCTTGGCCTGCTTTTCCATATTCCACACGGCCTTTCCAACGCGATGCTCCTGCCCGCAGTGACCCGCTTTTCGCTCGTCGGTGCCGAGGCGCGCTACGCCACCGTAGCCCGGACAATGGGTCTCTGCGCCGCCGATGCCTCTGATGCATCCGCTGCCGTTTCGCTGGTCGAGGGGCTCAAAAAACTCAACGCCCGCCTCGAAGTCCCCCGTATCCGTGACTTCAAGGGCGCCACGCTCGAAGTCTTCGAAGCGGCATTGGAAAAAATGGCCTCCGATGCCCTGGCGTCCGGTAGCCCCGCCAACAACCCCGTCGTGCCGCCCGCCTCCGAAATCGTCCAACTTTACCGCCAAGCGTGGTGATGTATGGGTGATACCATGAGCCAATCCAAATATGATCTCTGCGTCGTCGGCGCGGGCAGCGGGGGCATTGGGGCCGCACTGGCTGCCGCCCGCATGGGTCTTTCCGTCCTGCTGATTGAAAAAATCCACCGCCTAGCGCAGAGATCGCGCCGTAGCTGTGGCAACCCATGAGAAATAAAAAATGCGGTCATTATTGATGATATTGAGTGCCATCGGATTAAGCCGAGTAGTTGCCGCGCCAGATATTAGTCAGGCGTTAAACTTGGAAGCTGAGCAACATAGTTACCTCCATTTCGACCAGGAAAGGGCAACTCAGAGGCAAATAATTAAAGCCCTAGAGACATTTGAGACACTTCCAGATGAAGCGAAAGCCAAGTTGATCGAAGAGGGCATAAACGGAAACTTGTTTTATTAAATCAGAGGCTCGAATATAAAGATAAAGCCATATCTGATGCGATTGATGCTGCTGGGATGGGAAACGAGGCAATACAAAAAGTAGAGGCTATTGCCCGGGACTTTCTGAGCAAAAATCTCGGAAAGGCGAACGTAGATGAAGTGGTCGTCGACTCAGCATTCAGGATAGGTAGTGATGTAGAGCAATTCGCGAACAAAGGTGACGTGATTTGGGAGGTTCGCTTAGGTAAGATAAAAAGTGGTTTGCTATGGATTAATCCTAGGACTCAAAGCATTCAAACCATCGGGATATTTTATAAAGATACGAAATGAGCCAACGTTTAAAGGGGTCGGGAATAAATTATTGACATGCATTTGGCTCTCCTTGAGTGATCCCGGACGTTGAAAAAAATGACTTTTCGCACTATTTTCCTAGTTTACGCCGCCATCATGACTGCGGTTATCGGATCCATAGTCTTCAATGCGGGGGCCATGTATCGCAATGTTCTCCGCGAGGGTGTCGTGACCAAGGGGCGAGTCACGAGCATCCAGCGTGACTTTCATGGCAACAGGGGACAACTGCGAGCCCACATTGATTGGTCTTTGCAAGGACGCGCCGGCACCCTGACCACCAAATGGAAAAAAGGCCCTTTTGCCGAATACTCGGTCGGCAGAGAAGTCGATCTCATCATCCACAATGGCGAGGCGTATTTCTTGAACGAGGCGAGGGCAGTGGGCGGAGGTTGGCTTCTCTGGGCCGGCTGGGTCCTCATTGTAGGTGCTCCTGGCATCCTCTGTTATTTCCTAGGGATATTCCGTGCTAAATTAGATTTCCAATCCGAAACACTTCCACGAAATGAAAAGCATCACTCCCACCTGTGTAGCGACAACTAAAACTGACTCCTGACGACAATTAAAACTGACCACCCGATTGCAGGAAAAATGGGGTGGAGGTTTTGGCGTGGTAAGCGCGCTGTGAGGATGCCGAGGAGGCATCCTCAA
>JBILWM010000015.1:0-45992 GCA_044369905.1 Terrimicrobiaceae bacterium | reverse complement strand
GGAATTTTTTCCCAGCGGCGAGCGTCGAGGATCCGGTGGCGAGGATTTTGATTTCTGGAAACATATCCGCGCCTATTTTCAAGAGCCGGGCGGGGTCGCGGAGTTGGTGGATTTCATCAAAGACCACGACCCGCGAGCCGCAGTTTTGAAAGAACAGCACAGGATCGCGCACCATGCCCTCAATGGCGGGGATATCGCAATTCACGAAGAGCGGTTCTCTCTCCCCGAGGGATTGCGCGAGGGTGGTTTTGCCGGAGCGGCGGACGCCACTGAGCCAAACAATCGACGCCTCTCGCCACGCGGATTCTATGCGGTGGGTCCAGAAAGGACGATCAATCATGCCACCATACTATGCAAATAGTTTAGTTAAATGCAAAGTATTGTTTTCCACAGGCCCACATCGTCGATCCCCCTAAGCCTTTCTCACACTCGCCCGCATCCGAATTCCAAAGCGACCGCGCCTGTTTGGGTTGTGTTGCTGTGCGCGTGGTGATGGGAGTGGGACGGTGTGATGGCGGTGCGGCTCAGTCTTGGGTCAAGCCGGAGGTTGACCCTCCAAGATTGAGCGCTGCCGCGCGGGTTGTGATTTTGGGAGGGCCATCGTCCTCGCATGACCCATTTTTCAGCAGCGAAGCGGCGTCCGCAAAATCAGGGCAGTGTTTTGTGCGAACCGTCGCAGAGGACGCCGTTGGCGCTTTGTTTGCAGGCGCAGAAATAGACGGTGCCGTCTTTTTCCGCGGTGTAGGGAACGGGGGCGAAGTCGCTGCCCTTGTGAGATCCGTCACAGAAGGGTTGGGATTTGCTCTCACCGCAGGAGCACCAGTAGTAGGTTTTGCCTGCGACAACAGTGACGGGTGCGGGGGATTTTTGGGCGATTTTTGGAGTGGGCATGGTTGGGTTGGAGTTGAAATTTTAGCGGATGCGATAGGGTCCATCGCCGACACTGAGGACTTCGATTTTTACATTCGTGAGACCTTGTTTGGTGAAGCCAAGGTCGTCGGCTACGGGCTTTGTGACATCGAGCATGCGGCCCCGGATAAAGGGTCCGCGGTCGTTGACGCGGACTTTGGTCGTGCGGCCGTTTTTAAGGTTGGTGACACGGATGACGCATGGGATGGGCAGGGTTTTGTGGGCTGCAACCTTTGTCCATGGCCAGAGTTTCTCACCGGTGGCTGTCTTGCCGGGGAAGATGAGGAAATGCTCTGAGTAGTGTGAGGCGATGCCAGTCTCTCGATGGCCGATGGCGTCCCCAGGTTGCATGGGGTGGTAGCGGATGCCGCGAATCGAGTAGGGCTTGGTTTTATAGCCTTTGATGTTTGGGCCGAGGCAGGCGGTGAGCGGCAGACAAAATGCGGCAACGAGTCCGAGGCGGAGGGTTTGCTGAAGAATTCGTTTCACGGTGTGGTGCGAGGGTTCAACAATTGCAGAGCAGCCATACGCGAAGAAGGGATGCGTCCGCAATAGGTTTCAATCGCTGCCCTGGCACAAGGAGTGCCATCGTGGATGCCAAGCATGCGGCAGAGTTCGCTTTCAAAAAACTCCAGCGCCCGCATGGAGGCGGGGGAGCGGCTCAGATGCGCGGTGGCGCGTGAGAAGAGATCGTAAATCTCGGGAAACGGCTCGCCAGGTTGCGTGACGAGGTCGATGAGTTCGGCGAAGTAGCCGCAGAGAAAAAGATTGGACGCGGAGGTGGCGGCGAAAACCTCCACCAGCCTCACTTCGCTAAGCGTGTGAAGGGAGCCGCGTTTGGGCATGGCGTAGCCGATCTCGGCCTTGTGAAAAAGGTCCAAGCGGCCTGCGAACGGACTGGAGGGCCGCCGCGCCGCGCGGGCCATGGCGGTGATTTTGCCATGCCCGCTGGTGAGCCATGTGGTGATGAGACTCGTATCGCTCCAAGCCTGCTTGCGGATGAGGATGGCCTCGGTTTGTTCCATGGCGGCCCCGCCCGTATGTGGGCTTAGAGAGCGATGACCCGGGCGCTGTAGATGTCGGCGTCGGACGAGAGCTTGGTCATGACATCCGCTCCGGGCATGCTATCGAGGTTCAACAGTGTGAGGGCGCGTCCACCCTGTTCGGTGCGGGAGAGGCTCATGCTGGCGATGTTGATTTTCTCGGTGCCGAGGAGCGTGCCGATGTGGCCGACAATGCCTGGGCGGTCGCGGTTTTCGAGCATGAGAACAACGCCAGAAGGCGTGACTTCGACGGGGTTGCCGTTCACCCGCACGATGCGCGGATCGTTTTTGGCACCGAAGAATGTGCCGCCGAGCGAGACTTTGCTGTCACCGCTGAAAACGGCCACATGGAGCCATTCGTTGAAATCGGTCTGCTCGCTGGAGCGAACCTCTTGGACATCGAGGCCGATGGTGGAGGCCATGCTGCGGACATTCACGCTGTTCACTTCCTCGCCACCGGCGTGTTTGAGGAAGCCGGTGAGGATGGCGCGACTGATCGCGTCGGTGGGCATTTCGACGGCCTTACCGCCGTAGGTGATGACGACGCGGTCGTTGCGTTTCGGCGCGAGCTGGGCAACGAAGCGGCCCATTTTGTCGCCGAGGGTGAGGTAGGGCTTCACGACCGCTGCGGTCTTGGCGTCGATGCTCGGCATGTTGACGGCGTTTCGAATTTCCCCATCGAGCAAGGCGGCGCGGATGGCCTGGGCGATTTCGATGCCGACATTTTCCTGCGCCTCGGCGGTGCTGGCTCCGAGGTGGGGAGTGAATACGATATTCGGGAGTTCACGCAGCGGGAAATCAGCGGGCAGCGGCTCGACCTCGAAGACATCGAGTGCGGCGGCTCCGACATGGCCTGACTTGAGGGCATCATGCAGGGCGTCTTCCGCGACGAGTCCACCGCGTGCGCAATTCACAATGCGGACGCCTTTTTTGCAAAGGGCCAGACGGCGGGCATCGAGCATATGGCGGGTTTCATCCGTGAGCGGCATGTGCATGCTGATGAAGTCGGCTTGCGGGAGGAGGGAGTCGATATCCTCGACAAGCTCCACCTGAAGGCTGCGGGCGCGGCTCACGGAGAGGTAGGGATCGTAGGCGAGAACGCGCATTCCGAAGGCCATGGCGCGGCGGGCAAGCTCCGTGCCGATGCGCCCCATGCCGAGAATGCCGAGGGTTTTATTGTAGAGTTCGACGCCCTCGTATTTTTTGCGGTCCCAACGACCGGCTTTCATGCTGGCATCCGCTTGAGGGATGTTGCGGGCGATGCTGACGAGGAGGGAAAAGGCATGCTCGGCGGTGGAGATGGTGTTTCCACCGGGAGTGTTCATGACGATGACACCACGGCGCGTTGCGGCATCCACATCGACATTGTCCACGCCCACGCCTGCGCGACCGACGACCTTGAGATTTGTGGCGGCTTCCAAAACAGCGGCGGTCACTTTGGTCTGACTGCGGACAACGAGAGCGGAGAACTCCGGGATGATTTTGATAATCTCAGCCTCGGGTAGACCGGTTTTGACAACAACCTCGAGAGCGCCGCCGGCGGAGAGTTCATCGACTCCACTTTGGGACACGGGATCGGCTACGAGAACTTTAGGAGTGGAAAGGGACATTTTCTTTTCTTTCAGAATGGTGGATTGTGGATGTGAAGCATGGCGCCCGAAGCGCTGGACTTTGGAGTTTATGGGAATTCACGAATCCGAAAATCAATTTTTATGAAATGGTCGTATCGCATCGCCCGTGTTTCGGGCATCGATGTCAGGATTCATGTTACTTTCCTGCTTCTTCCGGCCTTTTTTGGCTTCACTGGCTGGCAGGATGGTGGATGGCCTGGTGCGGTGGGCGAGATTTCTTTTATTGCGGCCCTGTTTTTCTGCGTGCTGCTGCATGAATTCGGGCACGCCTTGGCTGGCAGACACTATGGCATTCGCACACCGGACATCACGCTGCTACCGATCGGCGGAGTGGCCCGGATGGAACAAATTCCCGACAAACCCTCGATGGAACTCGTCATCGCTGTGGCGGGACCGGCGGTGAATGTGGCGATTGCGACGGCGCTGGCAGGAATTCTGATGCTGACAGGAGGGATTCTCACCGGACCGGATAACACTCTGCGCGTCATGCTTCACAATCTGCTGGTGGTGAATTGCGGGTTGGTTGTTTTCAACATGATCCCGGCTTTTCCGATGGATGGCGGGCGCGTGCTGCGGTCCTTGTTGGCGATGAAGTTCAGCCATCTTGGAGCTACTCGAGTGGCTGCAAGGACCGGGCAGGTGCTGGCGTGTGGATTTGCGGTGCTGGGATTTTTCGGGAATCCCATGCTGATGCTCATCGCGTTATTTGTTTTCAACGGGGCCCAGGAGGAATTGCGACACGCGGTTCAACAGGACCAATACGAACAAATGCTGCGGGAAATCATGGCGAGAAATGATCCTCAGGCATTTTAAAAACTCAGCCACCCTTGCCGATCTCCTTGCGTTGAGTAGTCCTCACCGCCAGACTTCGCGCAGCCTCGATTGCATATTTTAAGGCCACAAGCATGCCACTTCACTTTCTCGTTACGCCGGAACAGGCGGGTCAGCGTTTAGATAAATTCCTAGGAGCCGGGTGCCCGGATTTCTCGCGTGCAAGGCTCCAGGCCTTCATTCGAGATGGGCATGCGCTTGTGAACAAGGTCGCTGCGAAGCCATCCTATCCGCTCCGCGCTGGAGATGAGGTTGTTTTTGAAATTCCGCAGGAGACAGTCCCCTCACCTCTGGCTGCACAGGATATTCCGATCGATATCATTTTTGAGGACGAGACGCTGCTTGTGCTGAACAAGCCTGCGGGGCTGGTGGTGCATCCCGGGGCTGGAAACCGCGAAGGCACACTGGCAAACGGATTGCTCCACCATTGCGGCGGGCTGGAAATCGTGGGAGGCGAGGGCCGACCTGGGATCGTCCACCGTTTGGACAAGGAGACATCGGGCTGCATTGTGGTGGCTAAAACCGAGGCCGCGCACAACTCGCTGTCGGCGCAATTTGCATCCGGCGAGGTTGAAAAATCCTATCTGGCCCTTGCCGACGGGGTTCCTCGCATGCCGCACGGTAAGATCGACGCGGCCATCGGCCGTCATCCCGTTCACCGCCAGAAAATGGCGGTCGTCGATCGCGGGAGGGATGCCCTCACCCACTATCGAGTGTTTGCCAACAGCAATGGAAAATCACTCATCGAATGCCGCCCGCGAACGGGCAGGACGCATCAAATTCGTGTTCACTTGAAACACCTCGGGCATCCCGTGACGGGCGATCCTCAATACGGCCGCAGGGGCAGTGCGGAACGGCATTACCTGCATGCCTGGAAGTTGGCATTCAAGCATCCCCTCACTGGAAAGCGTGTTCATTTCACCGCCACTCTCTCCCCGGATTTTCCAGACTGGGCGCTCGAAGCCGCACGGGCGCGCGAGGGCGACCGCATGGAGAAGTTTGCGTGATCAGGGAAGTCCGGCTCCACCATTTCCGCTGCTTCGAGAATCTGGATTTTTTTCCAGCCCCGCACCGCACATGCATCGTGGGTCAAAATGCACAGGGCAAAACTTCGATCCTGGAAGCCGTGTGCGTCCTGCTCCGCCTCCAATCTCCGCGCACAACAACGACGACGGAACTCATCAAAAGCGGCGAAGATGGTTTTTCGATCGAGGGGCACTTTGGCGACACGCGTCTGCAATACAGGCACACAGCCGAGGGACGCGCTCTTTTCCTCGACTCAAAGCTTCAGCAAAAATCCACAGAATATCTTTCCACGGCGCGTATCACTTGGTTTTCGAATGCGGATCTCGATCTGGTGAAAGGCTCCGGTTCGGTGCGGCGAAGGTATCTGGATTTTCTGGGAACACAGGCCGTCCCTGGATACCGGAAGGCACTTCGCGACTACGAACGCGCCTTGCGTTCGCGGAATTCCCTTTTGAAAGAGGGCCGAGCCCGCCGGGAGGTTGCCGCCTTCGACCAGCCACTTATTGATGCAGGAAACATCCTGCTGGCGGCCCGCGCCGATCTCACGACCGCACTGGAGCCTTACGCAGCCTCGGCGTGCAGAGAAATTAGTTCCTCATCGGACCACTTGAAAATCGAATACCGGCCCGGATGCCCGTCGCCATTTTCCGAGGCTCTGGCGGCTTCACGGCCCGAAGAGGATCGCCTGCGCCAAACGATTTGCGGACCGCACAGGGATGACATCCATATCGAGCTCAATGCGCTCAAGGCGTCATCCTTCGCCTCGGAGGGACAACAGCGCACCATCGCACTCGCCCTGAAAATCGCCCAGGCGCGACACATTGAAGCCTTGCACTCGAAGGCTCCGGTTCTGCTCTTGGACGACATTTTTGGAGAACTCGACACAGCGCGCCGCAACCGACTTCTTCAAGCCCTTCCATCGGGAGCCCAAACCCTGATTACCACCACATTTCTCGACTGGGCGAAGGACGCAGAAGAGATGGCGGTTTTCAACTTGGCAGGAAAGGTTCTCACGGCGGGATTTTCGAAGTGAAACACATCGCCATCATAGGCGGCGGACCAGCCGGATTGCGCGCCGCCGAGGTCGCGGCGGAAGCCGGGGCCGAAGTCACACTCTTTGACGCAAAGCCCTCGGTCGGACGCAAGTTTCTGGTGGCAGGAAAAGGCGGCATGAATCTGACCCACTCCGAACCTTTAGAGCTTTTCCGAACCCGCTACTCCGGCATCGAGAAAAGCCCGGAGATTTGGACTTCCATACTCGACGGCTTTACGCCTGTGGAACTCCGCGAATGGGCCAGAGAACTTGGTGCGGAAACCTTCGAAGCAGGCAGCGGCAGGGTTTATTTGAAAAATTTGAAAGCCGCCACGCTTCTCCGAGCTTGGGTGTCGAAACTCAGATCAATCGGCGTTCGCTTCGTAATGAAGCACAGCCTGACCTCCCTCACCCACGATGGGCGGATTGAATTCGGCTTTTCCAATGGTGTCGCAGGACACGCCGATGCGCTCATTCTCGCACTTGGCGGGGCTTCCTGGCCGCAAACCGGATCTGATGCCCGTTGGACGCATGTTCTCGAAAGCCTTGGCGTTTCCATTCAACCGCTCGTGGCAGCAAACTGTGGCTGGGAGCACGACTGGAGCGCGGAATTTCTTTCGCTCGCCGAAGGCAGACCTCTCAAAAACATCACAGTGCGAGCGGGGGACAGGCTTTTTCACGGCGAAGCCTTGATCACGCGCTACGGCATTGAAGGCGGGCCGGTTTATGCCCTCGGCAGGACACTTCGAGGAATGCCCTCCCCCGCACTCACGATTGACCTCAAGCCCGCCCATTCGCACGAACAGCTTGTTTCAAAAATGGAATCCGTTCGCAGGAATTTTGCCTTGGAGGCACGCCAGCGTTGGAAACTCGGCGATGCGGCATTCGCACTCCTTGCACGCAAGGAATGGACGGATGTCCACTCGCTCGCCCATGAAGCAAAGAACTGCGTGATTCCCCTGAAAGGCCCTCGGCCCGTTGCGGAATCCATCTCCAGCGCAGGCGGGGTTTGCTGGAGCGAAATTGATTCCAATCTCATGTTGCGAAGACTGCCGGGGATTTTTGTCTCAGGCGAAATGATCGACTGGGAGGCACCCACGGGGGGCTACCTCCTACAGGGTTGCTTCGCCACCGGCTCACTCGCCGCGAAATCGGCGCTGGCTTGGATCAAGAGGTCTGGCGACCCACAATGATGTTTTGACCATTCACTGCGAGGACTTGGATTTTTGTTCCAGCTTCAAGGAATTCCCCGTTCGTCATCACATCAAAGACGCCGCCGTTGATTTCTCCCCGGCCTGATGGACGAAGGATGGAGAGCGCCACACCTTGAGCCCCGACGGACACATTGGCGGCAGCGCCCAACTCGGTGACAACGGGGGCAAGCGATGAGCCGGCTGGGGAAGCCGACGACAAAAACAGACTGCGAAACACGGGGATGCTCGGCAGAAATCTCGCGAGCAGGGAAACTCCGACCACACTGCCAATAAAGGTGATGATGAGGTTCCACATAGGCACTTCAAGACTCTCGAAAGAAAAGTTCAGCGGCTGGGCGGGATACAAATCCGCCATGGAAAAAAAGACTGCGGCAAGCACCATGAGCGCGCCACCGAGTGCCAAAAAGAAAACTCCAGGAAAGAAAATGACCTCAATCAAAATGCAAGCAACTCCCATGGCAAAAAGTGCGACCATTTCCAATCCTGTAAGGCCTGCGATGTAATGTCCCCCGAAGAAGAGCAGGAAGCACACGCCGGAGAGGACGCCTGCCACACCGAAGCCCGGAGCTTTGAACTCCAGATAAGCCCCCATAATTCCGCCCAGCAAAAACAAGGGGGCGAGCGTGGTGATCCATTGGGCGATGCTCTCAAAGCCGGATGGCTCCAAGCGCACAATCCGCTCCGGGGAGAGTCCGTTGGTTTTGACGAGCGCGGCGACATCCGGCTCAATGCCTGAGGCGAGAAGGGGCTTTCCTCCGATGTCCCTCACGGCCTCTTGGGCGCTCAGCGTGAGCAGCGCGCCCTTGGGATTGATCACCTCGCCACCGATCTTCACCTCCTTATCGAGATTCATGAATCCATCCACCAATTCGGGATGGTAGCCATTCTTTTGGGCCACACTGCGGAAGTATCCCGAGTAATAGGACACGATCTTGGCATTCATGGTTTCAGGAATTTCCTGCCCGCTGCCAGCCACCGGCGCAGCGGCTCCAATCGCACTGACGGGAGCCATGAAGACCTTCTTGGTGCCGAGGGCGATCAACGCACCGGCGGAGCCCGCATTGGCATTCACATAGGTGTAGGCGGGAATCGGACTCTTGGAGAACATCTGCACGATTTTCTCAGTCGCCTTGAGATCACCGCCGGGCGTGTCCATGTCCAAAACAATGGCCGAAGCAGCAACAGCCTCGGCATTTTTCAGAGCCCTCCGGAGGAAAAAAAACTGCGCTTCGCTTACCATGCCCTTGATCGGAAGGACAACCACAGAACCCGTCGAAATGGAAGGTTCCGCCGCACGGGCAGGCATCAGAGCGGCGAGACAAACAAAGAGATAAAAAAAGCACTTCATAGCGGCGCAAATCTCCCTCGCGCCCCGAGACGCCGCAAGGTATTTTGAGGTTGTGGGACTCATCTCCGAGGAAACAATCCAGCGCGTCAGCGATGCGAACGACATCGTTGATCTGATCAGCTCGTATTTTCCGCTCAAGCGCGCGGGAACGAGCTTCCGTGCGCTCTGCCCTTTCCATAGGGAGAAGTCCCCATCCTTCCATGTGAACCCCGCGCGGCAGAATTACCACTGCTTCGGATGCGGCGCGGGAGGCGGCGTGCTGCGATTTGTGATGGAATACGAGCATCTCGATTTTCCATCCGCCGTGCGCCGTCTGGCACAACGCGCCGGAATTCCGATCATTGAAGAGGCCTCGACCGCCGAGGATCACCAAAAACACGGCCTGCGACAGCGTTTGCTTGCCCTTCACGCCGAGGCCTCGACTTGGTTTCACGACCATCTCCTGAAATCTCCAGACGCATCCCAGGCGAGAGACTACCTCAAATCAAGAGGCCTCAACTCAACCGTCGCTAAATCGTGGCAACTTGGTTTTGCGCCCGGCTCGTGGGATGCGCTACTCACGCACTTGCGCGGACGCCGATTCACGCAGGAGGAAATCCTCCAAAGCGGACTGGCCTCATCGAAGGATGAGCCCCCCAGATCCGGAAGCACGCTCTACAGCAGATTTCGCAATCGCGTCATGTTTCCTATCCGAAACGACTACGGCGAAGTCATCGCTTTCAGCGGACGGATCCTCGAGGCGGACGCCAAGGCAGCGAAGTATGTCAACTCCCCGGAGACGCCGCTTTTCACCAAAGGCCGAGTCCTCTACGGCCTCGATAAAACCAAGCGCGACCTCATTGAGAAAAACGCCGCCATCGTGTGCGAGGGTCAGATCGATTTGATATCCGCCTTCGAGGCAGGCATTCGAAATGTCATCGCGCCTCAGGGAACGGCCTTCACAGGCGACCAAGCGCGCCTTTTGAAACGCTATGTTGAAACCGTCCTTCTCTGCTTCGACTCTGATGCCGCAGGCAAAAAAGCCGCCGCCCGCTCCCTACCAGCACTGCTCTCACAGGGACTGCTGGTGAAAATCGTCACCCTCCCGCAAGGCGAGGACCCCGACTCTCTCATTCGCCGCTCGGGGCCGGAGGCGTTTTTAGAGGTCATTAACAATGCGACGGACTTTTTCGAGCATAGTCTAAACGAGGCCTTCGCTTCGGGGGAACTCAACGACAGCGCCGGCAAATCCCGACTCGTCAGTCGCATCGCCCCCCCGTTGGCACTCGTGCAGGACGCCGTTTTAAGAGAGACCATTCTTGGGCGCACCGCTTCACGCCTTGGACTCCCACAGGGTGCGATACGGGTGGCCATGAAGGCGCCATCGGTCGAGCAAGATGAAACCCAGGCCCAAGCACCGCAACAAGAAGAGGAACTCACCCTTTCCGCTGGAATGGAAATGCTCTGCCGTCTCGCGCTCACGAGCCAAGAAGTCCGAACTTGGCTCAGAACCCAAATCCGGCTGGATGATTTCGAGCCAGGTGCGGTTTTGGTCACCAAACTGGCCCAAGCCCACTACGAGGATGAGGCCCCGCTGCCGCCTACACTTCTGGCGCAGTTGACGGGTGCCGAGGAACGACTCATTTCAGCGATGGACATTCATCGCCCCACTCCCACTCCTTTGGATCGGGCCAAGCAAATCCTCCAAGGCTTGAGCGTTCAGCAACTCACCCGTGAGATAGAGGGCCTCAAGAGTCGCATCGCGAACCCGGCGATCCCAGCGGACGAGAGGCAAAAAATCCAAAAACAAATCCTTGACCTAACGATCCGCGTGTCGGATGTTCGACGGCCTTTTCTCCAAGCCTAACGGAAAGCAGATTGAAAACAAAAACCACCTCTTCAAAAAGCCCGTCCCGTCCGGCGGCTAAACCAAGCGCAGCCAAGAAGGTTTCCAAACCTTCCAAACCGGCGGCTAAGTCCAACCCCAAATCCGGCAAACCCGCCCCAGCAAAGGCCGCAAAGCCGATCGCCAAAAAAGCCGTGGCCGCCTCCAAGCCAAAGCCGATGCCTGTTGCGAAAAAGGCGAAGCCGGCACCAAATCCCGCTTCCAAGCCCGCAGCCAAGGCAACCGCGAAAAAATCGATCCCTCAGAAGGTCGCCCCCAAATCAAAAGCCTCCGCAAAGCCAACGGCAAAGGCTCCCGCCAAAGCGCAAAAAATTCCCCAAAAGTCTCCCGCCCGCGCCACAGCTCCTGCCAAGAGCGCCCCGGCAAAGACCACCAAGCCGGTAGCAAAAGTAGCGTCCAAGCCAGTCCCAGCGAAGGCAACCAAAACCACTTCCAAGCCCACTCGAAAACTTCCTGTTCCCCCAAAAGCTCAAGAAAAAAAGCCGGAAGCCGGAAAGAAAAACACCAAGGAGAAAAAAAACGAGGTCTCCAAATCCGAATTAGCTCCGCAGCCACTTCCGATGAACATCCCCAAGATGATTCAAGAGAAGGTGCGCGATCTCATTCGTCTCGCCAAAGAACAAGGCTACCTCACTTACGAAGATCTGGATGAGCATCTTCCCGAAGGCGTCAGCAATCCGGAGCATTTGGATGCCATCATCAGCCAGTTGCGCGGCGTTGAAATCGAAATCATTGAATCCTCAGATGTAGATCGCGTCAAAGAAGTTAGAAAAGACGAAGAAGAGGAAGACAAGGACGAAAAAGAGGAAAAAGAAGAGAAAGAAGAAAAAAGCGACGCCAAACTCGATATTTTGGATGATCCGGTCAGGATGTATCTGAAACAAATGGGCCAGGTCCCATTGCTGACTCGCGAGCAGGAAGTGGAAATTTCCAAACGCATCGAAGACGCCGAGTTGAAAGTCCAAGAACTCCTCTACGGCTTCGGATTTGTCGCAAGAGCACATGTTGATCTCGCACAAAAGCTTATCGATCAGCGCGAGCGCTTCGACCGCGTCATTCTCGACAAAAAGATCGAAAGCCGCGAGCGCTACATGAAAGCCCTCCCCCGCCTTTGCCAACAAGTGAAGCGCGCTACGGATTCTGTTTCAAAACTTTACTCGGAAGCCGCTCAGGTCGGTCTGAATTCGGAAAAACGCAAGAAATTCGATCGCGCCCTCAAGTCGCTTCAACAATTTTATCCCAAGTTCTTTTTCAAACAAAAGGTCGTTGAAGATTTTGTTGTGCTCGTTGAGGAAAACCATCGCGCTGTTGGCAATATCCAAAAGGAACTCAGCAAGCATGCGAAGGATGCCAACCCCAAACTCCGCCGCCAACACACCGCCGAACTCAAGGAGATGCAAGCCCGGTTCTGGCTCACTCCCGACGAGCTGAAAACGCATCACGAGAACCTCAAAGTCTGGCACCGCAAGGCGCTCAAAGCCAAAACCGAAATGGTTGAGGCGAACCTGCGCTTGGTTATTTCCATCGCCAAAAAATACACCAACCGCGGACTCTCATTCCTCGACCTCATCCAAGAAGGCAACATGGGCCTTATGAAGGCCGTTGAGAAATTCGAATACCGCAGAGGTTACAAATTTTCCACCTACGCCACTTGGTGGATCCGGCAAGCCATTACACGCTCCATCGCCGATCAGGCCCGCACGATCCGCATCCCCGTGCACATGATCGAGACAATCAACAAGCTGATCCGAGTGCAGAAACAGCTTGTTCAGGAATACGGACGCGAGCCCTCCCCGGAGGAAATCTCGGACGAAATCCAGCTTCCTGTCGAGCGTGTGCGTGCCGTCTTGAAGATGGCCCAGCAGCCGATCTCCCTTCAAGCACCCGTGGGCGACAGCGACGACACAAGCTTCGGCGACTTCATTGAAGACAAAGGTGCTGAGAACCCTGCCGATATGGCAGCCATCGTCTTGCTCAAGGACAAAATCAAAGATGTCTTGGAATCCCTCACCGAGCGTGAGCGCCAGGTTCTCGAGCAACGCTTCGGCCTCGTGGACGGCTACAGCCGCACGCTCGAGGAGGTCGGACGCCAATTCAAGGTCACCCGCGAACGCATCCGTCAAATCGAAGCCAAGGCCCTGCGGAAAATGCGCCACCCCACCCGCATTCGCCAACTCGAAGGCTTCCTCGACGCGCACGAAACCTGAAATTTCGCGCAACTTCAGCCAACCAGCCGGGTTTGATCCCGTATGAAAGACGACCTTGCGGAGAATGACGAACTGTGGAACCTCTTGGGCCAAGCCCGAAAAACCACGCCCTCGCCTTTCTTCGCAAGAAATGTCCTGCGGTCCGTTAGAAGCCTCTCCCCTGCCCCAACCATCCCGCGCCTCTTCCTGCCTTGGCTTCAAGCCGCGGCCATGACAATTCTCCTGCTCGGCTTCACCCTCTCCCTCATCCACCCCCAAAAAAACCAAGTTCCGCCTGAACTTGTGGAATACTTCGACATCGCCGCCGGTCTCGACCAATTGGCCTCAGCAGAGGATCTATCCCCCAACCATTTCGCAACCAGCTCCCTTTAGCCCCGAATGCCCGGCGCTCACCTAAAGCGCCAATCAGCGGGCGGTTTAAGCGCGGAGGCGCTCGATTGTCGCGGTGGTGGATTTGCCTTCGACCATGTCGGCCAGGACGACTTTGCCGCCGTGGGCTTCGACGATGTCGCGGCCGCTGACATAGTGGGCCCAGTCTTTGCCTTTCACGAGGACATCGGGGAGAATTTGGGAGATGAGGTCTCGGGGTTCGTCTTCGTCGAAGATGACGACATAGTCGACGGCGCGAAGGGAACCGAGGACGAAGGCTCGATCCTGCTCATTGTTGACGGGGCGTGTGGGGCCTTTGGCGCGGCGGACGGAGGCGTCGCTATTGAGACCTACGACGAGTGCGTCGCCTTGTGCCCTTGCGAAGGCAAGATATTGCGTGTGACCGCGGTGGAGGATATCGAAGCATCCGTTGGTGAAGACGAGTTTTTTTCCCTCGTTGTGAAGACTGTCGCGTTCCTGGCGGGCCTGCGCAGGGGTGAGGATGCGGGGAAGTTCAAGCTGCATGGAAGAGAGCGGGAACGGATTCCTTGTGGGTGTCGGTATTTTGACGGCGGGCCTGTTCGATGCGGCGGAGGTAGAAATCCAACGCAGCGTCTGGAATGCCGGTAATGCGGGCCTTGGTAAATTCTTCCACGGCCTTGTCCCATTGTTTTTCGCGGTAGTGGAGGACGCCGGTCCAGAAATGGTCGCGACTGCGCTCGCGCTCGGGCGTGAGGGAGTGCTTGGGAGCGAGGATTTCGTAAATTTCCACACGGCGGCGCTTTTCGGCCACCTTCAGGATTTCAATCGGACGCACTTCGACGGATTCCGAAGCGGGCGTGTAGGCATCCGGTCCGATGAGGATTCGGGCTCCATACATGGAACTGGCGGCGCAAAGGCGGCGTGCGAAATCCACGGCGGGACCGGCTACACTATAGCTTCCGAGGCGGCCACCACCGAAGACACCAGCAATGATGTCGCCGGTATCGAGGCCCATGCGCACATCGAGCCTGCGCTGCCATTTCGCGTCGCATTCCTTGTTCAGCTCATCGAGGCGTGCAGCGAGATCCACCGCAGCGCGGCAGGCACGGACGGCATGACGAGGGTCGCCAATTGGGGCACCGAAGACGACTCGTATGCACTCGCCGTTGCACTCGTCGAGGTAGGCACCGGATTCGACGAGGTAGTCGGAGGCGGTTTTGAGATACAGGTTGGTTATGGCGGTGTAGCTCTCGGGAGGAAGGAGCTCCATGAGTTCGGCGTGGTTTTGAACAGCGATGACGAGGACCGAGGCATTGACGACGCGACCCGGAAAATCCGGTGTGGCATCCGAGGCGAGAATGGATTGAAAGGCCGCCTTGGGAAGGCGGAGGCCAAAAAGGCGCTCGAGAAGTTGATTCCGCTGACCGTAGCGTGTTTTCTCCCAAGCCAATGCGAGGCCGGTGCTGCAAAGGACGGCGAAAACGGGGAGCACGGGGGAGAAGAATTTTGCATGAAGAGAAAGCACGGGTGCCCATGTGCAGAGGAGCAGGATTGAAGCAAGAGAGAGAATCCATTTTGCGGGTCGGTTCGTGATGTCCACCCAAACCCAGGCGATTCCAAAAGCAAAAATCAGGGATGTGGTCCAAGGAGTGCCAGCGATGGGGCGTCCGTCTTGGGGAATTTCGAGGGATTTCAGCAACACGCCATCGATGAACGAGGGGAGGCCGGTGGCAAACAAGAGCAGCGACAAAACGACGGTGATCGCGCCGATGACAACGCTGACTTTAAGGTTTCTCATTTTCTTCTTTGGTGCGGTATGAGGCGACGACCCACTGGCTCAGCACGCGGTCTGGAGCCTCCACCGCATCAACGGGAATGACAAACTCCGACTGGCCGCTGTTCCGAGAGATCAGCCCAAGACCGAATTGATAATCCTTAAAGAGGCTTTCGCACAAGTCGCGAGCGGGAATGTTTTTTTCGAAAGCCATGCGCAAGATCGCATCAATGGCCGCCGGATCGAAGCGAAGGACGAAGCCATGCTGCCCGCCGAAGCGCTCGGCGAACTGCTCGATAACGAGGCGCTGTGTGTGGCGGGCCTCCTCCTCACCCAGTTTGAGAAGTGCTTGGATGCTGGCGGAGGGGTTTTCAAAGACGGCAGGAGTGATCTCCAGAGACCGCACGCGGGCGCCGGGGAGTTCGTATTTGAAGTCGCGCATGAGGCGCTCGCACACGGTCATGAGTCCACGCGCGCCGGTGCTTTCCTGAGCTGCCAAGGAGGCAATATACCGCAGGGCATCCGTGGAATAAACGGCCTCGATTCCATAGGCCGCGAAGGCGCGCTCATACTGGCGGATGAGACTGCCTTCCGATTTCTGCAAAATGTCGAAAAGGTCCTGCTCGCCGAGGCTGTCGCACACGACCCGAACGGGCAGGCGTCCGATGAATTCGGGTTCGAGTCCGTAGTCCACGAAATCCCTCGTTCCCGCGAGGCGGAGCAATTCATCGGATTCGCTCGCCGATGGTGCGGGCGCAGCGCCAAAGCCCATGGCGGATTTTTTTAATCGCCGGGTGACGATGTTACCCAATTTGTCGAAAGCACCGGAGACAATGAAAAGGATATGCCGGGTGTTGAGGGTTTCCTTGGCGACCTTGCCACGCTTTTGGAACTCCATTGCGGCCTGAATCTGCGATTGGAGATCATTCCCGCCGCGCAGAGGGACATCCGTCTCCTCCATGAGCTTGAGCAAAGTCGTTTGCACGCCGCGTCCACTGACATCGCGACCGCTGACATCCGAGGGCGTGGCAATTTTATCGATTTCGTCGATGTAGATAATGCCATACTGCGCGAGCGAGATGTTGCCATCGGCCTTCTGGACGAGTTCACGAACAAGATCATCCACATCACCGCCGACATAGCCGGTTTCGCTGAATTTTGTGGCATCCGCTTTGACAAAAGGAACGCCGACAAGTTCGGCGACATGCTTGACGAGGTAGGTTTTTCCAACGCCTGTCGGGCCGGCGAGAAGGACATTTTGTTTGGAATACTCGAGTGGCGGGGCGTCGGCTTCACGGGAGGCCATGACGCGGGCATTGTTGTAATGGTCGCAGACAGCGATACCCAGGACCTTCTTGGCTTCGTCCTGACGAATGACAAAGCGGTCGAGGTGCTTTTTGATATCTTTCGGCGTGAGGTGAAAATCCCGGATCGCTTGAGGAACCGTATCTGGATTTTGAACTGGCGCCACCGGCTCGCTTGGAGATGGAGCCGGGGTCGAAAATGAAGCGCGCAAAAGCTCCTGCAGTCTGCGCTGCAGTTGCTCCGGAGTGGGAAGGATAGGATCACTCATATGGGAATTGGAGTTTCGGGATGCATCCACAAGATGCACCCCTTTTCCCAAAGTGCGAGGGGGAGTTTCCCGCCCTTATCCGAGCATCTCGGCAACCATGGCGCGCTCTTCGGCGAGTTCCTTGTTGGTTGCGGCGATCTTGGATTTTGCGAAGTCATCCAACGGAATGCCGGTCACGACTTCATAGGCGCCGGGAGTCGTCGTTTTCACAGGCATTCCAGCCCAGACATTTGCGTCGAAGCCGTAGTGGCCCTCGGATTTGATGGCGATGGAATGGATTTGCCCCGGAGTGACGAGCGAGCGGACATGGTCCACAAGGGCATTCGCTGCCGAGGCGGCCGATGAAGCCCCGCGGGCGGCGATGATCGCAGCCCCGCGCTTGCCGACTTTTTCGCAAAACTCTCCTTCGAGCCATGCGCGGTCTGTGATGACTGACTCGGCGGGTTTACCGGCGATCTTGGCGTGGCCAAAAGCTGGAAACATCGTCGGGCTGTGATTTCCGAAAATAAAAATCTCGCTCACATCGGTGGTGGCGACTCCTGCTTTTTTGGCAAGCATGGTCTGGGCACGGTTCTGATCGAGGCGCACCATCGCTGTGAAGCGATCCGCCGTGAGGCGACGGGCCTTGCTAGCGGCGATCATGGCATTTGTGTTGGCCGGGTTTCCGACCACTGCGACGCGGGCATTCTCGGCAGAGACCTCATCGATGATCTGACCTTGGGTGGTGAAGATTTTGCCGTTGTCCTTGAGCAGATCAGCGCGCTCCATGCCGGGACCGCGAGGCTTCGCTCCAACAAGGAGGCACCAGTTGGCATCCTTGAATGCCACCTTGGCGTCGTCGGTGAGAACCATTCCGCTCAAAAGAGGAAACGCGCAATCATCCAACTCCATGGCCACGCCTTCGAGAGCTTTCATGGCTTTTTCCACAGGAACCTCGAGAAGTTGGAGGATCACGGGTTGATCAGGACCAAACATGGCACCGGAGGCAATGCGGGGAAGAAGAGAATAGGAAATCTGACCGGCAGCACCGGTCACAGCAACGCGAATGGGAGTTTTCATGAGCGGGAAGGTTTAGATTTTCGATGGCATGCGTCCAAGCAAAAACACGAGACCGCGCGCGAAGAATCGACAAGCCGAAATGAATTTTGGAGTGCCATGGTTGGCGTCGATTGATATTCTTGAGAGATGTCATCAGCCATCATGTCCCAAAAAATGGAGACTATCCGCCAAGCCATCGAGAATGGTTCGGCAAGCCCTGAGATCGTGGAGGCGTTTCGGGAATGGAAATCCCTGAACGGTCGCCTGCAGGAACTCGGCGAAACCGAGAAATACTATCTCAAGGCGATGAATTGCCCCCACCACCATCGAATTTTCGCGGCGGAGCCCCGGAGCTACCGCGACCTTCCGCTGCGACTGGCTGAATATGGTTGCTGCTATCGCTATGAGCAGAGCGGCGAGCTTTTCGGGCTGATGCGCGTGCGTTCGCTCAATATGAACGACGCCCACATTTACTGCACGGAGGAGCAGTTCGCGGAAGAGTTCCGTGCCGTGAACGAGATGTATATCGAATACTTCAAGGTTTTCGGATTGGAGAAATACCAGATGCGATTCTCCACGCATGACCCCGAAAAGCTGGGGCAGAAATTTGTGAACGAGCCGGAGCTTTGGAAGAAGACCGAAGACATGGTTCGAAATGTTCTTGTCGAGAGCGGCATCAATTTTGTGGAGGTGCCGAATGAAGCCGCCTTCTATGGCCCGAAGATCGATGTTCAGGTCTGGAGCGCCATCGGGCGTGAATTCACCATCGCCACGAACCAGGTTGATTTTGCTGTTCCAGCGAAATTCGGACTACACTACCGCGACCGCGACAACACCGAGAAGACGCCGCTCTGCATCCACCGCGCGCCACTCGGCACGCATGAGCGCTTCATTGGATTTCTCATCGAGCACTACGCCGGCAACTTCCCGCTATGGCTCGCTCCCGAGCAGGTTCGTGTCATCACACTCAATGACGACCCAGTTTTGATTGCCTACGCCGAACCAATCGTCAATGAACTCCGGCGTCAAATGGTCCGTGCCGAGGCGGATTTTGGTTCCGATCCGGTGAAGGCGAAGATCGCCGATGCCGAGAAAGCCCGCGTCCACACGATGCTGGTCATCGGCCACCGCGACATGGAATCGGGCAATGTCAGTGTGCGTCTGCATGGTAAAGGCAACATCGGCGCCCAACCGCTTGCCGAGGTCACAGCGGACATCCTCGCCTCAATCCGCGAACGCCGCGCCTGATTGGCCCGGTCTTTTCGCTTGTCACTCAATCCACCTATTTCAAAGTAACAAACTCTATTTATGCCAAACACCATTCTCGTCGGCGCCCAGTGGGGCGATGAAGGAAAAGGAAAAATTATCGACTTCCTCACGGATGAAGCCGACATCGTCGTCCGCAGCCAGGGCGGTAACAACGCAGGACACACGATTGTGATCGGCGGTGAAAAATATATCCTCCACCTCATCCCCTCCGGCATCCTCCGCAAATCCAAAACCTGCGTCATCGGCAACGGCGTCGTGCTCGACCCAGTGGCGCTCGTGGGCGAAATCGAAGGTCTGCGCAAACGCGGCGTGAAGGTTGAAAAAAACCTCCTCATCAGTGACACCGCCCATCTCGTTCTCCCTTATCACCAGGCTCTCGATGGTCTGCGCGAGACGCAGAAGGGCTCGAAGAAAATCGGCACCACCAAGCGCGGCATCGGCCCGGCTTATGCCGACAAAGCCTCACGCACAGGTCTGCGCACTGGAGACCTCCTGCGTCCCGATGTGCTGAATGAAAAACTCACCCAGCGCATCAAGGAGAACAACGCCCTGCTTAAGAGCCTCGGCGCTCCAACGCTCAACGCGAAGAAGATCATCAACGACACACTTGCCGCTGCCGAAGTTCTGCGCCCATTCATCACGAATACCGTGATGTTCCTGCACCGCGCCCTTGAGATGAAGACCAACATGCTCTTCGAAGGAGCCCAGGGAACATTCCTCGACATCGACCATGGCACCTATCCGTATGTGACCAGTTCAAACACCACCTCCGGCGGAGCCTGCACCGGCAGCGGCGTGCCCCCCCACCGCATTGACAAAGTCATGGGCGTTCTCAAGGCCTACACAACCCGAGTCGGCGAGGGTCCCTTCACTACCGAAGACGATGCGCTCGGCGATCGTTTTCACGCGATGGGCCGGGAATTCGGTGCCACAACAGGCCGCGCACGGCGCTGCGGATGGTTCGATGCCGTTTCGACCAGATACTCTGTGATTTTGAATGGCATCGATGAGTTGGCCATTACGAACCTCGATGGACTCGACGGCGTGGAGACAATCAAGATATGCGTCGCCTACCGCCTTGACGGCAAAGTGCTGGACTTCCCGCCAACCGACTCCGAGCACCTTTCCCGCTGCGAGCCTGTTTACATAGAGATGCCCGGCTGGCTGAAATCCACCGAGAAGGCGAAGAAATTTCCCGACCTCCCGCCAAAAGCCCGTGCCTATGTGAAAAAAATCGCGGAACTCACCGGCGCCAAGCTATCCATCGTGAGCATTGGACCAGCCCGCGCTCAGACCATTCGACTCTGATCGTGAGCAGCACCCCCAAGCATGTCGCCATCATCATGGATGGAAACGGCCGCTGGGCCCAGCAACGGGGACTTCCTCGCCTTGCGGGCCACGAAGCAGGCTCAAAATCCATCGAGCGTTGTGTGCAGGCTTGCCTGGACACCGGGGTGCAATATCTCACGCTGTATGCGTTTTCCTCAGAGAACTGGAAACGGCCGGCCCTTGAGGTCAATGGGCTCATGCTGCTGCTCGAAAACTTTCTGAACCAAAAGCGAGACGAGATGGTCCGAGAAGGCATTCGACTCCACCATATAGGCCGCATCCATGAACTTCCAAGCGTGTGCCAACGCAAGCTGCGCGAAGCCATGGAGGCAACGGCAGCGAATACCAAACTCCACTTCACCCTCGCCCTGAGCTACAGCGGACGAGCCGAAATCCTCGATGCCGTGCAGTCGCTCGCACGCGATGCCGCCGCAGGAAAACTCGACCCTGACGCCATCACCACGGAGGTCTTCGAATCTCGCTTAAACACCGCAGGAATCCCAGACCCCGACCTGCTCATCCGCACATCCGGCGAAATGCGGATTTCCAATTTTCTCCTCTGGCAACTGAGCTACACGGAAATCCATGTGACGAAAAAATTCTGGCCCGACTTTGACCGGGAGGATTTCCTTGCAGCCTTGGAGGATTACAAATCCCGTTCCCGCCGCTTTGGAGGAGTCTGAGCAGCCTGTGAGCGCGATAGTTTCAGAGCAAATCACCAATATCGCGGCCTATCGTTTTGCCGAGTTGAGCGACCTCAAGCCTCTCCGTGAGAGTCTCATCGCACTTTGCCAGGAGCAATCGCTCAAAGGCACGATTCTCCTGAGCACCGAAGGCATCAACCTTTTCGTGGCCGGCTCGGCGGATGGCATCGAGATTCTGCTTCGGGAACTGCGCAACCTCCCGGGCCTCGAGGACCTGGCGCCGAAATTCAGCCTGAGCGGGCATCAGCCCTTCTCGCGAATGCTCGTGAGGATTAAAAAGGAAATCATCGCCTTCGGTGTGGAAGGCATCAATCCCGCGCGCCGGACATCGCCCAAGCTCCCTGCTGCGATGCTCAAGCAATGGCTCGACGAGGGCCGCAAGGTCACGCTTCTCGACACACGCAACGACTACGAAATCAAACTCGGCACTTTTCGCAACGCACTCCCAGCCGGCATCGACCATTTCCGCGATTTTCCACAAGCCGTGGCCAAACTCCCGGAATCGCTCAAAGACGAGCCGGTGGTGATGTTTTGCACCGGCGGAATTCGTTGCGAGAAGGCAGGCCCCTACATGGAGAGCCAAGGTTTCCGCAACATCCATCAACTGGATGGTGGCATCCTGAAATACTTCGAGGAATGCGGCGGCGCGCATTACGACGGGGAATGTTTTGTTTTCGACCAGCGCGTGGGAGTGGACCCCGCCCTGCGCGAGACGGATTCCTCACAGTGCTTCCAGTGTCTCTCCCCTCTTACCGCAGAGGATCAGGCCGATGCCCGATATGTCGCCGGCAAGTCGTGCCCGTTTTGCTTCAAGACTCCCACTGAGGAAATGGCGATGCGAATTGCATCGCGCGAGGCGGCAATCCGCAAGGCGACCACTCCCCTCCCCGGCTCTGCGCCATGCGACAACTTTCGTCCGATTGTCATCCCCCCCGAATACGACGGAGAGACGATCCTTGATGTGCTCGCCGGTATTTTCAGTCATACGCCGCTTGCCGATTGGGAGCAGATTTTCCAAGAAGGCTGCTTACTGGATTCGAGCTTCCGTCCCATCGAACCGAACCACTCAGCACAGGCAGGCGAGCGCTTTTATCGAAAACTCCCGGCAGATGTGGAACCAGCGGTGAATGCCGATATCCGCATCCTCCACGAGGATGAGGCAATTGTGGTTATCAATAAGCCTGCGCCGCTACCGATCCACCCCAGCGGGCGATTCAACCGCAACACACTTCAGGCGATCTTGCAGACGGTTTACCATCCGCAAAAGCCACGCCCGGCGCACCGCTTGGATGCCAACACAACCGGCCTTGTTGTTTTTACCCGCACACGGCATTTCGCCAAATTCGTGCAGCCGCAATTCGAACGGGGAGAAGTTCAAAAAACCTACCTTGCGTGCGTGGCGGGACATCCGATTAACGACGCCTTTTTTTGCGATGCGCCCATCGGCGACGAACCAGTCAATGCGGGTGCCCGTCAAGTTGATGAAGTGAATGGTCTGCCTGCCCGCACGGAGTTTCGTGTCCTTCGCCGAGAAACCGATGGATCAAGTTTACTGGAGGTCCTTCCCCTCACCGGCCGCACGAATCAAATCCGGTTGCACCTGTGGCATCTGGGTTTTCCGATTTGTGGCGATCCGGTATATTTGCCAGCCAAGGCCCTCGGCAACCGCCAGACCCTTGCTCTTGGCGAACCTCCTCTTTGCCTGCATGCATGGAAACTGACATTTCGGCATCCGCTCACCAAGGAGGCGACAAGCTTTGAAGCCCCGCCACCCGAGTGGAGCCGGGAACCGCTTGCGTGATTGGCATCAGACCGGCTGATCGCCGTATTCCAGCAAATGCCCCTCTGCGATGGCTTCGAGGGATTCTGCAGAGGTCACCTGCTGCAACCGTTCTCTAAGTCGGGCACCGCCCGGAAGGCCTTTGGTGTAGGACATGAAGCGTGCGCGCATTGAGCGTATCGCAAGTTCCTCCTTGCCGCTCCAACAATCGATCTCGCGACGGGTGTGATCGATGATGAAGTCCCATTTCATCCGCAGAGTCACCGCTTCCGGAGCGCCGCCACCTGCGATTGCCGAACGAATTTCACGAAAGATCCAGGGATGGCACATCGCGGCGCGACCAATCATCAAGCCAGCGACATTTGTTTCCTTCAATCGCTGTAGGGCCACGGAAGCAGAATCGATGTCTCCGTTTCCAATGACGGGAATTTTGACGGCGTTCGCCACGGCTCCGATGACCTGCCAATCCGCCTCGCCTGTGTAGCCCTGCTCCTTGGTGCGCCCATGAACGGCGAGACGCGAAATCCCCTCACCTTCGAGGATACGGGCGGTTTCGAGAGCATTTACTGAGCGAGAATCCCAGCCGATGCGGATTTTTGCAGTGACCGGCAGGTTTGACGCCGCAGCGACAACCTCGCGGGCCACGCTGGCCAGGAGCGGGCAATCCTTGAGCAAGGCCGATCCACCATTGCGGGCCACGACCTTGTTCACCGGACAACCGAAATTGAGGTCGATGAAATCCGGCGAAACCCAGTCGATGACGGCTTTAACCGCATCTGCCAAGCGTGCGGGGTCTGCACCAAAGAGCTGAATACCCAAGGGCCGCTCCTCAGGTTGAAACTCCAGATAACGGCGCGTGCGTTCGTTGCGGTGCAGAATGCCTTCGGCGGAGACGAACTCCGTCGTGAGAACATCCGCTCCCAGGTTTTTGCACAGGCCGCGAAAGACGGTATTTGTGACTCCCGCCATGGGGGCGAGGAAGAGCAGCGGCCCGGCTGGCATGTCAGAGCCCGTGTTCCAAAAGCGCGCCCACCTCGCGTTGGACATCCGGGATTTGCTCAAGGCTCAAGTGGGGATTGGCGATGACGATTGTTTCGCCAGTGACGACATGTTCGTAAACAAGCATGTCTTCATCGCGGCTCTCAACTGGGCGAAGCATTTTTTTGCGTTCCAACATGAGCGCGAGAATGTAGCAGGCGTTTTTGCGCGAAGGATCGTTCTCCGCAATCAGGCGGCGGAGGAGACTCTCGGCATCGTCCTTGGCTATCGCCTCAGGAGCGGCAGGAGCGGGGGGCTCGTATTTCGAGCGCCAGAAGGAGAAGGGCTGGATGTTGTCGTTCCTGTTGCTCCAAGCCTCCTCGCAAAGATCCTCGCGGCGGAATCCATCGCCCTCGCGAATCAGAAGGGTGTAAAAGTGGTCGCCCTCGCGAAATTCGTATCCGGTGCGAGCGCAGGTATGAGCGCGTGATTTGATCTCCCAGTCGGCTTGCATCATGAAAGTCCAGGTATTTTGAATTTTGGCATCTCGCGGTTTGTTGACTTCATCCAAAGAAGGACAAGCCCCACGATGAAGAAAGCAATCATCGGTCCCCATGCCGCAGTGAAAGGCGACACTCGCCCACCCTTTCCGAGGGCCACAAAAAGACTGCTTACAAATACGAGCGAGAAAAACATGCCGATTGCCAGTGCGACGCCACCCAGCACGCCTCGGCGCGAGTAAACAATCCCGCATGGAGCCGCCACGAAGATCACGAGAAAACAAACAGCAGGCATGGCCCAGCGGTAGTGCCAGTGAGTGCGATAGGCTGCCAGACGATTCTCGGGAAAATCGGCGTTGTATTTCAGGTAGTCATTCAACTCCGGAACCGAGAGGAAATCAGCATTCAGCATGGAACTGGAAATGCGCCACGGTGTTTCGGACCATCCATCGATGAAGATGTTTCCCGGCATCTCGCTTTTGAGAATATTACCCTCCCGATCCATCTCGACATGTTTCCCGCCGAGCAGCGTCCAACGGGACACAATCGGATCGAAAACGGCCTCCCTTGCATACCATTGTTGCACGATATTCCCCTCGGCATCCTGTTGAATGATTTGCACATCCTGCATCCGCTCCCCACGCAGGGACATACGGGCCACAAACCATGTCCGCTGTTCCTCGCGGTTGCGGAAGAGATGGCCCTTCATGGTTTTGTCGCTTTTCTTCCCGCGCTTAATGTCACCGACAATGACTTTTTTCATGCCCGTCGCATGGGGCGCGCCCTCGTAGTTGAAAAAGGCTGTGACTCCCGTGAGAAGAAGGCCAACGAAAAGCAAAGGCATGAGAATTCGTAAAATACTCCGCCCAGCGCCCAGCATCGAAATGATCTCGTTCGAGCGCGACATGCCCGCCAGCGAGTAAAGCAAAGCCAACAGCGTGGCCAGAGGTAGGGCGATGACGATAATTTCTGGAACCTGCGAGGCATAGTAGTCCACAAGCGCCTCCACAGAAGCCTGCCCCTGAATGAAATCCTGAAGGTTGTCAGCGAGGTCGAAAATGAACCAGATGCCTACAAACCCGGCAAAGCAGTAAAGAAATGGAACGGAAAATTTCCGCAAAACATAGCGGTCAAGCGTCGTCATCTTGCAAGGCGGGAAGACTATCTTCCGAGCGAGTCGGCGTCAACGATTGGGCAAGCCGCCTTGTTCCCTCCAATGAAGCTTGCAGGGAGAGCTGGACGCCATCCGCTACCGGTTACCGCCATTTTCCCGAAGGCGTGCCTCGGCCAGTTCCCATGGCCCCAGGTGGGCGCGCATGAGACTCTTCCAGAGTTTACCGTGATTCGGCACCGAGAAATGGAGCAACTCGTGAAGGATCACATAATCCCAAAGCTCCCGGTCAAATTCCAACAACTCATCGCTGAAATTGAGATGTCCTTTGCTGGAGCAAGAGGCCCACTTGTTGCGCATGGGACGCACGCCGAGCCACACGATCGCCACATCCAGCTTGGCAGCCCATTCTCGGACCCGTGCCTTGAAATCATGCTTGATCGGGGCATCCATTAAATCCGGTCCGCCTTTTCCAACAGCGTGAATAATTCGTCAACGATTCGCGTCACGGAATCCAAGTCGTCCATTTCGGAATAAACGGCAAAGGTCACTTTTTTCCGGAGTTCTCGAAAGGCCGCTTCGCTGAATTTCCAGCCAGCGTATTTGACGAATGCCTCTTTGATTTTGCGACTGACCGCATCCGCATTCCCGACCTTGGCATCCAGCAGCATGCGATAAACAAAAAACGTCAAGCCATCGAACCCCTTCTCGGCCTGCTCCCGCTTGCGGGCTTCATTCCGCTCAACTTCTGACAATAACTGCGCCAAGGCGTCCGCTGTTTCCGTTTGCCGGTGCTCAAAACTTTCCTGCACCGCCTTCGCACGGTCGGCCATGGCGATGAGGAAGGGATCGTCACTATTCTCCTCGGCTGTCTTTTCGATGCTTTTGATCAGGTTGATGACTTTGGTGCCTTCACCGCCTTGTTTTTTCTTGATGAGCTCCAGCGTCGTGCTGTCGATCTTGATGGGGTCAAAAAATCCGTCGGTCGTGTAGCCTCCCACATGCTCCTTCACGAGGGAGTTGGTTTTTCTCTGAAAATCCCGGTCCACCATGATCGTTTTTGTGTAGGCTTTTCTCACCACATCGTAGATGGCACTCAGCATCGTGTAATCCTCGATGAACGGCCTCAGGAAGGCATCCGGCGAGATGATCTCGTAAAGCATCTCGATCTCTTTGTATTCCTTGAAAAACTCCTTCCGCCTTTCGGGATCGCGGAAATGCTCGATGAGTTGATCCACATCCTTGTCGTTGAAGTTGTGTTCGACGAGTCCGAGGTAGCCGGGAACCTTGGACTCCATCTTGTTTTTGAAGAGGATTTTCAGGAGCTTGAGATCCTTGATGATGGCGTTGATCTCGTCGCTGTCGAAGGCGAGGGCCTTCTCGAGTTTGTCGAAGATGCCCACGAAATCCAAAACGAACCCATGGGGCTTCACCATCTCCTGCGCCTCGTTCTCGTAAGGGCGGTTCACCCGGGCGATGGCCTGCAACAGCGTGTGATCGCGCATCGGCTTGTCGAGATACATGGCATAGAGCACAGGGGCGTCGAAGCCGGTGAGCAGCTTCTCGGTGACGATCAGAATTTTCGGCATCTGGTCGAGCTTGCCGAAGCTCTTGCGGATCTGCTTTTCCCTCTTCGGGTCGAGATGGAACTCTTTGAGCAATGCGGAATCGTTGTTGTTGCCCGTGAAGACGACTTCCGAATACTCAGGCGGCAGAACCAGATCGAGGGCCTTCTTGTAAAGCGCGCAAGCCTCGCGATCCACCCCCACCAGGAAGGCCTTGTAACCGAGGCTTTCGACATTTTCCGTGTAATGGTCGGCAACGAGTCGCGCCACCGCTTGGATGCGATCTTTCCCTTTCAAGAAATTCTTCAAGTTCACCGCCCGTTCGAGAATCTTGTTCAACTCTTCGATTTCAGCCACGCCTTCGGTTTCCGCGAGGGAAAGAAACTCTTTCTCCAGCGTCTCGTGCGGGACGAGCATTTCATTCGGCGCAAGCTGGTAGTAGAGCGGCAGCGTGGTGCCGTCCTCGATGCTGTCGGCGATGGAGTATTTGTGCAGGTAGCCGGCATCATCCTCGCAGCCGAAGGTCTTAAAGGTGCCCTTGCCGTAAACCGTTTTGTCCACCGGCGTGCCGGTGAAGCCGAGGAATGTCGCATTCGGCAGGCCCGCCATGAGGAAGTTGCCGAGATCGCCCGCTGTCGTGCGGTGCGCCTCGTCGATGAGGACATAGATGTTCTTCCGCAGATTCAGATTCGCCGGCATGTCGCGGAACTTGTGGATCATTGTCACGATGATGCCCCGGTAGTCGTCGCGCAGGAGTTGGTTGAGCCGGGCGATGCTGTCCGCGTGCTCCAGATTGCCGAGGCCCAGCGCCGCGAGGTTTTTCAGCATCTGGTCTTCCAGCTCGTTGCGGTCGATCATGAGCAGGACGGTCGGCTTGTCCGCCTCGGGAGCGCGGAAGAGCCGTTCCGCCGCCTTGATCATGGTAAAAGTCTTCCCGCTGCCCTGCGTATGCCAGACAAGGCCGCGCGTGCGTGCCGGATCAAGTGCGCGGTGCACCGCAGCCTCCACCGCAGCGGTCTGGTGCTGACGCAGGATGTATTTGTTCAGCTCCTCATCCTTCTCAGCAAAGACGATGTAGTCCTTCAGGAAGGCGAGCACCTGCGGGATGGCGCAGAAGCTCTTCACCTTGGCCTCCAGCTTGCCGACCTCCTCATGTTTCCAATTGAAAATATTTCTCCGCACCGTGTTCCAACTCACCCCGTAGGAGAAACCGATCGCATCCGTAGCCGTGAACACCTGCTGCGAAACGAACAGCTCCGGCGTCTCGCGGTGGTAACGCCGAATCTGGTCCACCCCGAGCGCAATCGCCTCGTCCTTGTTCGCGTTCTTGCACTCGATCACCAACACAGGAATGCCATTGATGAGAAAAACCACATCCTCCCGCGTGCCATAGTGGCCATTGTGAAAGGCCCACTCCTCGGTGACTTCGTAAACATTGCGCGCAGGGTTCTCGTAATCGATCAGGATCAGGTCGCGCTCGCGCTTCTCCTCATGGTCAAAAAATTTTCCCCGATTGCGCAGATGCTCGACGAATTCCCGGTTGCCGTAGATGTCGGTGTGGAGATGACGGAACCGCCCGAGCAACGCGCCCGCGGCCTCGGAATAGCGCGGATTGAATTCGCGCACCTTGGCGTCGAGCAGGTCGTCGAAGAAGAGGGAGAAGCGCTTTATCTGCTCCGCAGTAGGACTATTTCCGCTTGTGCCGCCGTAGCCTTCAGGCGAAGGCGCACGCCGCTGCTCGGCTTCCTCGCGGGACACAATCGTCCAACCAATGGCCTCGGCGTAAGCGAGGATTCGAGCTTGGACTGTTTTGTGTTCGCCCGGCTTGCTCATAATTTCTTCTTCCTGGCAGTCGTTCTCGACGCAGGCAGGAATTCCCTCGCCACATCCGCGAGTTGCCTGGCGGTGGGCAGCTTGCCCTTGAACTCCGCTGGCAAGGTCTCTTGGAGCTGATACTCTGCCACGCCGATCGGGTTTGCCTTGGTCTTCAGCGCGAATTCCACCTCCACGTCATCCTTCTCCGCACACAGGATGATGCCGATCGACGGCCGGTCGTCCGGCCCGCGTTCCTTTTCGTTCAGCAGGTTCAAATAAAAATCCATCTTCCCCGCGTGCTCTGGCTCGAACTCGCCGATTTTGAGATCGAACGCCACCAGTGCCTTGAGGAAACGATGGTAGAACAGCAGGTCCACGAAATATTCTTTCTTCCCCAGTGCCAGCCGATATTGGCGGCCCACGAAGCAAAACCCGTAACCCAGTTCCAGAATGAAGGATTGCAGGCGGGCGGTCAGACGGTCCTCCAGCTCCCGCTCCTTCATGGGCCGCGCGATGCCGAGAAACTCGAGGTTGTAGCGGCTTTTCAGCATCTCGTTTGCCTGCTCCGCGAAGTGCTCTGGCAGTGCCAACTCAAAATTGTGCGTCTTCTTCTCCTTCACCGCGCGCTCATAGGCCTTGCCCTTGATCTGATTCAACATCACGCTCCGGCTCCAGCCGAATTGCGCCGTGGCGCGGAGGTAGTAAAGCCGGGCAGCGGGATCTTTGAGCTTCTTCATCAGTTGGACATGATGGCCCCAGGGAACCCGCGACACTAATTCTCGCACAGCCTGTGCGAGAATTTCTGGAACAGCTTGTCCCAGAAATTGGCCAGCGCTCTTTCCCCTACTTTCTTGAACAGGCTGTTCAAGAAATGGCTTTCCGCCATGGCGCTGCAATTCTTGAACAACTTGTTCAAGGAACTCCGGCGTGGAATATTCGGCATAGAGCTGGCGCATCAGCCAAACGCTGTTATCCGAAAAACCTCTCATATCGGGAAACTCGGCCCGAAGGTCGGCGGCAAAGCACTCCACTACCGCATCACCCCAGCCAAGCGTCTTTTGGCGCTCTATAATCCCGCACCCAATATCCCAGTAAAGCATCACCAGTTCACGATTCACCGCCCGCCCGGCTTGCAAACGCGCCGTCTGGATGCGGCCTTTCACCTCGGTGAGGAAGCTGGTGTAGTCAGGTGCCATTGGGGTCGGTTTCATGAAAATTCAGACGATGTAAGAATTCTGCAACAAGCTGTGGCAGAAATGTTCCGAGGCCAGGAGCCGATTCTGGCACAACCTGTGCCAGAACTCCCAACCGGGAAATTTGGCCGCAGCTTGTGGCCAAATTGACCCATCAAAACCTTCTTTGTGTTCTCTGCGTTCTTTGCGGTTCAAACCTCTCCGCTGCTCGGCTTCCTCGCGGGACACAATCGTCCAACCGACCTGTCCGCCGTAGCCTTGGCAAAGGTGGATGGCCTCGGCGTAGGCGAGTATCCGGGCTTGGACGGTTTTGTGTTCTCCGGGCGTGGGCATGGGTCCGTTATACTTGTGGGCTGCGCGGCACGCCGGAGAGCTGAGTGCTTGGATTCCACGAAAAAATCGGCTGCTGAGCCGATAGCACCCAATACTCTGACGGGTGGACCGCATTGGGCTCCTGAATAATGATTTGGTCAGATTGCGGGGCTATTTCGACAAAATGGCTCTCGTAGTTACTGAAGTGAATGTGCATGTGCTGCAGCTTTGAATTCAGCGGCAACACAACTCCGCTCACCCCGTTCACCAAGCAGTCATTCGCGTAAATGATCTTCGCGAAGTGATTCTCCCCAACAGGCGTTTGCCAGAGAAAGAGATAATTCATCTTCTGGTCCAAATGAAGGCTACCGGATTTCGCCGTGTCGATTTGGTAAAGAGGATAGCTAGCTTTGTCGTCGACCCAGGAGTAGTCGGATTCCATCAGCCCGCTTTGACGAGTAGTATGCTTGTCCATCTTCTCGCGGACCTTCGAGTTCCCGCTGCCAGCAACTAGCGGAAACCTGAAGCCGCACTTCTGACCGCTCTTAAAGATATTTGCGCACTCGCCAAGGGGATCAAGCAAGGTGGTCTTTCCACACGATGGGCATTTATATTCGAAGAGTGGCATTGCAGTTAGTTTTTAGGATTTGCGGTCTCAGTTTGAAGGAAGTCCGAGTTTATCGAAGAACGCTCGGTTCCGCTCTTTCGCCATATTGACGAGGCGGTCAAAGGAGATCACCTCCACGTAGGCGTTCACGTTGTCCTTGTAGCCAAAATATCCCTGCCCGTCGGAAGTCCGCTTTAGGTTGTGGTGAATCCGGCAACGCTTCTCGAAAGAGGGAGTAAGATCGGCGAGGACGTAGCAAAAACCTGGAACCGCGTCGTTCTGGAGAGACGGGATTGGCCGCCCGGTCGAAGTCTTGACGCCTCCTTGCCGAATGCGCTCAAGGTAGTCGATAGCTTGCTCAATGGGGTCGTGGTCTTCACCTGCTTTTGCATCATTCCTCATAGGCCGCTTGATCTCTACAATCTCGATGCTGGCAGGTGGAAGCCTCGTTCCCTCCGAAACGAGAATCGGCTGATCGAAGACATTCAAGACGCAGATATCGGGTTCCTTCCCGTCGACGGAAGCGGTAATGGGGATCGACTTGAGTGGCTTGTCCGAAGCGAGGTAGTCATGAAACGCTAGACGCTCATCAATTAGCCACAGATTGCAGCTCTCCATTGGGAGCTCCGAACTGTCCTTCCGCATTTGGATAATGAGGCTGTGGATCAGCTCCTCCCTGACGTAGTTGCCGTGCTCGTCTTTCTCAATGGCCTTTTCGAAGAGGTCGATGATCACCCGCCGGTGCGAGACGTAGCTTGCGAGGTCTGATTTCTTGATGTCTTCCGCTTTTGCTAAGTAGGACTTAAGTTTGGCCCTGTATTGCTCATCCGGAGGCGCTTGTGTTTGACTGAGGATGTCATGTCCTTCGCTGATCAATTCCCGCTCAAAATTGGCGAACTGTTTGTGCAGCGCGAGTTCCAGATCTTTGTCCGAGATGTCTGGATCGACATTTAGCTCGCCCTCCGGAATGCGGGAAAGGATTGGCCGATAGCGGGGGGCTTTCGTGGCGACAAACTTGGTCACCTTTTCCTTCGATCGCTTCAGGTTATCATTCAGATGCTCAACCAGTTGTGCTTTGGCACGCTCAACCACCGCATTCCGAATGTCGTTGAGGCCAATCTCAGTGTCTGCAAGCAAGCCTTCGACGTTGTCGACAATCTCAAATCCTGTCCGCTCTGGTCGGGCGCATTCATCGAGGAACGCAGAGCTGACGTAACAGGAGTAAACAAACTCGCCGTCAGCATCCGTGAGTTTTCCATACAGCCCTGGCAATTTTCCAGACAGTTTTTCTTCTGTGACGAGCCGGTTGTCAGCGCAGAAGGCGATTGCATGTGCAGACAACGAATTAGACCTGAGCCGAACGTGAATCAGGTCGAAGGACTGCTGCTTGATTAAAATGGTCTCACGAACTGCCGATGAGTGCATGTGAGCGTCGCAGACGTCGTTCAGTGAGATCACTTCTCCGTCATCAAGGAGTTCAATCAGCGGCGCTCCTCCCTCCCGGATAAAATACCAGAGACAGTGCTCAAAGATACTGTCGGCAATCGCTTTCGGGGTCTTTCGCGCGTAGGCCCGATACCGGTGATTAAACTCATCAAGGTGAATGCAGGTTTCAACCGCAGTTCCTTCTTGAGCGTGTTCATCCTTCTCATTTGTGACACCTCCGACCGCTGTGAAGGAAAACGTGCGGCTGCGTGAATTTTCCGCCGCACGATAAACGCTCTCAACACGAACTTGCTTGAAGGCCTTCAGCCAGAGAAGTCGGCCAATCCCGCGACAACCCTTTTGGACTTTGTGTTCGGAGTCGAGAGTTCGAAACGATCCCATATTCACGTCTGTGAAGCCGATTCCGTTGTCCACGATTCTGAAGCCAATAATGTCCTCGAGAGCGTCAGGACCTTTCTTCTTGGAATCGCTCAGATCCAATGATCCTTGCTTCGACTTTCGCAGGATCGTGATGGCAATCATTCCTTCCATCGTGGATACGCCTGCTTCTTCTAGCGCATGAATCGAATTAACAATCGCCTCAAAAAGTGGCAGAAGTCCGCTCGTCAACGGGAGGGGCGTATTCCGGAGGCGTCCACCTAGATTGGTGGGCATCGTGCTCGTAACTTTTGGCGAAGTGCTCATGTGGTTGTTTCCTGTTCGTGAACGCGGGTCTTCGCGGTCATAAGTTCGTGAAGGAGGGTGCGGAAGAGGTCTTTAAGCGCATCGCGTTTAGCCGCGGCAGTCCGAACCTTTTGGTCGGTCGCCATGAATGCGGCTGCAATCTCCTTTTGCGCTTCGAGCGTCGGGAGTGGGACAAACATTTCGCTAAGAATCGAACCGTTGACTCCTTTCTTCAGATTCGCGTGCTTGTTAGCATCTACCTGCTGCCAGTATCCCTTCGACTGGAAGAACTGAATGAGGAATGCGGGTTCGAGACTCTCGCTAGCGCGAACGCGAATAAGATATGACGCAAACACCGCATCAGGCGGATCGGTGATCATGTAGCTCTTGCCCGTCGTTGCCCCGATTCGAGCGAAGACAATGTCGCCGGACTTGAGACGGCAGGCATCGATCTTCTTCTTCGGGCCGGAACAGAAGGGAACCGTCGACCAGTTCACGCCTTCATCTGTGATGTCCGTAATCCGCAGGAACTTCGTCGTCCCAGATTTTGCGGCCTTCGCGGTCAGCCCGTATTGCGGCTTCAAGGCAACACGTTTAAGCGGCACCACCTCCCAGCTTTTGGGGATGGGGCCGATTTCGGTTTGTTTTTGGGGTTCCCCTCTCAGCCCTTCGGTGAAGAGCTTGTGCATGAGGGCCTTTTTCAGCTCGGTGGTGGTCTGAATGATCCGCTCCTGCGCTTCGATCGCCCGCTGCACCGTCGAAAGGATGTGCGCGATCTTCTTCTGCTCGGGGAGTGGGGGAAGCGGGAGAAGTAACTCGCTGAGAATTGAACCGTTGACGCCTTTCTTTAGATTGGCGTGCTTGTTGGCATCAACTTGCTGCCAGTATGCCCGAGACTGGAAGAACTGAATCAGGAAACCTGGTTCTAGGTCTTTGCTAGCGCGGACTCGGATCAAATATGACGCAAACACCGCATCAGGCGGCTCGGTGATCATGTAGCTCTTGCCCGTCGTTGCCCCGATTCGAGCGAAGACAATGTCGCCGGACTTAAGACGGCATGGATCGATCTTCTTCTTGGGTGCTGAGCAGAACGGAACCGTTGCCCAGTTCACACCTTGCTCGGTGATGTCGGTGATCCGCAGAAACCGGGTGTCGCCCGATTTGGCCGCTTTTGCGGTGAGTCCGTATTGAGGCTTCTCGGCAACATCCTTGAGCGGCACGACCTTCCAGTCGGGCGCGATGGTTCCAATATCTGTTTCGACCAAACTCATAGCCCCAGTTTCTCCAAAATTTCCTTCAGCGCCTTGTCCGTCTCCCGCGCCTCGGCTTCGATGACCTTCAGTTCCTCGACGATCTCGGCGATGGGCCGGTAGGTTTCGGAGTCGCTGGTGTGGATGTAGCGGCTGGGGGAGATGTTGTAGTCGTTTTTCTTCAGCTCGGCGTGATCGACGATGCGGCTGAGTTTTTCCTCTTCCTTCCAGGCGATGAGGGTCTCGGCGATGCGGTCGATGCCTGCC
This sequence comes from Terrimicrobiaceae bacterium, assembly GCA_044369905.1. GTDB lineage: Bacteria > Verrucomicrobiota > Verrucomicrobiia > Chthoniobacterales > Terrimicrobiaceae > UBA967. The sequence continues at coordinate 11,340 of JBILWM010000015.1, read as the reverse complement.
TCAGGAATGAAATTCTTCGGGTCGCCTTTTTCGAAAAGCTGGCTGGCATTGACGAGAAAAACTTTTCCTTTGCGCTCGCTGATCTTCGCCTTGTTGAGAAACAGAACGATGCCGGGGGCGGTGGTATTGTAGAAGAGGTTTTCCGGCAGGTAGAGGACGCTATCGATGAAGTCGTGGTCTACGAACCATTTTCGTGTATCACGCTCTTTATCCTTATTGGCATTTCCCGAGCCGCGAGAGGCGGCGCCGGTATCCCAGACCACCGCCGCGCGGCCTTGGTCATTGAGGCTGGCCAGAATGTGTTGAGACCATCCCCAGTCGGCGGACTGCTTTCCCGGAAAACCGCAAGGGAAGCGACTCAGCTCGTCCGCATCGTAATCGGCCTCGGTGAACCAATCCTGGTTCCACATGGGATTCGCAACGACGCGGTCGAAGGTGCGGATTTTGCCACTCTTGTCCCGGAACTTCGGGTTCTTGAAGGTATCGCCGATCTCGATCTGGCCCTCCATGTCGTGGATGATCATGTTCATGTTGGCCATGGCCCAGGTCTCGGGGACGTATTCCTGGCCGAAGAGTTTCAAAGGGGCGGGCTTTTTCGCCCCGGCTTTTTCCTCCATCGCGATCTCGAGTTTGACGAGCAGGCCGCCGGAGCCGCAGGTGGGATCATAGACCGTCATGCCGGGCTCGGGAGCGAGCACGCGGGACATGATGGTGCCGACCTCGGGCGGGGTGTAGAACTCACCGGCGCTCTGGCCGCTGCCCTCGGCGAACTTGCGGATGAGGTATTCGTAGCTCTTGCCGATGATGTCGGCCTCGACGTCGTCGAGCCCGAGGCGCTTGGTGCTGATGGCCTCGATGAGGTTGGAGAGGCGATCGTCGTCGAGGTCGCGCTGGCCGTGTGTGGTGGCGTTGAAGTCCACTCGGTCGATGATGCCCTGCAAGAGCGGGTTTTCCCGGGCGATGGCCCGCATGTGGGTGGTGACGCCTTCGCCGATCTTGTCGGAGAGCTTGCGGATGACGGACCAGACGGGCTGCTCGGGATCGTCCGGCACGAGGGGAAGGTAGAAGCGGACGAGCTTGTGGTCGGCCTTGGCGAGCTGGAAGGCCTTCTTGCGCGAGCCGACTTCCTTCGCGATGCGGTTCAGCTCGTCATCGAAGACATCGCAGAGGCGCTTCGTGAAGATGAGCGGCAGGATGTAGTCCTTGTATTTCGCCGCGTCCTTAGCCCCACGGATGGAGCAGGCGGCATCCCAGATCCAGGATTCGAGGGATTTATTTTGATCAGAGTTTTTTTTCGCAGAGACAGGCATGTTTGGGATCATAACCAGCTTGCTCTTGAAAATAAATTTATTTTTATTTTACTTTATAAAAGAAACTTAAGAGTTTTTTAAAAATTTCACATACCCACGAAGAAAAACTAGCGCGTTCCTTCCGAGGCAACAAAAACCACTTCGCATCCAGCCTGTGACGCAATGCGGCGCACCTTTTCACGGAGCAGGTCCTCGGCCCGCTTGAGGAGTCCGCTCTCCAACAACTCCCGCTTGGCCAGTCGCTCGAGGGAGCGGGAGACTCTCGTTTGCAACCGGTCGGGTATGGCATCCCATGCCAGATACGCAGGCTCGATCGAGAGGGGCGAGGCGATCTCAAGGCGGAGGATTTTGATCTGCGGCAAGCTCACATCGGCGATTGCTCCACCTCGCCGGACATTGATTTGAAGGGGTTCACGGAAGAATATTCCGCCCTCGGCTTGAAAATCAGCCCCAGCTGAGAAATCCCCACCGCCCGGCTTTTGCCCAGCGAAACTTTCCCGCACGCTGACCTCGCCGCTTGAGAGAACGAGACTCTCCAATTCGCTTTTTTGCGAAAAGAGCACTCCGGCATTGGCAAGAATCCTGGGCGAAACTCCAAGCGACTCCTGAAATTTCTCATGCAGGAGGTTAGCCGTCCGCACAGCGGCATCCATCGGCTTGATGAAAAACTCCCAAGAAACCCAGGCGCAAAGCGAGGTGATGAGGAGAGCACTGCCGAACGAGAGCCAGAAGAATCGTGATCCCATTTAGAATTCGCGGTTCAAAAGGTAATCCGCAATGCCTCGGAGAAAGGCGGCGCGTTCCCCGAAGGGCTTGAGTGCTTGAAGCGCGAGACGGGTGTGACGCGCGGCCTCCTTGCGGGATTTTTCAAGTCCAAAAACGGCCGGATAAGTGGCCTTACCCGCTGCGACATCCTTGCCAGCACTTTTGCCGAGGCGCTCACTTGATTGCGTGATGTCCAGAATGTCGTCCACAATTTGGAAGGCCAATCCCAGATGCGTTCCGAATTTTCCCAGCGAGCGGCACTCGGAGGCCGTGGCATTTGCAGTCATGGCTCCAAGGCGCAGGCTCACGGAAATCATGGCCGCCGTCTTGCCGAGATGAATGAATTCAAGACCCGCTGGGCCAACTTTTTGATTCTCCGCTTCGACATCCGCCACCTGGCCACCGATGAGATACGAACTCCCAGCGGCCTTCGACAGTTCACGCAAATAATCCGCCATCGTGTGCCGCGTGCAGGGCTTTGTGCGGGCCAAAATCTCAAACGCAAGCGTGAGCAAGGCATCACCCGTCAGCACGGCCACGCCTTCGCCGAAGACCTTGTGCGTGGTCGGGCGTCCACGGCGAAAGTCGTCATCATCCATGCAAGGCAGATCGTCATGAACGAGCGAATAGGTGTGAATGCACTCGATAGCGCAGGCCGGCGGCATGGCGGCAGCGATCGATCCACCACAAGCTTCAGCTGCCGCGAGGCAAAGAACGGGCCGCAGGCGCTTACCTCCGGTGAAAACGCTGTAACGCATTGCCGTGTGCAGCGTCTTGGGCTTTGTGTTGGCATCCGGCAAACACCGGTCCAACGCCTGATCCACCTTTTTATGAAGGGCTGCGAGGCGGGATTTCACATTCATCGGTGGATAATTCAAAAACAAACAGGCAGGGACAAATAGTCCCGCCCGCGTGCTCCGACAATACCCAACTCGCAAATCAAATTTCCCGAAACTTAAGACTCCCCTCACCCGCCTTCGATATGCAATATGCGCTCCCTCATGCCGCAGCTCAAAATTGCCGTCCTCGGTTCCGGAAAAGGTTCCAACTTCCGCGCGATCCTCTCAGCGATCATGGCGGGACACCTCAGAGTCACTCCCGTTCTTGCCGCATCCGATGTGGCTGATGCAGGCATACTCACCCTGGCGGACAATCTCGGAATCCCGACAACCGCGATCCATGAGCCCAAATACCGCACCCGGCTTTCGACGGAGGTCGAGTCCGGGCTGGTCGAGCAGCTTCAGGCATCCGGCGCAGACCTGATCGTCCTCGCAGGCTACATGCGCCTCGTCAAAGCCCCCCTCCTCGAAGCCTTCCCCCGCCGAATTATCAACATCCACCCCTCGCTCCTGCCTGCCTTTCCCGGTCTGGAAGCCTGGAAACAAGCCCTTGCCGCCGGGGTCAAGACCACGGGTTGCACCGTGCATTTTGTGGACTCCGGCATGGACACTGGCGAGATCATCGCACAGTCCGAGGTGCAGGTCCTCCCGGGTGACACCGCAGAAACCCTCCACGCCCGCATTCAAGAGGCGGAGCACCGGCTCTACCCCGAAGTCCTCGTTCGATTCGCACGCAGGGAGCTTCCATGAGCCGCTTCCGACTCTACGACCTGAATCCCGAGCAACAAACCGCCGCCACGCACGAGCACGGCCCGCTGCTCATCCTCGCTGGAGCGGGGACTGGAAAAACCCGAACCATCGTTGCCCGCATCACCTGGCTCGTCTCGACCGGCACTCCCGCGTCGAAAATTCTGGCTGTCACTTTCACCAACAAGGCAGCCCGCGAAATGAAGGAGCGTATCGCCGGAATGCTCACCGAAGATCAGGCGGACGAGATAACCGCATCCACATTCCACGCCCTCTGCGTCAGGATTCTCAGAGGCGACGCCGAGAAAATCGGCTACAAAAACAACTTCACAATCTTTGACGAGGGCGACCAGCTCGGTCTGATCAAAAAAGTCATCAACCGCGTTACAGCCAAGGATGAAAAACTCGATCCCGGCCTTGCCAAAAACCTCATCAGCAAAGCCAAAAACAACGGCTGGGCCCCGCCACAGGACGACGAAACCGTGATCGGAGCGGTCTATGCCCGCTACAACCGCGAGCTTCATGCGCTGAATGCGATGGATTTCGACGACCTGCTCGTGCAAGCCGTGCGCCTTCTCAACGAACACCACGATGTCCGGGACAAATGGCGTGCCCGCTACAGCCAGATGATGGTCGATGAATTCCAGGACACCAACCGCCTGCAACTCGATTTGGTGAGCCTTCTCGCGGCCGGCGACCCGCCCAATGTGTGCGTGGTGGGCGACGACGACCAGAGCATCTACGGGTGGCGCGGGGCCGAGGTCTCAAACATCCTCGAGTTTGAAAAACATTTCCCGAATCCCAAGATCATCCGCCTTGAGCAGAACTACCGCAGCACGAATCCCATTCTCACCACGGCAAACCGGCTCATCAAAAACAACCCGCGCCGCCGCGTGAAAAACCTCTGGAGTTCCGTCCCCGGAGGCGATCCCGTGCATGTCGTCGCCGTGGCGGATGACAAGACGGAGGCCGAATTTGTGGTGGGCGAAGTTGGCGCAATCCGCAATGCAGGCGGCATTCCCTGGGAGCACTTCGCGGTGATCTACCGCATGAATGCCCAATCCCGGCTCCTCGAGGAAAACCTCCGCCGCATGAAAATCCCCTACCGGCTCGTTGGCGGAAAAAGTTTCTTCGACCGCCGCGAAATCAAGGATGTCCTCGCCACCATCACCTGCCTCGTCAATCCGCAGGATGACATTTCGCTCCTCCGCATCATCAACACGCCCCCGCGCGGCATCGGGGCCACCACGGTGGAACTCGCCCTCGAGCACAGCGCCAAGGCGCACCGCAGCCTGTTTGAAACGCTCACTGATGCCGCCTTCGAGCAGGAGGTTTCACGCAAGACCGCTGCGGCGATCCGCAAGTTCTCGGAGGACCTCGCAGCCGCGCGCATTCACCTTCTCACGCCGGGCGCGGACGCTTTTGCCATCGTTAATGGATACCTCTCCGAAACCGGCTACTTCGAGGACCTCAAAAACTCCTGCAAGACCCCCGAAGAGGCGCTCAACCGCGAATCGGGCGCGAAGGAAATCCTCAACGCCCTGGCCACCCACCAGTCCAAAAAACGCGGCAGCGTGCAGGATTTTCTCGATGAACTTTCCCTCAACCGCGAACGGGAGGAGGACAAAAAAGAGGACGCCACCGGGCTTACCCTCATCACTCTCCACGCAGCCAAGGGGCTTGAGTTTCCTCATGTCTTCTTGATCGGCGCAGAGGATGGACTCCTCCCCCACGAGCGCTCGAAATCCGAGGGCACAGTCGATGAGGAGCGGCGTCTTTTCTATGTGGGAATTACCCGTGCGATGAAGTCTCTCACGATTACTCATTGCCGGAACCGCATGAAATTCGGCTCCGCCATGAGCTGCCGTCCCAGCCCATTTCTCAAGGAAATCGAAGGTGACAGCGTTCTCTCGGAATCCCACGAGGACATCATGTCCCGCCCCGTGGCCGAGGAGGATCTCGCCGCGTCGTTCGCAAGCCTGAGGGCCATGCTGGCGCAGGATTGACTACTGGCTCAGGCAGGGATTTCACGACAAGCTTCAAAAGTTGATTTGAACTCATGAGCAAGAAAAAGCCCAAGCCCGCCGCCCCCGCATCGACGGTTCGTTCCTCGGCAGCAGAATACCTCTCGTTTGTGGCGGCCAGCGGCAACGGCGGCGTCGAAACCGTTTACGCCGATGAAAATGTCTGGCTCACCCAGAAAATGATGGGCCAGCTCTACGATGTGGATGTCCGGACAATCAACTACCACCTCAAAAAAATCTTCGCAGACCGTGAACTCCAGGAGAATTCAGTTATCCAAATTTTTCGGATAACTGCCGACGACGGCAAAAGCTACGACACGCTCCATTACAACCTCTCCGCAATCATCGCCGTCGGTTACAAAGTGAATTCCGAACGCGCCGTGCAATTCCGCAAGTGGGCCACCGGCATCATCGAGCAATTCACCATCAAAGGCTTTGCGATGGATGACGAACGCCTGAAAAATGACGGCACCATCCTCGGCAAAAAATACTTTGAGGAGCAGCTCCAGCGCATCCGCGAAATCCGGCTCAGCGAGCGCAAATTCTACCAGAAAATCACCGACATTTACGCCACCGCCATCGACTACGATGTCACCGCCACCTCCACGAAACGCTTCTTCGCCACCGTGCAGAACAAACTCCACTGGGCCATCCACGGCCAGACGGCGGCCGAGGTCATTTTCTCCCGCGCGGATGCCGCAAAAGACAGCATGGGCCTCACCACATGGAAAGACGCCCCCCGGGGCAAAATCCAGAAGTTTGATGTCGCGGTCGCCAAAAACTACCTCACCGAAGGCGAAATGGCACAACTCCAACGCCTCGTCTCCGCCTACCTCGACCTGGCCGAAGACATGGCCCTGCGACAGATTCCCATGACAATGCAAGATTGGGAAACCCGCCTGAACCGCTTCATCGCAGCCACAGACCGCGAAGTCCTGCAAGATGCCGGAAAAGTCACCGCCGAAATCGCCCAAGCCCACGCTGAAGCCGAATTTGAAAAATACCGGGGCCTGCAGGACCGCAATTTCGAATCCGACTTCGACCAAATGATCAAGCAGCTCCCCAATCCCGAAACGAAAGCCTGACTCTATACCTCCATTCACTACTTCGCGTGTAAAAAAACACCGCAGACAAATGTTTGCCATGCCCTAAGCCACGGCATAGCATCTCTTCCAGTGAACGACCTTCTTCCGGAAACCGGCGATGTCGACCTGATCCAGCGCATGGGCACAGGTGACACTGGGGCGTTTACCCTCTTCCAGCGACGCCATATCGGCATCATTTACTCCACAGCCCACCGCGTTCTCAACAACGACACCGACGCCGAGGATGTCGCCCAGGAAGTCCTGTTCATGCTTTGGGAAAAGTCCCCCATGTATGACATCGAGAGGGGCAAGCCTGTGACTTGGATTGTGACCATGACACGCAACAAGGCGATCGACCGCCTGCGTTCACTCCAACGCCGCCTGCGCCTTCAAGATGAAGTCCGGCTTGAAAATCCCGAATCGGTCGACACCCGCACGCCAGCCCAGAGCCTGCGCGCAAACGAGAAAAATGAACTCGTCCGCACGGCGGTGATGAAGCTGAATCCCGATCAGCGCGAGGTCATCGAAATGCTTTATTTCAGCGGCCTGTCACAACAGGAAATCTCAGACCGCATTCACAAACCTATCTCGACCGTCAAAGCCCGCATCCATCGCGGCATGGTGCGCCTTCGCAAAATCGTCGGAACAGAGATATGAAAAATCCCATGACTATTCTTGGCATCGATATCGGCGGAACCGGCATCAAAGGCGCGCCGGTCAATATCGCAACTGGTGAACTCGTCGCCGAGAGATTCCGCATCGCCACCCCGAAGCCCGCTTTTCCCAACGCCGTGGCCGAAGTCGTGGGCCAGATCGCAACCCACTTCAACTACAAGGGGCCTGCGGGAGTCACCTTCCCCGGCATTGTCAAAAACAACACCATTCACTCCGCCGCGAATGTTGACCACTCCTGGCTCCAAGTCAATGCGGCCAAACTTTTCAAAAGGCACCTCGGCGGTCCCGTCACTGTCGTGAACGACGCGGACGCTGCCGGCATTGCCGAGATGCACTTCGGCGCCGGACACGGGAAGACCGGAGTTGTCATCATGCTCACCTTCGGCACTGGCATTGGTTCGGCCATCTTCCATGATGGTGTGCTGATTCCCAACGCCGAACTCGGGCACCTCCAACTTCGAGGCAAGGACGCTGAAAAACGCTGCTCGGAACGCGTTCGCGAGGAGAAGGACATGTCTTTCAAAAAGTGGGCGAAAATCGTCAGTGAATACCTCGCCACCTTGGAAACCCTCTTCTCGCCTGAACTCTTCATCATCGGCGGTGGCATCAGCAAAAAGGCCGATAAGTTTCTCCCCTATCTCACGGCGAAGACGGATGTCCTCATCCAACCGGCAAAAATGCAGAATGACGCAGGCATCATCGGCGCGGCATTTCTTGCGAAGATTCCCGCTTGATCTTGCCGTCGGTTTCAACGAGTATCCGCCTTTCCCGTTCACGGGGTCTTAGCTCAGTTGGTAGAGCGCCTCAATGGCATTGAGGAGGTCAGGGGTTCGAATCCCCTAGGCTCCACCACCCCTCGTTCACTTCCAAGAGCGAAACTTTCGCATTACCGAAGTATCGATCTTCAGCTTCGCAGCGTATGACTTCTACTAAATTATGGAAAACCGGACCCGCATTACCGAAGCCTACACGAACCAACTCCGCGAGCATGGCGCAGCGCCACTCACGGTTCATGCCTTCTGCAAATCCCTCAACCTCGCCGAGAGGGATTTTTTTTCAAGAATTCGCATCCCTCGAGAGTGTGGAGAGCGCCATCTGGGGCGATTGGATCTCGAGTCTCACCAAACGCCTTGAGAGTGGAGCCGAGTGGAAGGAGTTTTCAGCCCGGCATCGCTACCTCACTTTCCTCTTCGCGTTCACCGAGTCCTCGCTGGACTGGCGCTCGCTCATGCTCACCCGTTTCAACCACCTTGCGCACGTGGCCTCTCCGCCCTTTCTCAAAGCCTTCGAGGAGCATTTTAAAGTCTTCGCCTCGGACATCATCTCCCACGGCATATCGACAGGCGAGATCGCGCACAGGGGCCCGCTGCAAGCACTCTACCCCGCTGTTTTATATATCCACTTCCGGGCTGTTATTTCCTTCCTGCTTCGCGATGAAAGTCATCACTTCGAGCGCACAGACGCCTTCATTGAAAAGACGGTCGCTTTTGCCTTTGATGTCATACGAACCCAAGCGATCGACTCCGCGTTCGATCTGGCCCGCTTCCTCGCACCCTCGGCTTGGGGGAAAATGTCTTGAGCACACAGGAGAGCATCCGAAGCCACAAACTCGACCGCATGGCCGCCCTCGCCGGCGCTGGGGCGCGGGTCGGCATGAATTACCTCAAGCACTACGGACGCCAAGCCATCTCTGGCCGGGCGGATCCGGACACACTCCAGGAACAAAACGCCAGCGAGGTCTTCCGCACCTTCAGTGAATTGAAAGGCGGCCCACTCAAGCTGGCCCAGATGCTCAGCATCGACCAATCCCTCCTGCCGCCCGCCTACGCCAAGCAATTTGCCCGCGCCCAGTATTCCGCCCCGCCACTCTCCTATCCGCTCGTCGTCCGAACATTTCGGCGGGAATTTGGCAAGGATCCGCGAGACATTTTCGAGACCTTCGAACCGCAGGCAGCCCATGCAGCATCCATCGGCCAAGTGCACCGCGCCACGCTCGGCGGGCGTGCATTCGCCGTCAAAATCCAATACCCAGGAGTGGCAGAAAGCCTTCGCAGCGACCTCGGCGTCGTGAAGCCGATCGCTCTACAGATTCTCGGCCTGAGAGAGCGCGATGTCGGAGCGTATTTCAAGGAAGTCGAAGCCCGTCTCTTGGAGGAAACCGATTACGAAAAAGAACTCCGCAGCGCGACGGAACTCTCGACCGCCTGCGCGCACCTACCGAATATCCGCTTCCCGAAATACCACCCGGAATTTTCCAGCCGAAGAGTGATTACGATGGACTGGATGGATGGCGAGCCATTCGATGTCTTTGCCGACGGCCCGGCCTCGCAGGAACTTCGCAACAGCGTTGGGCAGACGCTCTGGGATTTTTACGCCCATCAAATCCACAACCTCCGGCGCTTCCATGCCGACCCGCATCCGGGAAATTTTCTCATCGAGGGCGACAACCTCTGCGTGCTCGACTTCGGTTGCACAAAAACGATCAACCCAGATTTCCACAGCAAACAATTCGCCTTCCTCGATCCCACGCTCGAAACAAACCCTGCGCGCCTTGCCGCCGCAATGGAGTCGATGGACATCCTCCTGCCCTCGGACACCCCCGCTCAACGCAACCACCTCATCGAGCTCTGCAAAAAATCCCTCGAACTCCTCGCCCTGCCCTTCCGCACCGGCCACTTCGACTTTGGCGACCCCGCATTCATGAAAGCCATCTACGACCTCGGCGAAGAAAATAGAAAAAACAATACCCTCCGTGGCATGAGAGGACAAAGAGGCTCCGCCGACACCATCTACCTGAACCGCACATTCTTCGGCCTCTACAGCCTCCTCACCCGCCTCCGCTCCCACATCAAAACCCCACTCCCCGAAGGGGTTGACTTTTCAGTAGTAAAGGGAGTCTTCAGGAAGACTTGCATGGATGCGCCAAAATTCAAAAATTTTGTCCAAAGCAATTGCAGCGATCTTTCGATAGTTCGACCGCTTAGAGAAATTCTAAGACCTCAATTTAATCGGAATATTCCACTTTTTGACTTCCCGATATTCATTGATTTCGAGCCAATTTTTGCCGACTTCATCGAAAAATAAGTCATTCAATGAAATTTGCTTTGAGACTATCTTACGCTTCAAGTCGTGTTCACTGATTTCCAATACAGCGTCACTTCCGATTATTTTAATTTTCAGCGATTTATTTGTCATACTTCAGAAAGCAAAGCGCTTGAGTGAAATGGAGTCACGCGTTAATTAGTGGTGGTTAGCAATCTGAGATTCGCTTTCGGCATAAGAACAACGCACCCCGCCATATGGACAAGACCTTCCGGGATGCGAATCAGCTTTTTTTCTCGGTGTTGAGGAAGCCGGAGATGAGGAAGAGGGCGGCGGCGGCGCAGATGGCGGAGTCGGCGACATTGAAGGCCGGCCAGTGGCCATACCACGGGAGGATGACATCGAGGAAATCGATGACATAGCCATGGAGGATGCGGTCGGTGAGGTTTCCGAGCACGCCTGAGACCAGCAGGGCGGCGCCGAGGCGTGAGGGGACGTCTGCAAAGGCGCCTCTCTGCGCGAAGATGGTTACGAGCACAAGGGCCACGGAGGCGAGGATCATGAAAAACAGGTTGTTGTCTTTCAGCATGCCGAAGGCGGCGCCGGTGTTGTGGACTTGGACGAGGTAGAAGACGCCCGGGATGACCGGAACGAACTCATCTGTCGAAATGAAGCGCAGAACGAGCCATTTCGTGACCTGGTCAAGCAGGTAGAGCGGCAGCGTGATAAATAGAGCCTGTCCGGAATCTCGTATCTTGTTTTTTATAATTTATTTAGAATAGAAAAAAGTTGGGTATGAACAGCGTTTTTGCTGTTCATACCCGAAATTGGCGTGTTATATTTTTGGTGTCAA
>JBILWM010000150.1:0-4255 GCA_044369905.1 Terrimicrobiaceae bacterium | reverse complement strand
TGGAATCTGGTTTGCCTGGCCTACAACCTCAAACGCCTCCACATCGTTGGAGCCAAGCTCCGCGCGGCATGATGGAGGCAAGAACCGGCTCCTTTGATAAAGATGAAGCTCCGATGACCGAATGTAGACCTGCAAAAATCGAAAAACCCAGTTTAAAAAAGAGAAATCCAGATTCTGGGAGCTTCAGATTTTAAACTCCGACAGGCTGTTAGATACTCCAAAATGCCCCGATAGATTCCTGCCGCGCCAGCGCGGTTCAAAAATCCATCGCCAAATCAGATGAAATGTCTCTGTCAAACCAGAGAACCTGCGATTCCCCGGTCTGGTCGAGAATGAATTTTTCTGTATGCGACTGGCCGCAGGTATCGGCCTCGAAACCGCTCGCGTCGAGATAGGCTTGGCATCCTCAATCTGCTTCATTCAGGTTGAACGCTACGACAGGCGGTCTGAGAATAGCCGACGCATCACACGCATCCACCAGGAGGACTTCTGTCAGGCGCTTGAAGTCGCGCCGAAACTCAAATACGAGGTCGAAGGCGAACCAGGCCTTAAAAATTGCTTCGAACTCGTGCGCTCCTTTTGAAGCATTCCCGGCCCTGATATTCTTCGGCTCTTCGATGCAGTCGTTTTCAATTCAATGATCGGGAACTGCGATACGCATGCAAAAAACTTTTCGCCCCTGAGGGATAAAGGCTCAGTCCGGCTCGCCCCACTTTACGATCTCGTTTCCACTTCCGCATATCCAGCCCTTGCGAATGAGCTAGCCATGAAGATCGGTGATGAGCGGAGTCCTTTGCGACTCACAGACAAAAACTGGCGCTCATTTTTCGAACAAGCCGGCATCGGCCAAGCCCAGGCCCACCAACGAACTCTCTCGATCAACGACAGCATTATGGAGGCGACAGAGAATCTTGCCCGCGAAGACTGCCCAGGAGCAGCAACCGTCGCACCTCTTGTGAGTGAATTATGCGGACGCTTGCGCGGTCTGCGCTGGTAAAGGCGCCTCTCTGCGATAGAAACAACTCCACCATGAAAAATCGTCCCTTTGGCAAACACGGATTCGACTGCTCCGAAATCGGCTTCGGCGCTTGGGCCATCGGCGGCGGCTGGGGTGCACAGGCAGATACCGACTCGATCGCCGCCCTAAACCGCGCGCTCGACCTCGGGTGCAACTTCATCGACACCGCAGCCGGCTACGGAAACGGACGCAGCGAAAAACTCATCGCCCAAGTCCTCCGCGAACGCGCCGCCGCAGGGAAAACAGACAAGATCTTCGTCGCCACCAAAACCCCGCCCAGTCCTGGAATCTGGCCACCGTCCCCATACTGCAAGGCTGAGGAGCGCTGCGCAGAAGCTTACCTGCGGGAAAACATCGCCCAACGCTGCGCCAACCTTGCCACGGAAAGGCTCGACCTTTTGCAGCTCCACACCTGGACGCGCGCCTGGAACCGCAATCCAACCCCGTTCAAAGTGCTCCGTGACTTGCAGCGCGAGGGCAAGATCGGCCTCGTCGGCGTCTCCACGCCAGAGCACGACCAGAACAGCGTTATCGATCTCATGCGCGGCGGATGGATCGACTCCGTGCAGGTCATCTACAATTTTTTCGAGCAGGAACCCGCCGCCGAGTTGCTCGATGTGGCGCAGGAACACGGCGTCGGCGTCATTGTGCGCGTGGCTTTCGACGAGGGCGTCCTAACCGGCAAGTTCACAGCCGACACCCAGTTTCCCTCCGATGATTTCCGCAGTTCCTATTTCGCTGGCGACCGCTTGGGTCGCGCCGTCCAACGCACCGAGTCGATCCGCGAAGATATTTCAAGCACCGGCCTCACCATGGCACAGGCAGCGCTCAAGTTCGTGCTCGCCCACCCCGCCGTCTCAACTGTGATCCCCGGCATCCGTAACACCGCACAGGCTGAGGCAAACTGCGCCACAAGCGACCTGCCCGACCTAGCCCCCGACCTCCTGGAAAAACTCCGCCGCCACAACTGGCGCCGAGGCCTCTGGTATGGCGGCAAATAGGCCCTCAGCAGCTCCTAAGTAACAATTTTTTTAGTGTTAACCCAAAGCATTTTATTTAACCACAGAGGACACAGAGAGCGCAGAGGAGATCTAGAGGGCACGGGCGCATTCGCGATGCGAATGGGGCAGGGCAAAAACAAATACTCTGCAAGCAAGCTTGATCGATTTTTGCTTTTTTTCTGCCAATCCCACCTGGCTGGGATCATCCGTGCCAATCAGGGATATCCGTGGTTGCTTTCTCTCCAACCGCGCAGCGCTCGTGGGCTACTTAAAACTTCATTGATGACGCTTCGCTCCACCCTTCGGGCTGCCTCCGGCAGTCTTTCTTCGCTTCGCTCCAAATCTTAATTCTTAAAACTTCCACCCCATGTCTCTACTCGGAAAACTCAATCGACTCACCGTCCTCAAAGACTCCAGCCCCGGGCTATTCCTCGATGGCGGGGAACTCGGAGAAATCCTCCTGCCAGGGGATGCCATTCCGAAAGGTGCCTGCCCCGGCGATGTGCTGGAGGTTTTCATCTATCGCGATTCGGAGGACCGCCTTGTCGCAACCACGCTCAAGCCTCTCGCCACTGTCGGCGACTTCGCTGCGTTGAAGGTCACGGAGGTCCACCCGCGCATGGGAGCCTTTCTCAACTGGGGACTTCGAAAAGATCTGCTTCTCCCGAATGCCGAGCAGGAGCGCCGCGTGCAAGTCGGCGACACAGTGGTCGTGTATGTTTTCATCGACCACCAGACCGAACGCATCATCGCCACCACACGCCTCGAAGGGCACATCGACCACACGCCGCCACCCTACAAAACCGGCTACGAAGTCTCCCTCCTCATCGCCAGCGAGACGCCCCTCGGCTACAACGCCATCATCAACAACTCCCGCCTCGGACTTCTCTACCGCAGCGAACTCGCCACACCGCTCGAGATCGGCCAGCGCTGCGAAGGCTTCGTGCGCGCCATCCGCCCCGACGGCAAGATCGACCTCGGCCTCGACCCGCAAGGCTATCAACGCGTCGCCCCGCTCGCCGACCGCATCCTCGCCGCCCTCCGCTCAAACAACGGCAGCCTGCCCTACAGCGACTCCAGCCCGCCCGAAGAAATCCGCGCAGCCTTCCAGACCAGCAAAAAAGCCTTCAAACAAGCCCTCGGAAACCTCTACCGCCAACGCCTCATCGAACTCCATGAGTCAGGCATCCGCTTAAAATCACGAAAGGCGTGAAATCGAAAAAGACCCTCTCCCATTCAATCCCCGCGCGGCAGCGCGAACTTAAAACTTAAGCCTTAAAACTTAAAACTCCTGCCCTCACCCCACCCAGTCGAAGCGCATCTCTTGAGTCACCTCCGGATGCAGGCTCAGGTGGACTGGACAACTACGCGCCGCATTTTCCAAAAGCGTGCGCTGCGGATGGTCCGCACTAAGCGGAACCGTAAAAACAACCGTCAGCTTGGCAATGCGCCGGGGCAGCTGCGGCGTCATTTCTTTCAGCACCTTCACCGTTGTCTTCCCGAGGTCGATTCCATGCCGGCGCGCGGCGATACCCATGATCGTCAGCATACAGGTGCCAAGAGATGTCGCCGCAAGATCAGTCGGCGAAAACGACTCCCCGCGCCCCTCGTTGTCCACCGGTGCATCCGTGGTGATCACTGTTCCAGACGGCTCATGCCGCGCTTCGCAGCGCAAGTCTCCCAAATACTGAATCGAAATTTCAACCATGTGCGCATTCTAAACAAACACCCTCGCCCATTGCAAAGCTGGGTTTTCGAGACGAAGCCTTGGCATCCATCTCTCACACACACTTCGATCAACAGCGAACCGGTCACTTCGTTATCAAGCGACTTCTAGAAGAACTTCAGGGTGGCGGGTCGCGATTTGAAGAAGGCGTAGAGCCGAACCGGAGGGTCGCCGCCGGCCATACTCCCAGCTCATCACACTCGCAGGTCGGACGCCGAGGAAGGCCGCGAAAACGGCTTGGCTAAGATTGAGGCTCTTGCGCAAGTCCACGATCTGGCTGGCATCAAGCGATTCTGGTCTTGGGATGCTCGCGCGGCGCAAAGTGGCTTTGCGGGAGTCCTGCAGAGCCTCTGCAAATTGAGTGGCCGAGGCGACCAAGTGCCCGCCATCAAAAGGCATGTCCTGAAGCGCCTCAAGAATTTCGGATTTGGTGCGCAATTTTCCGGAGCGCGTTTTGCTCGGCTTGGGTGAGAGATGTTTTGGAACTTTTGCCATAGATTGCAACAAGGT
>JBILWM010000149.1:0-4271 GCA_044369905.1 Terrimicrobiaceae bacterium | reverse complement strand
CGGCACGCTGTCTTGCTACGCTTCGGCCTACGGCCTACGCTCCGCAAGACAGCGAAACCAACCCGAAACAAGAACAAATCCTCTCATAACAATTGGATCAAATTTCGGGGGCACTCCAACAGACGTGTTACTATAAATTTCAAGTTGGGTTGGAAATGTCCGGCCGGCGTTAGGCTCTTGGAAATGTCCGAGGGCCTTTCGCATTTTTAAGGAACGCGCGAGAGTCCATGCCCTTCGACATCGCCAAGCAGTCCGCGATGGAGTTTTCTTTGCAGGATTTCAAATGAACGATTGGCTTGGTTTGGTCGTAGGTGGTGAAGTCCAATGGGCCTCGCTATGAGGTCGGCAAGTTGGAGTCCAGCGGAGTTGGAAGCCTTCGGCACCATGACGAGTTCAAAGGGAAGAGGGCTCGAATGCTTGGGCGTGGTATCGCAAAAACGGCGAAAAGAGAGTTCGAGTTCCTTGTCTTCTTTGCGTCCACGGCACTCGACGATTACCGGTGTCTGGAAGTCGGTCTGCCCTTTGGCACCAAGATAAAGATGCACAGCCTCCAAGCCTTTCTTCATGGCGAAGTCATAAACTCCAGAAAGCTCGTTGCCATGGTGGTGCGCGGAAAAGGCTGGTTTGTCTATGATCACGGCGATGATTGTCACCGGGAGCGATGCCATAATTTGGTTTAGGCCGTGTAGGAATGTCTCTCGCTTGATCGAATTGAGCAGAAAGCCGAAGGCTTCACGGGGTTTGCGAATATCGTGCTCATGGAGAACAATCTCGTCGTGTCCCCAATGTTGCATCTTAAATTTCTGAAGGTCGGGGCAAACTTGTTGAATGTAGTCCTCCTTGAGGATTATCGCGAATGCCAGAAGAAAGACGGAATATTGGCGATCGATGCTTGTAAGGCTGTGATCGCCGCTCTCATCAGCAAACACAAGGTAGTCGCCAAAAGGCCTCGGTGTCGGGTTGATCATGGTTTTGCCGATACCCGTTCTTGATGTGGCGACTTAATTCACGCCTGCGTTTCGATGCGCGGAAACAGCGGGACGGGTTCGCCGAGTTGGTGGCCCTCCGGGAGCGCTCCCCATTGGGCGGCTGCCAGGGAGGCTTCGCCTTGCCAGTTGAGCTGGGTGCGTATGGCATCCGCTTCGCCGGGGATGATCGGTGACATGAGGATCGAGATGATGCGCAGGGACTCGGAGAGCGTGTAGAGGACCTCGTCGAGTTTATCGGATTGGGTGGGGTCTTTGGCGAGTTTCCACGGGGCGGTTTCCTCCACATAGGCGTTGCAGCGGGTCACGATCTCCATCGCGGCCTCGATGGCTGCTTGGACTTGATAGGATGACATGGCCGCGTCGTAGGCGGCGGTTTTTTCCTGAACGAAGGCGGCGAGCGGGGACTCCATGCGGCGCAGGATGCCGCTGCGGTAGCGCTTGGCCATGCTGAGGGTGCGGTTCAGGAGGTTGCCGAGGCTGTTGGCGAGCTCGGCGTTGTAGCGCTGTTCGAGGCGCTCGATGCTGAAGTCGGCATCGCGTCCGGTGGAGATGTCGCTGAGCAGGTAATATCTCACGGCGGCTTGGCCGTAGCGGGCCACGAGGATCTCGGGATCGATGCTATTTCCGAGGCTTTTGCTCATCTTGGCGCCGGAGATGTTCCACCAGCCATGGACGAGCAGCGTGGGCATTTCGGCATCGGTGAAGCCGAGGGCACGGAGCATGATCATCCAGTAGATGCCGTGGGGCGGGATGAGAATGTCCTTGCCGATGACATGCAGGGCGGGCCAGCGGGATTTGAAAAGGCTGAGATCGGCTCCCGGCTTGGCGTCGTAGCCGGCGAAGCTGATGTAGTTCGAAAGGGCGTCGAACCAGACATAGGTCACAAAGGCGGGATCGAAGGGAAGCTCGATGCCCCAGGTGAGGCGGGACTTTGGGCGGGAAATGCAGAGGTCTCCGGTGAGCTTCTCCACGGCGTTTCGAAGCTCGGCGACGCGGAAATCGGGGACGACGAGAGGATTTCCCGCTTGTGTGCGGGAGTCGATGAGATTGAGGAGCCAGTCGCGGTGCTCGGCGAGTTTGAAGTAGTAGTTCTCCTCCTCGATCTCGACGACCTCGCCCCATTCGGGGCCGAACTCGCCGTCGGGGCCGCGTTCTTTTTCTGTGAGGAATTGCTCCTGGCGCACGCTGTAGTAGCCGCTCTGGGTGGCTTTGTAAAATTGGCCTTCATCCCAGAGTCGCTGGAGCATGCCTTGCACGCAGGATTTGTGCAGGTTCTCCACGGTGGCGGCCCAGGCGTCGTGGCTGAGGTCGAGTTTTTTCCAGAGTTCCACGAAGAGGTTGGTGATTTCGGCAACAAACTCGGCCGGCTCGACTCCGCGCTTTTGGGCGGATTGCTGAACCTTCTGTCCGTGCTGGTCGACGCCTGTGAGGAAGAAGACATCGCGTCCGGCGAGGCGTTGGTGACGGGCGATGGCGTCGGCGAGGACCTTCTCATAGGCATGGCCGATGTGCGGCGCGCCATTGGTGTAGTCGATCGCGGTGGTGATGAAGAATGTGTTCGGCATGGTGTGTTAGGAATCGGTTTTGATTTTTCCGCCCCAGGAGAGAATGCGCGCCTTGCCGCCTGCGGCCTCGGCCTCCTTGATCTGGTTGTTGCGGACATGGAAAAGCGAGAGGCTGGACCAGGCGAGCATGTCCTGCGGGCGGAGCTTGACGGCTTGCAGCCCGGCTTCGACAGCCTCGGCGTTGCGGCCGTTTTTCATCAGCGACATGCCGAGCGCGTGCCAGCCTTCAAAAAATTCGGGATCCATCTCGACGCAACGGCGGTATTTCTCGATCGCCGCCTCCAGATCTCCAACGGCTATATCGCCCGTGGCATCGTCGAAAATTTCCTCGATTTTTGGATCCATCAGCCTTGGCGGCCTGCAGGCACAGTGATGCGCGCGGCTTCGCGGCTCACGCGCAGCCACTCCATGAAGAGCAGGTCGCGCTTGTTGCGAAGCAGGCTCTCGCGAATCTGTGTCTCCCGGGCACCGAAGGCCATTTGATCAACTGGAGCACGGGACTGGAGTTGCGCGACGAAAGCACCCCAGGGAGCGCCTTCGAGGTTTGAAATTCCGCCTTCCTTGAGCAGCAGTGTAGAGCCCGCGATGGCTTGGTTTTCGGGAGATGTCGATTCGGCGGCGGCCACGACATTTTTGATTTCCTCGACTTTCAACTTCTGGGCTTCGGCGGCCTCGGCGAAGGATTTTCCACCGGCCACGGCGGCGCGCAGAGCGTTCGCTGCAGATGTCGCATCGGCTGTGAAAATCTGCTCGGCCTTCTGCGCGCGGAGTTGCGCCTCGATGCGAGGGCGCGCCTCGTCGAGCGTGAGCGGGCGGGACGGATTCACGGCGGTGACTTCGATAATGTAGAAGGCATCGCCCGACTGGATGACATCACTCGTCGCGCCCGCCTTCGGAACTAGGAACGCAGCGGGAGCGAGGTCGGCCATGGCTTCCGTATTGAGGCTGGATGGGGCTTGGGCTGGGCTGCCGGTGCGGTCGAAAGCCGTGAGCTTGATGATTTTTGCGCCGGCTTTTGAGGCGAGTTGCTCGAGCGATGCTCCCGCCTGTGCGAGGGAATCGGTGAGTTCGCTGGCTGCGTTGGCGAGCTTCTGAAGGGCGTCCACCTTATCCTTTCCTTCGAGTTTCGAATCGGCTGGAAGCTCGAAAACCACGCAGCGCGCCTCGCGGGTTTCATCCGCCATGAAAGCGGCCTGGTTCTGCTGGTGGATGGACGAGACCTCCTCCGGGCTGATCTGGATTTTGTCGTTCTCTTGCTTGCGCCCGAACCTCACGAAGCCCGCCGTGACAGGTTGGAAGGCGCGGGCCATGGCTTGCATCTCACCTTCGCTGATGGCTGCGGGTGCCTCGACAATTTTGCTGAGAGCTTCAAGGCGCAGGGAGTCGCGGATCACCTCCTCGAGTTGGCGCTCGGTGAAGCCGCGCGGAGCTAGTTGCTCGCTGACAAACTGTCCATACTTCAGCGGATCGAATTGTCCACCCGCTTGGAGGATCGGAACCTGCTTGATCCGGTTCGCAACCTGGTCATCGGTCGGCTCGATGCCGAGTTCGCGGGACTGGTGCTGAAGAACGAGAAGATTCCAGACAAACTCCGTCAGGGCGCGATCTTCATCTGGAGCGGTTCCGCCGAGTTTTTGCAAAAGCTCGAACTGCCCGAGGGCGAGGGTGAGTTGGTAGTTTTTGACCTGACGGTCGATCGCAAGGGGTGTGAGGGACT
>JBILWM010000070.1:0-14448 GCA_044369905.1 Terrimicrobiaceae bacterium | reverse complement strand
ATTCCATTCAAACAAGGAGAACCTCTGTCCGCCTTCTTCGAATTTTACCACCGCCACCGCAGAGAAGCCCTCAACCTCATCCTCAACACGCGTCCCCTTCTATGACCAATCCAGCCAAACGCCCTGTGTGGCCCATTTTAAAAGAGATTCCCATAGCACTGAATACAGCCGAGGCATGAACTGCTACTTGGCAGAAAGACGGACTACTCTGAGTCCTGACAACGAACACGCATCCGCGCGAGCCTTTCGGCCACGCATGGTGGAGCGAGTTGACTCACATCGCCACCAAACCGGGCGACTTCTTTCATGATGCGGGAACTGAGGTAGGTGTAGTCCTCCTTGGGCGTGAGATAGACCGTTTCCAATCGCGGCTCCAGCTTGCGATTCATGAGGGCCATTTGGAATTCGAATTCGAAATCCGATACAGCGCGCAGACCGCGAATGACGGTAAAAACTCCATGCGCGCGGGCAAAATCCACAAGCAAGCCCTCGAGTGGCAAAATGGTGATGGCCGGATCATCGCCGAGAGTTTCGCGCAGCATGGCGATGCGGTCCTCAACACTGAAAAGTGGTCCCTTCGATTTGCTGGCCGCCACGGCGATGATGAGATGCGAAAACAGATGCGTGGAGCGCCTGATCACATCGATGTGGCCGAAGTGAACGGGATCGAAGCTCCCAGGATAAATGGCACGGCTTTTATTCATGGCTTGTGTGGCAATTTTTGGAAGCTGTCCGAAGGCTGGAGCTTACTCACATCGCCCGTTGTTTTGGTGGAGCGAATGGTGTTGCGGAAGTAATACGCGGATGGTTTCAAGATGCGGTCGTAGGTTTTGGAATCCATCGTGGCGAGGCCGAACTTGGCCTTGTAGCCGTAGTGCCACTCGTAGTTATCGGCGAGGGACCAACTGAAGTATCCGCGCACATCGTAGCCATCGCGGATAGCGCGTCCAATGGCGGCGAGGTGGTTTTTCATATACCAGATGCGCTTCGAGTCGTTCGGCGTGGCGATGCCGTTTTCGGTGATCATCATGGGTTTGCCGTAGCGGTCACCAACGCGCCGGATCTCGTTATAGAGGCCGTTCGGGTTGATGCGCCATCCCATCATGGTGTAGTTATGCCCCCTCCTCCACGCTTCGGCGATGAACGATGTCGGGCTGGCGACCTGGGAGTAGTAGTAATTGATGCCAATGATGTCGCAGACATCCCAGATGCGGTCGAGGTGGTCGATGTTTCCATGGATCATGGTGTTGTAAAAAAGCCCGCCCGGGTCGAGGAACGAGCGTTTCCACCATGGCAGGGCCTCAACGGAGACGACCTTGGCGGAAGGTTTCACCTTTTTGATCCGCGCGGCGGCATCGCGGAACATACCGGTGCTAGCATCAATCGCCTTCCAATAGGTGCCAAGGGCAAGCGTCATCGCCGGGGGCCACTGGCCAGCGATGTAAGCTGTCGTGATCTGACCGTTCGGTTCATTCTGCGGGGCGAAGTAATTCGTGTAGGGCGCGAGGCGAGGCAGCACCTTGTCCAGATACACCAGCCAGCGCTCGCGGGCGTTCGGGTGGAGCCAGTTCGAGGCCTTGGGATTTTTTTGATCGTAGAGCCAATCCGGGAATGTGAAGTGCCAGAGGCAGACGACAGGCTCGATGCCCGCAGATTTCAGACGGCGGGCGATCTCGACATAACGGTCCAGCGCCTCCTCGTTGAACTCGCCCATGCGCGGCTCGATGCGCGCCCACTCAAGGCTGAATCGGTAATGGGTGACACCTGTCTTTTTCAGGGCGGCGAGGTCTTTATCGAAGTGGCTCCAGGAATAAAGAGCGTTTCCTTTCTTAGGCGCGCCACCCTTAGAAACCATGATGTCCCAATCTGTCGAAAAATAATCCGCGTCGCCGGGTTTCACGGCAGGGTCTTCGTATTGGTAACTGGCTGTAGAAATGCCCCAGGCAAACTTCGTGTCTGTATGTGCAATCGGGCGCGGGGGCCTCGGAACAGGTCCTTTGGAATCCGGGCCGAGCGGGTTGAAGCTGCTGCAGGATGTTAGAAAACCCAGCGCCAGAATCGCAGGAACGCGCGCGGCATGGCGCAAGAGGGTAGAGATCATGGAACGAGCTAAAGCAGGTGCACCCGCGTGCGGAAGCCTTTTTTATCACGAACAGCCCCTCTTGGGTTTGCGCCGCGAAGGCTGTTTGTGGTTTAATCCCGCACACATGAGCCAAGTCGCCTATCTCGGACCTGAGGGAACCTTCTCGGGAATCCTCGCCCGCCAACGATTCGGAAAAAAAGCCGACCTCATCGCCTGCGGGGCGATTGACGGGGTTTTCGAGAGCGTTCTGAGTGGATCAACGCCTCTCGGGCTCGTGCCTGTCGAGAACTCATCTGGCGGCACGGTTTACGATACCATCGATCTGCTGATCCGCCATTCGGGATCGATTTTCATTTTAGAGGAAATCTCTCTCGACATCCGCATCGCGCTGCTCGGTCACAAGGGAGCGGCTGTCCAGACGGTCTACTCGCATTTCACCCAGATCAAACACCATGCCGAGTGGCTCAAAATCCACCATCCCGATGCCACTCTCGTTCCGGTTGCCAGCACCGCCACAGCATCCGAGCGGGCCGCAGCAGATCCCAAAGCTGCTGCCCTCGCCTCCCCAGGAGCAGCCGAAATCTACAACCTCGACATCCTCGCTACGCCGTCGGACGGACAGGAAGTGAATGTGACGAATTTTTTCATCATCGCCCGTAAACCCTCGGATACCCCCACCCCGAACCGCACAGCACTCGCCGCAACCCTGCAAAACCAATGCGGCAGCCTGCACAAATTCCTTGGGCCATTCGCCAGGCAAAAAGTCACCCTCACACGCATCGTCTCCCGCCCGGTTCCCGGGCAACCGCAGACCTATGTTTTCTACATCGAACTCGAAGGAGCCGAGGACGATCCCGCCGTGGCGCGCGCCTTGGATCTGGCCAAGCGCCAAGCCCAATCCATTTCAATTCTCGGCACATTTCCACTCGGCCGCCGCTTCCGATCCTGACTTGTCAAAACCCGCCGCCTTTGACACAAAAACACCATCCTTATGAAATACATCCGCACACTCTACACGGCTCTCGCCCTCGTCCTCTGCACCGCATTCCTGCACGCACAGGAGGAAGCCACAATTACGGTCAAGAAGAGCGACACCCTGAATATCTCCATCAAACCCTTCGCCGGTCCAGATGCCGCGATTGCAGGCAAAGTCGTATCCAACGACCTCGACCTCTCTGGTCTGTTCTCCATCGGAATCCCCGAGCGTGCGAACTTCATTGCGAGCGCGACAGCCTCCGGCGGTTCGCTTCAGGGCACCGTGACAGACAACCGGGGCAGCGTCGTTCTCCAAAAAACCTACACGGCAAATACCCGCACCGCCGCGCACCAGTTTTCGGATGATATCATTGAAACCCTCACAGGCGGAAAAGGCATCGCCAACTCAAAGATCGTCTTCGTGAGCAACCGCAGCGGCGCAAAGGAAATCTACTCCGCCGACTACGATGGTGCCAACCAACGCCAGATCACCCAGGACCGCGCCATCAGCGTTGCGCCCGCCATCTCACCCGATGGCTCGAAACTCGCCTATACCGGCTACCAGAGCGGTTATGCGGATATCTACAATATCGACATCGCCTCCGGAGCCCGCTCGAAAATCCTCAGCTTCCCCGGCACAAACTCCGGCGCCAGCTTTTCACCCGAAGGCGGCCGCATCGCCTGCACACTGAGCAAAGACGGCAACCCCGAGCTCTACATCGTCGCCGCAAATGGCAGCGGTGGACGCCGCCTCACACGCACCCGCGCTGTCGAGTCCTCTCCATCTTGGTCGCCCGACGGCGGCGAGATCATTTACTCCTCCGACGAACGCGGAGGCCCCCAACTCTACCGCATCAGCGCCGCCGGCGGCGTGGGACGCCTTGTTCCGACCGGCTTCGGCTATTGCACCGAGCCAAGCTGGTCGCCCGACGGCAAAAAAATCGCCTTCACCGTCCGCCAAGGCGGCTTCGCCATCGCGATAATGGACCTCTCTACGGGCGCAGCACGAATCGTCGCCGAAGGCCAAGACCCCTCCTGGGGCGCCGACTCCCGCCACATCATCTACAGCGACGGATCCTCCATCATCCTCCTCGACACAGTCAAAGGCCGCCGCACCCCGGTTATCTCAGGCCTTGGAAAAGTCTCCGAGCCCTCCTGGTCGCGCTAATTGCACACAAGAGCCGGGAAATATTCCCGCAGGCGCTGAGATGGGGTTTCTTTGATTATTCGGAGATGCCTCCATCCTGAGGGCTTCAAGGTTTGCAGGAAAGCCAGCACAACAAATCATCCCGGAAGGGCGAATTGGAGAGTGCCGCGCATTTCCATTGGTTGAAAAATGATCCAGATGCCGAGGGCGTAGAGGGCGCAGGCAAGCAGGGCCCAGGGGAGGAAGGCGAGGAGGCGGTGTGCTTTGGAGGTGGTGAGTGTTTTTTTCCAGAGGAGCCAGAGAGTGAAAAGGCAACCGGCGTTGAGGAGGAAGATTTCGAGGGCGGGGAGCTCGGTGAAGCCCAGGGAGGCGATGTTCCAATTCGGGAGGGTTGAGGAAATGCCGGCGTCTTTGGCGAGGCGCTGGAGGACGGGCCAAGGCGTGAGGGCGGCGGTAACGAGGTGGAAGAGAAAATGCGCGGCCCACATGGAGACTCCCAGCGGGGCGAAGAGGACTGCCATGCCGCAGAGGTGCTCGCGCCAGCGGGTGGCGGTTGCGCCGAACTTCAGGCTCAACCACGCACAGGCGGAGGCAAGCAAGAACGGAAGCAAGAGGACGAATGCCACGAAAACGAGGCCGCTTGCAGGACCGAGTTTTTTCTCCATCTCCAGGGCCGGCACGGTCATACCAGCGGCATTGGCAAAGGCGGCGAAGGTGAGCACGAGGATCAGGGCGGCGAGGTCCGGGCGGCGGGAATAGTCGCCGACGGCGGAGCGTTTGCCCTCGTGAAGGAGGTCGCGCCCGGGAGGGACGGCGAGGATGCCGACATTGTCGGACGGGCAGGCTTTCACGCAATCGAGGCAGAAGGTGCAATCCATGTTTCCCGACTTGGCGGGTTGGAAGAGGTGGAGTTCGCAACCGCGCTGGGACTCGTTTCCGCGCAGGCAATCATGAGTGCGGCATGTGGCGCAGACGCTGGAATCCCGCACCCGGACTTCCAGCGGGGAGACGAGGGAGGAAACGAAGTGGAATTGACCGATCGGGCAAACATGTTTGCAGAAGCTCGCGCCTTTGAAGAAGCCATCCACAAGCACGGCGGCGGCGAAGTAGAAAATGATGATCCATGCCGTCCACCACGGGGTTTCCCAGAGGTCGAAAAACTCGTAGGCCCAGAAAAAGAGGACCAGCAGGCCGATGGCGAGCCACTTCGAGCGCAGGAATCGCGGCCAGCGGTGCGTGGCGGGAAAGATTCTGCGTCCGAGATCCCTCGCAAAGGTGAACGGGCACGCCATGCAAAAAAGATTTCCTGCGACCAACAGGGCGAGAATGATGAAGCCTCGCCAGTGCGTCCATGGCAGCACCCCGGCGAGATTCATCGCTCCGACTTGCGGACCAAAGAGGCCGTCGAACACCACAAGGATGGCCAACCCAAAAAGCAAAGCCTGCATGGAGACGCGGAAATACTTCGATCCAATGAGGGCGCCGAGAACCGGCACGCGCAGGAGATCGAATGGCCTGCGCGGCTCGAGGGGCTGCGGCTTTATTTTTACCTTCGGACGCCGCCTGACGAGATTGGAGCCAGACAGGTATTTGATGGCAATGACCGCAGCAGGCAGCAGAAAGGCCACCGAACCGGGCACCCACATGATCGTTCCGGCGAAGGTTTGGTCATCAATCGCAGAAAGGCCCGTGATGCGAGGCGCGGCGGCATAGGTCGGATAGAGGACACGGCCGTAGAATGTAAAAAAACCGGAGAGCGCGGTATTTTGGAGGTCCACCACCAGCAAGTAGGGAATGAGCACCCAACGCGGCACAGCGGGTCGCGAAGGCCAGGGTTGCACGACGGGCCACCAGAAAAGCATCGCCGTCGTGAGAAAACACAGGTGCTCGACCTGATGCCAAGCCGGCGAACTCAAGGCGAGCTCGTAGAAGGCGGGGATGTGCCAAAGCACATTTGAAAGCATGAAAAGCGGCCCGGCGAAGAAGGGGTGGACAAGGAGGGCGCCGAGTTTTTTGAGTCGGGGTTCATTTAAAAAAGGCCCCAAACCCGAGCGCACAAATCCACGGGGCAACCCCGAAAGCATGGGCAAAAAAGGAGCGCCTTGAAGAATCAGCGGAGGCGCAACCATTGTGAGAAGGAGGTGCTGAACCATGTGCACGCTGAGCAACCACGAGGCGAAGGCATCGAGTGGCGATGCCAGAGCGATGTAGATCACAAGCAAGCCACCGAGAAAGGACATCAGTCTCCACTCCGGAAAACGCTCGGGAGCCAGTCGGCGGACCTTGCGCCAACCCCGCCAATACAAAAACGCCGCGAGAATCAGTCCGAGCGCAGGCACGGGCTCGAAGCTCCAGGAGGCGAGCACCAATGAGGCTTGGGCGTTTCCCATGTCTCGAGGCAACCGCCTTAAAGCGGGATGATGGCGCCTTCCTCCATCGCGCTGCGGGGAGGTTTTCCAAAAAGAAAAAGCCTGCTGGGAATGACCTGCTCGAGCCACCCAAGATATGGTGGCAGGATGCGCTGACCGGCCTTCCAACCGGATTCCACAAAGAGAAAATCGGGAGCCATTTCCTGCACCACCTCGCAAATCATAAAACCGGTGTTGGATCGGATGCGGCGCAAATCGACAGCCGGAGTGATGCAGCTGAGTTCATCGCAAATATCATCAAGCGACCCCTCTTCCGACTCGGCGCCGAGGAGCGAGCGGCGTGCCAGCGCGAAGGGACTATCCGCCGCGAGGATCGAGATTTTGGCGGGTTTAAGCGTCTTGAGGGTTTCCTTGGCAGCCCGCCAGCGAGGAGAATGAGCCTCCACCAGAAGGCAGGCGTTCAGCTCGGCGGGGGACTCCTCCTTGGGATCAGGAATCAGTAAAAGGTCGCATGGCGTGCGCGAAAAAAGCTCACGCACGATGGTGCCGGTGAAATTTCGCGGGTCGTTGGGACGGGCAATCGTGCCGGCGATGAAGAGATCGAATTTTTCATTCGTTGCGGCGGTGACCAATGCCTGTGCCGGAGTAGCTCCCTCACACCAGTAGATTTCCACATTTTCCCTGGCCAAGTCCGAAAAAACCTTTTTGAAGCTCGACGCTTTTTCCTCCGTGCGCTCGCCCGCATGGAGCACGCTCAATCGAGCGCCGAACATCCTGGCCGCGCGGTCGGCCTCGGCCAGAACAGCCCGAAAACGGGGTGAGAATGTCGATGCAACGGCGAAGTGGAGAGTGGACATGGATTGGTTCGAGCGCAGGCCGTATCGTCAGGTCACTTTTTGGAAATCTGCACGATTTTTTCAAAGGCCGCTTTTGTGAGTGGCATCACGCTGAGGCGCGATTGACGCAAGAGTCCGATGTCAGCAAGCGAGGGCTCGGCTTTGATTTGCTCAAGGGAGACAGGGTGCTTCAAAGCGCCAACCGGTTTCAAATCCACACAGGACCAGTCGCCTTCGGAAGCTGTGGGATCGGCGTAGGCCGACCGGACGACCTCTGCAATGCCGACGACGGATTTACCAGTCACACTGTGGTAGTAGAGGACATGGTCGCCCAGCGCCATAGCGCGAAGGTGGTTCCTTGCTTGGAAATTCCTTACGCCGGTCCAGGCCGTTTTTCCGTCCTTCACGAAATCCTCCCACGCGTAGGCTGTGGTTTCCTGCTTAACGAGCCAGTAGTTCATTCGAGCTTTGCTAAAAGGAATTTCACCGAATATCAAAGGACTTCCACTCAAAATGTCGAAAAAAGGTCTCTTCATCACATTCGAAGGCTCCGAGGCGTGCGGAAAATCCACTCAGATCACGCTCCTGGCCGACAAACTCCGCTCCTTGGGATTCGATCCCCTGCTCTTTCGCGAACCCGGAGGCACGGCCGCTGGCGAGGCGATTCGGCACCTCTTGCAACACGCCCCCGAAGGCGAGGCGCTGACTCCCGAAGCCGAGTTGCTCCTCTTTGCAGCCAGCCGCGCGCAGCTGGTTCGGGAAAAAATCCTTCCCGCACTCGCGGAAGGACGCGTTGTTATTTGCGACCGTTTTCTGGATTCCACCACCGTCTATCAAGGCGTAGCCCGCCGCATTCCGTCGGATGACACCGCGCGCATCAACGCCTTCGCGGTCGGGGACTGTTTGCCTGATGTTACCATCCTGCTCGACCTAAACCACCAAACCTCGCTTTCCCGCATGCGGGCCTCCAATCGCAAACCCGACCGCATCGAACGCGAGTCGACAGATTTTTTCGAAGCCGTGCGCCATGGTTACTTGAACCTTGCGAAAGAAAATCCCAAGCGAGTGCACCTGATCGACGCCTCTCGGTCGATCGAAGAAATCGCAGGAGAGGTTTTGGCGAAAATCATGACGCATTTTAATAAATAAAAGATGTTTAAATCTTATTCAGGGTTCTTTTTGACTGCAGGCATCATCATTCTTTTTTACTGCCCTCCCAATTGCGAGGAATCCATCCAGTCGATAAAATTTGATTTTTTTCTTAACATTTCCGCAATTTTTTCACATGGTCGCTGAGTTGGCAGAGGAGTGCACCTCGCATCCGTCTGCCAAATCATAAAAAACACATAATGGAAAACACTACACCACAAGGAGACATCGGTCTCATCGGATTGGCCGTGATGGGCCAGAACCTCGTCCTCAACATGAACGACCACGGCTACACGGTCGTCGTTTACAACCGCACCACCTCAAAAGTGGACGAATTTTTGGCAAATGAGGCAAAAGGCACAAAAGTGCAGGGCGCCCACTCGATTCAGGAACTGGTTTCCAAACTCAAACGCCCACGCCGCGTCATGATGCTCGTGAAGGCCGGCCAACCAGTGGATGACTTTATTGCTCAAATCACCCCTTATCTCGAACCCGGCGACATCATCATCGACGGTGGAAATTCGCTCTATAATGACACAAACCGCCGCCAGCGCGAACTCGAAGCCAAGGGTTTGCTTTTCATTGGAACGGGCGTTTCTGGTGGAGAAGAAGGTGCCCGCCGTGGACCGAGCATCATGCCCGGTGGATCGCCTGCCGCATGGCCTCATGTGAAAGACATTTTCCAATCCATTTCCGCTAAAGTGGAAGATGGCTCACCGTGCTGCGATTGGGTCGGCGAAGAGGGCGCAGGCCATTATGTAAAAATGGTGCATAACGGTATTGAATACGGCGACATGCAGCTAATTTGCGAAGCCTACAATATTTTGAAAAACGGCCTCGGCTTGAACGAGCAGGAACTGCACGATGTTTTTGCCGAATGGAACAAAGGCGACCTCGACAGCTACCTCATCGAAATCAGCCGCGATATTTTTGCCAAAAAAGACACCGACGGCACACCGCTCTTGAGCAAAATCCTCGACACGGCTGGCCAAAAAGGCACCGGCAAGTGGACGGTGATCAACTCGCTGGAAATGGGAGTCCCGATTACCCTCATGGCAGAAGCGGTTTACGCTCGTTGTGTATCCGCCCTCAAGGAAGAACGCGTGAAAGCCGCCCGCAAACTCAAGGGCCCGAACCCGTCCATTCCAGCCGCGCGCAATGCCAAGAGACGCGCCAAGCTCATAGACGAAGTCCGCCAAGCCCTTTACGCTTCGAAAATCATCAGCTACGCCCAGGGCTACATGCTCATGCGCGCCGCCGCTGCCGAATACGGTTGGAAGCTCAACTGGGGCGGCATCGCCCTCATGTGGCGCGGAGGTTGCATCATCCGCTCCCGCTTCCTTGGTAAGATCAAAGACGCCTTCGACAAAAAACCCAAGCTCACGAACCTTCTCTTTGACGACTTTTTCAAAGGCGAGATGAAGAAAAACCAGAAAGCCTGGCGCAATGTGGTGGCGATCGCCGCCAAGCGTGGAATCCCGGTTCCCGCATTCAGCACAGCCCTCTCGTTCTTCGACAGTTACCGCTCAGCGGTCCTGCCAGCGAACCTGCTCCAAGCCCAGCGCGACTTCTTTGGTGCCCACACCTACGAGCGCGTGGACAAGCCCCGTGGACAGTTCTTCCACACGAATTGGACCGGCCAAGGCGGCACCACCGCCTCCACGACCTATACGGTCTGACCGCGCTTGCGCGTTTTCATTCTCAAACCCGACGCCATCGGCGACTTCATCCTCGCAACAGGATGCATTCGCCTCATGGCGCGGGAATTGAGTGAGAAAAATCTCGTCATTGCTGTGAGAGCGGATGTCGCTCCGCTGGCGAAGGCGCAGTTTCCTGAAGCCGAAGTTATCCCGCTCCACCTGAGTGAAAAACGCCGTCTCGTCAACTTGGCCACGGTGAATGTGATCAACTGCCTGCCGGCTTGGCTTCGCCTGCTGACCTTGCGTGTGGACGCCGCCATCTGCCTGCGAAGCATGCGCGCTTATCTGCACACGATCACATTCTATCTCCCTCGAACCAAACGCCGTATCGCCTGCGAAAACCTTCTCCTGGCAAACCCTCGCATGCGGCGCCCCGCCGTCGAGAATTTCGTCCGCTCCTCCTTCAAACCAACCCTCATCCCCTACCCTCCGGCCGGACGACTTCCCACCGATATCGAAGCAAACCGCCTCGTCGCCGAGGAAGTCTTCCAACGCAAGGTTTCCGACGAAGAAATCCTTCCCACGCTGACGCCTCCCCGCGAGGTTTCTGCGAAAAACCACTGGCTGCTGTGCCCATTCAGCTCGACGACATCCAAGGATTACCCCGCCGAGGCCTGGGCTCGCGCTTTGAAACTCCTTGACCACGAGCGCGCTGAAGCCCCGCTCCAACTCGCCGCCGGGCCAAGCCAAGCAGACCGTCTCCAAGCCTTCGCCCGCACTCTTCAATCCGCTGGCATCACCAACATCCACCTCGCCCCACCCGTCCCGCTCCCCGATTTCTTGCAATCCATCGCCGAAGCCCGCCTCGTCCTAACGGTGGATACCGCCGCCGCCCACATGGCGTGCGCACTCGATACACCTGCCGTCATCGTCTCCGCCGGCCAACATCCTGGAGTCTACGCCCCCTACTCAAAATCGGGCCGCCAAAAATGGCTTCTCCCACCGCCCGCGTTCTCAAAAAAGGAATGGCGCCGGCACTTTAATTCGGAATACATCGCAAATTCCGTGCGATCAGTTTTTTACATCAAAGGGAAATTTTACCAATAGACCGACAAAAGGTCTGCTCGCTTTTGCGTTCGAAATTCCGATACTCTTCTGCTTTATGGCCCTGCATCCAGAATTTCCCGTATTAGCTTTTTTGCCGCTCCACCCTGATCACCGCTGGTTTCCAGCCGCAGAGGAAATGCGCGGCACGGCCTATGAAAAGCTGCTGCCACCAATGGTCGCGACAATCCGCAAAGAGGTTTTCGCGTGGCGAAATGCAGGCTATCCCGGCGCTTCCGCCACCTCTTCCGCCCTCTTGCGCCATTGGTTCGATACGCAGCACCTCCTTGAGAACAGCGACGGCACGCTCTCTTCGTTCCAATACTATTTCGCCCAACGCGAGGCGGTCGAATCTGTCATCTGGCTCCACGAGGTCAGGCAGGCGCGCGACAAATACGATCTCATCCGCTTCGATGCGTCCGGCGCGGTATCCCCCGGCATGTTTGCGGAGGAGTGGCCCCGCTATGTCCTCAAACTCGCCACGGGTGCGGGAAAAACCAAAGTCATTTCGCTCCTGATCGCATGGAGCTTTTTCCACAAGCTCTACGAGCCTGACTCCGCACTCGCCCGCAACTTCCTCGTCATCGCTCCAAACATCATCGTCCTCGACCGGCTCCGCTCCGACTTCGACGGTCTGAAAATTTTCTTCAACGACCCAATCCTCCCGCCAAATGGCCATGACGGGCGCAACTGGCGCGACGATTTCCAGATCACGCTCCACATCCAGGATGATGTGCGCGTCGTTCGCGAAACGGGAAACATATTTCTCACAAACATCCACCGCGTTTTTCTTGGCGATGTCCGCGAGCCTTCGCTGGAAGACGACGACCTCCGCGATTATTTCCTCTCCGAGGCCTTCGGCGAAAAACCCGTCGGCAAGACCACCGACAGCCGCACGGACCTTGGCGAGATCATCCGCGAGGTGGAGGAACTCGCCGTCTTCAACGACGAGGCCCACCATATTCACGATCCCCGTATGGCGTGGTTCCAATCGATTCAAGACATCCACCACAAGATGCTTCAAAAGGACCGGCGGCTGGCCCTGCAAATCGATGTGACCGCCACGCCGCGTCACGACAACGGCTCGATTTTTGTCCAGACCGTCTGTGATTATCCGCTCGTCGAAGCCATCCACCAGAATGTCGTGAAGCACCCCGTGCTACCCGACGCTCCCAGCCAAGGAAAGCTCTCTCCTAGAGGGAGCGCCCTCTTCACGGAAAAATATGCGGACTACCTCGCGCTTGGCGTCGAAGAGTGGCGCAAGAGCCAGGCCGAGCACCGCCAACTTGGCAAAAAAGCCGTCCTCTTCGTGATGGTGGACGACACCCGGAATTGCGATGATGTCGGGAAATACCTGCAAGAAATCTGCCCCGAGCTGCAAGGTGCGGTTCTCGTCATCCACACCAAAAACAACGGCGAAATTTACGAAGCCGCCTCCGGCAAAAACAAGGACGAACTCGAGCTTCTCCGCAAGCAGTCGAACGAGATTGATTCCTGGAATTCACCCTACAAAGCGATCGTCTCCGTGCTCATGCTCAAGGAGGGCTGGGATGTGCGCAATGTCACCGTGATCTGCGGCCTGCGCGCCTATGCCGCGAAATCCAATATCCTGCCGGAGCAAACCCTCGGCCGCGGTCTGCGCCGCATGTATCCCGGCAACCTCACCGTGCGCGAGACAGTGTCCGTCATGGGCACACCCGCCTTCATGGAGTTCGTCGAGTCGATCCAAAGCGAGGGAGTCACCTTTGATCGTGTCCCAATGGGAGCGGGTGCGAGCCGCCAGGAATCCCTCATTGTGGAAGTCGATACTGAAAACAAAGACAAAAACCTCGACGCCCTCGACATTCCACTCCCGAAGCTCAGCCGCCGCTTCCAGCGCGAGTTCAAGAATCTCGACGCCCTCGACCCGGCAAAGTTCGGCAACACGGTTCTGCCTCTCAAGCCGTTTTCCGACGACGAGACACGCGAGATCGTCTTCAAGACCATGCTCGACGCGGCGATCCACCACACCATTACGCTCGATGGCTCCGGCGTGGCCGATTACCGCTCAGTCGTCGCGTTTTTCGCCCGCCAGTTGCTCAAAGACCTGCGACTCGTCGGCGGCTACGATGTCCTTTATGGCAAGGTGAAGGCGTTCCTGCGCGAGAGTCTGTTTGCCCCCTCGCCCGTGAATCTGGAGGACCCCGTGGTGCTCCGCAACCTCTCCGAACCCGATGCCGGGAAAATCCTCTACGATGCGTTCAAGGCCGCCATCAACGCTCTCACCGTCCAGGAATCCGGCACCACCCGCATCGAAGACCGCATCCGGCTCAAGGAAATGCGACCCTTCCGCACCGACCACCGCCAGAACCTCGCCGCCACCAAAAGCATCTTCAACAAAGTCGTCGGCGAGCCAAATTCCGGCGGCTTCGAACTTCGCTTTGCCGCCTTTCTTGAGCAGGCACCAGATGTCCAAGCCTTCGCCAAAAACTACCTCGCTGTGGGCTTCCGCGTTGATTATGTGAAGACCGACGGCGACCTCGCCAACTACCACCCCGACTTCATCGTCCGCACTGCCGACCACACCATCTGGATCGTGGAAACCAAAGGCCGGGCCGAACTCGACCTCCCCCGCAAAATGGCCCGCCTCCAGCAATGGTGTGCCGACGCCACCGCCGCCGAGGAAAACGGCCAGAGGTATGATTTCGTCTTCGTGGACCAAAACGGATTCGAGACACACCAGCCCAAAACCTTCGCGGCGCTTGCTACCAGCTTTACCGAATACAAAACATGAACCCCTCCGCCGATTCGCCTGAGACCCGTATTGCCTTGTTCCAGCGCAAGCAAGTCCGCCGCACTATTCACAACAACGAATGGTGGTTTGTGATGACCGATGTCATTGTTGCCCTGACGGATTCCACAAATCCTTCCGACTACTTGAAAAAAATGCGCAAACGCGACCCCCTGCTCGCCGATGCTTTCAAAGGGGGGGGACAAATTGTCCCCCCCCTTGCACTCCCTTTTGAAACCGAGGGGGGGTCGGATGGGCCCACGGGGATTGCGCCCCGTGAGCCTTCCACACCACCGGACATGCGGTTTTCCGCATCCGGCGGTTGAACCGGCAGTGGTCAGCATTTCTCTGCTGCCGCCTCCGCGAAGGCCCATG
>JBILWM010000069.1:0-14493 GCA_044369905.1 Terrimicrobiaceae bacterium | reverse complement strand
GAGCCAGCGCACTTTTTCCTCACCTACTTCACGTCCCTGAACTTTGATCGGCCATTGCATGGCCCCTCTTTGCTCTCAAATCGGATTGTAGTCCAGCTTTTTTTGCAACTATCGGAGATGCGCCCAACGCAGGAGGAGTATTTGCTGATGCGGGAGGTGTTCTGTTAGGTAGAGACTCTTCTTTTATGAAAACAAAAAACCTCCTCGAAATTCTTGCCACGCCCAGTCCTTCGGGATGGGAGAAAGACGGTCAGCGGCTTTGGATCAAAAATGTGACTCCGCATGCGGACCGGGTTGAGTCGGATCCCCACGGAAATGCCTGGGCAGTCTTGGAGGGGGCGGATGCCAAGGCTCCGAGAGTGATGCTGGAGGCCCATGCGGATGAGATTGGATTTATTGTGAGGCATATCGATGACAAGGGCTTTCTCGCCGTTGGACCAATCGGGGGCTCAGACCGCACGCTGGCTTCGGCTCGGCGGATCAGGCTTTTTGGATCGAAGGGAGTCGTGCAGGGCGTGATCGGCAATACGGCGATTCACTTGCGGGATACCTCGAAGGACAAACCCGCCGAGTGGAAGGAACTCTTCATCGATGTCGGTGCATCCTCGGCGAAGGATGTCGAAAAACTTGGCATCCGCGTCGGAACGCCTGCCGTTTTTGTCGATGATGCGATGGAATTTTCCGATGGACTGATCGTCGGGCGCGCATTGGACAACCGGATTGGCGGGTTCATTCTGGCGAATATTCTCGCCGACCTCCATTCCGCGAAAAAACGCCCCTACGCCTCCACTTATGCCGTCAATGCGGTGCAGGAGGAGATCGGTTGCCGGGGCGCACAGATGGCCGCGCACCGCATCCGACCATCCGTTGCGATTGTCTTCGATGTCACCCACGCCACAGACACGCCAGGCATCAATGTGAAAGAACATGGTTTGGTCGAACTCGGTAAGGGCCCGACCATTTCCCACGGCGCGGCGAACCATCCGCTCGTCATGCAGCGCCTCATCGAAGTCGCAGAAAAACATAAAATCCCGCTCCAGCACGAGGCCGTCTCGCGCAGCACAAGCACGGATGCCGATGTCATCTACACAAGCCGCGATGGCGTGGCCTGCGGGCTGATTTCGGTGCCGCTTCGCTACATGCACTCACCGGTGGAAATGATCTCCCTCGAGGATGCAAAGAACGCGGCAAAACTGGCTGCGGCATTCATTCGCAGCATTCAAAAAACCGACACATTCCGGATGCTCGACTGAGGCCGGGCATTTGACGGCGGGCCGAATCAAGGCCACAGAGAAGTATGATGTTCTGGGAACACCATACGGAACGCCTCGCCTCTGGGCGGGTTTTTGCGGGCCGAGTTTTTCAGCATTTTCTGCTGGGTCTGGCGCTGGTTCTCTTTGCTATAGGCGTGGGATTGGCGGGATACATGTGGATCGGAAAGCTCAACTGGGTGGATGCCTTTCTAGAAAGTTGCATGCTTCTGAGTGGCGCAGGGCCTCTCTACACCGAGCGGGAGTCCTCCAATGCGCTGAAGATTTTTTCCTCCCTCTACTGCCTCTTTGGAACACTTGTGGTGGTATTGACTGTCGGCTTGCTCGCATCGCCGGTGGTGCACCGCATTTTACACCGGGTTCATTTCACACATTCCAAGCAGTGAACCTGCCAGACGGGCTGCTATCTAGTCGAGGCGGCTCGTTTTTTGGTGAATTCCAAAACCGCCGCAACGACTTTTTCCATGGGGATGTCTTCCATACAACGGAAGTCGATCGGACACTCGCGCAGGAAGCAGGGACTGCACTCCACTTTTTGGCGGATGACTTTACTGCGTGGGCTGCGCGGGCCGGTGAGAACAGGTTCGGTGGATCCGAAAAGGGCGACGAGCGGTGTGCCGATGAAGTCGGCAAGGTGCATGGTGCCGGTGTCGTTGGTCAGGAGGCCACTGAGCTTGGAGAGCAGATCCATCAACTCGCCGAGCGTGGTTTTTCCAGTGAGGTCGGTGACATTGGGAAGGCCATTTGCAATTTCACGGGCGATCGCGGAATCCGCCGCCGTGCCAAGAATTACCCAACTGCAATCAACCTGTTCGTTAACCTGCTGGACGAGCATTCGGAATTTGTATGCAGGCCAGCGTTTGGCGGAACCGTATTCCGCACCAGGGCAGATGCCGATGACACGCTCCTTGCCAGTCGCTTTCCAAAGAGAAACAGCAGGCAGCGGGGTCTGCGCTCCGCAGCGGACCGCGATATGCCAGTAGCGGTCGGCGTGATGCAGCGGTGTGGTGTGGCTTTTTTTGCGGGGAATGATGATCTGATCGAGAAATGCGGAGCGTGAGTGTCCGGCGTAGCCAACGCGGCGACGGATGCCAGCGAGCCAGACTTCGAGCGCCGAGCGGAGGGAATTCGGCAATAGCACAGCGGCTTCGAACTGGCCCCTGAGTTTACCTGCAGTGGCAAAAATCGACTCACCAGGTTCAATGCCGATGACCTCGTCCACATCCCCCACCCTCTGCCAGAGACCGGCGAGTTTTTGCGGGCAAAGGACAGCCACGCGGGCGTCGGGGCGGCCAAGCTTAAAGGCTCTCACAGTGGGGATGGCCATGACGGCATCGCCCAGCCAGTTTGGCGAGCGAACGACGATGCGGAAGGGCGCGGGGTCGGGCTCCGTGGGCGGTTGGTAGATTCCGCGCTTGGCTTCGTTTATGAGGAAGTTCGGCAGCGGGGTCTTCCAACGGTTGTGAACCCAGAACCAGTCTGCCGGCGAGACGCGGATTTGTTTTTCGAGGGCTTTGTTGATGTCGAGCGTCAGTTGCTCGGGGTTTTCAGCTGCCCACGGGACTTCCGGGCTGAGCACCACGCGCCAGCGGGCAAACCCGATCGTATAGATGGCAGCAGGAATCACAGCGGCATTCGTGCGGATGGCGAGCGTTGCCGAGAGTGGAGAGGTCGAACAAAGACGATTGAAAAACGGCGTCCAGACACCGCTGTTTCCAGCGTGTTGATCCACGAGAACGCCGAGAATGCCGGGCTCGCGCAACAAAGCCAGCGCGCCTTGAAAACCCGCTTTGCGGTCGAAAGTCTGAACCCCCAACCTGCGGCGGTCGCGGTTCACGAGATCATCGAGCAATTTGTTGTGGAGGGCTTGATAGACCGTGCCGAAGTGTGCCTCGGGAACTTGGAACACCAACTGGGCGTAGAGTTCCCAGTTGCCGATGTGATTGATGGCAAGAAGCACGGGGCGCCCCTTGGCGATGTTTTGCCGGATGGCGTCGAGATTTTCGATGTGAGCAATACGCTCGATCTCCTTTTGGGAGAGGGTTGGGATTTTTATAGCGCTCGCAACATTGGCTCCCAGAGTGGTGAAGTGCTTGAAGGCGAGCGCGCGGATGGCTGCCTCGGACATTTCCCCACTGAATGCCACGCTCAGATTTTCCCTTGCGAGGCGGCGGTAGCCGGGCAGGATGAGCCAAAGCAAAGCGCCCACCGCTTGTCCCAAAACAAAACACACGGAAAGCGGCAGGAGTCGGATAAACCCGAGGGCGAGCAATGCCAAAATGTAAACCAGACGATCTGCCATGACGGACACTTTATCTAACGGGAATCCCACGCTGAC
The DNA here is from genome assembly GCA_044369905.1 of Terrimicrobiaceae bacterium. Lineage (GTDB taxonomy): Bacteria > Verrucomicrobiota > Verrucomicrobiia > Chthoniobacterales > Terrimicrobiaceae > UBA967. The sequence goes on along the minus strand of JBILWM010000069.1, from coordinate 10,884 downwards.
GGAAACCAATTCCATTCAACCGGGAGGCATCGTGGGCATACTTGGAGGCGGGCAACTCGGCCGCATGCTGGCCATCGCCGCGCGCCGCATGGGCTACCGCGTGCATGCCTACGAACCGCAACCCGACTGCCCGGCCGGCCAGATATGCGATGTCGAAGTGAATGCGCCCTACACCGATTCCGCCTCGCTGCGGGCTTTTGCCGAGGGGGTGGATGTCATTTCCTTTGAATTCGAAAACATCCCGCGCTCGGCTGTGGAGGCGGTGGAGGCTCTTCGACCAGTGAGGCCTCGAGGCGAAGTGCTGCACATCTGCCAGAACCGGGAGCGGGAAAAAACCTTCCTCCAAGCGAATGGATTCCCTTGCGCGCCTTTCCGTGTGGTGGATTCCACATCCAGCCTGCGCCAGGCGCTTGCTGAAATCGGCACGCCTGCGGTGCTGAAGACAGCAGATTTTGGTTACGATGGAAAAGGACAGGTCAAACTCACAGGCGAGGTCGATGCGGAGGCAGTTTGGAGCAAATTCGGAGCGCCACGAGGTGTGCTTGAAAAATGGATTCCCTTCCAAGCGGAGCTTTCCGTCGTCTGCGCCAGAGGCTTGGATGGCACCATTGCCGCATTTCCTGCGTCAGAGAACATCCACACCAACCACATTCTCGACCTCTCGATCGTCCCAGCCCGCTTCTCGGCAGCGGTCCTTCACAAGGCTGAAACCATAGCCTCCGAAATCACCCGCAAACTCGATGTGATCGGCCTCCTTGCCGTGGAGTTCTTTTTGACAACCGATGGCGAGCTTCTGGTGAATGAACTCGCTCCCCGCCCGCACAACTCGGGGCACTTCACTTTCGACGCCTGCGTGACCAGCCAGTTTGAGCAACAACTGCGCGCTGTGTGCGGACTGCCACTCGGATCTCCCGAGCTTCTGAAACCGGTTGTGATGTGGAATATTCTGGGCGACCTTTGGAAAAACGGGACGCCGGATTGGACGGCCGTTTTGCGAGATCCTCGAGCCAAGTTCCACCTCTATGGAAAATCCGAGGCTCGGCCAGGCAGAAAGATGGGTCATGTGTGCCTCATGGCCGAGACGATCGAGGAGGCCTTGGCTGGGATCGAAAAACTGAAAACCACTGTTTCGCCGAAAGCCTGAGACTCAGGCAGAGGCGCCGATTTTTTCAAGAAGCCGGGGAATGTCGATGTGGCGAGCCACGAGATCCTGGACGCTTTCGATCTTATGGGTGTCGCCCGGTTGGATTTTGATGGTGAGGGAGAGGATGCGCTGCGCGATGGTGTAGCTGTCCATCGCCGAGAAAACGACAGGCAGCTTGGTTTTTTCGAGCATTTCGAGCAGGGATGGATGGGGCTTGAAATCATCCGAAAGGATCAATCCGCAAAGTTTTTTGGGACTCTGGGAGGAAACCTCAGAAATGGCGGCGAGAACAATATCTTCGCGGTCACCCGGAACAATGAGCAGCGTGCCGTCGGCAAGTTTGCGACTGATATTGGCCGAACTGACAGAGCCCATGACGACATTCGATGCCTGATTTCGGGCGAAACGCGTATTGCAGTGGAATGTGCCGCGAATTGTCTCCGCGATTTGCAGGAGGGACGGCTCGGCGAGCATTTTCTGCACTGGCATGACGCCGAGAAGCTCGAGTCCGAGCCTCGCAAAACCACGACGGGCAAAATCCGTCGTCTGCTCCATTTTGCCAGCCAGAACCTTGTTCATGACGACGCCGACCACCTCCACACCTTCGCGTTCGAAGAGGGCTTTATTGAGAGCGCCCTCGTCGATCGGGAGACCAATCCCGCCTGGCACCACGAGCAGAACCTTGCTCGCGAGGATGCGGGCCACAGTGGCATTCGAGAGATCGAAAACCGAACCCACACCCGCATGGCCGCTGCCTTCGATGATGGCGAAATCCTTCTCCCAACTGGCGCGGTCGAAGGAACGCTGGATGCGCCTCACGAGCGTGTCGTGGTTCGCCTCGTTGATGTAGCGGCGGGTGAAATCCGGTTCGATGGTGATGGGGCTCATGTCCTCAATAGGCACGAGCGTTTCGTAGACACTCTTCATGAGGAGGCTGTCCTCGTCGATCCGGCGTCCATCGACATCTGTGAAACGCTGCCCCACAGGCTTGATGTAGCCAATGCGGGGGAACTTTTGCCTCAAAGCGGAATAAAGCCCAAGGGATGTCGTGGTCTTGCCGGTATCCTGCTCGGTGGCGGCAATGAAAATGCGGGGAGTGACCGTATTCACCGTCTCAATCCGCGTCCTCGTCTGGCGGATAAAGTTTGCGATATTCGATGGCTTGTAGGGCGACAATCGCAGCCATGCAGAGAATCTCCTCGGCGGAGGCTCCGCGAGGGAGGTCGGCGGCCGGGCGGGTGAATCCCATAAAAATCTGCCCGTAGGTGTTGGAGTCCGCAAAAAGACGGGTCAGCTTGACGGCGATATTGCCGCTGTTGAGGTCGGGGAAGATCAGAACATTCGCCCGTCCGCCCACATGGCTTTCGCCGATCTTGATCTCAGCGAAGGCTGGTTCGAGGGCGGCATCCGCCTGCATCTCGCCATCAATCGTCATGTCAGCGCCGGACTTTTCCGCGATGTGGCGGGCGAGAGCCACGGCTCCGGCGACTTTTTCGGTGGATGCCGTGCGGGCGCTGCCTTTGGTGGAAAAGCTCAGCAGGGCAATGCGCGGGCGGTGACCGAAAACCTGTCGCGCCAGCAATCCCGCTTGGACGGTGATGCTGGCGAGTTGAGACATCGTGGGATCAGGCACCACGCCGGTGTCGGCGAAAAACAAGACACCATCATCGCCATAGGGACGGTTGTGGAGTTCAACAATCGTGCAGGATGAGATCACATCCGCAAAAGGCAGTGGCTTCACCAAATGAAGCATCGGCCGCAGCAAGGCGCCTCCAGAGGCGCTGGCTCCACCGGCAAGGGCATCGGCCAAGCCGTATTGAACCATCATGGCCGCAAAATAATTCGGCCGGACCATAAGCGCGCGGCTGTCCTTCAACTCCACCTTGCGGTAACGCTCGATGCGCTCCAGGCGGCGGCAGAACACAGGAAGCTCGGAGGATTTCTCGGGATTGATAATCGCCACATGGTCGAGGCTGATGGATTCCCGCTGGGCGATTTCCTGAATCACTTCACGCCGTCCGAGCAGGATCGGTATGCCGAGTTGACTCTGGTAAAAAAGCTCCGCCGCCTTTATCACACGGGGCAATTCACCGTCCGGAAAAACAACCCGCTTGGGATGTTTCCTGACCTTTTCAAAAATTGATTCAATAAACCTCATGCCCTCTGCGATGGATTCCAAACTGACGAAGAATGCCGGTCGAGACAAGGAGAACATCCACCCTCAAGGCTTCCTGAAGGCGCGCGGGCGGGCCGTCAATTTACAGCGCAGGCCGCTCATCATGGGGATTTTGAATATCAACGACGATTCATTTTCCTCGGATGGAAAAATCGACACCGACTGGGCGCTATCCCGCGCCGTGGAGATGGTCGCCGAGGGCGCGGACATCATCGATGTGGGCGGCGAAAGTGCCCGGACGAACAGGGAGGCGATCAGCGAGGAGGAGGAACTCCGGCGCGTCAGGCCGTTTCTTGAGAGATTCCAAGACGCCATGAAAAAGGCCACCCCCCGTGATGAGAATCAGCTTTTTCCCCCGCTCCTTTCCCTGAACACCTGGCGTCTAGGAGTCATCGAGGGCTCTTTGGAAGCAGGCTTCGATATTCTGAACGACATGAGCGCCCTCCCCGACGCAACGAATGCACGACTCTGCTCACGCATCGGAGCTGCCCTTCTCATCATGCACTCGCGCGGCGAGCCCAAGGTGAGGCACACGCATGTGACCTACCCGGATGTCATGGGCGAGCTGCTGGAATTCTTTGAACAAAAAACTGCTCTGGCCATCGAGGCAGGCATTCCTCGCGAGTCGTTAATCCTGGATCCTGGGATCGATTTTGCAAAGCAGGTGGATGACAACCTCCGCATCTTCCGCGAACTCGGCAGGCTCACAGCGAAAGGGTTTCCCGTCCTATTGCCCGTCTCCCGCAAGAGCGTGATCGGGCGTGTTCTGGGAATCGAAAAACCGGCTGAGCGTGATGCGGGAACAATTGCCTGCATCGTGGCGGGCACGCTTCGCGGCGCGTCCATTTTCCGCGTGCACAATGTCTCTGCAGCATGGTTCGCGATTCGCGCAGTGGAGGCCTTGAAATGAGAAATGCCGTTCTGCTGTGCCTCCGAGTTGGGCTGGCGGGGCTGTTTTTTTATGCCGGCGCTGTGAAGGCCGGCGCGAGTCAGGAATTCGCCATTGCACTGATGCCCTTCACATTCGTTCCTCCTGACTGGACGATGCCACTCGCGCTTGCTCTGGCTTGGATGGAAATTTTCGCCGCGATTTTTCTCCTCCTGCCTCGGGTTTTTCCTCTCGGGGCCGCCTTGGTCTGCGGGTTGTGCGTCCTGTTTATCGGCGTTCTCTCCTGGGCACTGTGGAATGGCATTATTGTAAGCTGCGGTTGCTTCGGAGCGGATGATTCACCATCCGCTTGGAAAATGCTTTTGGCCATCGGCCGCGATATCTTTCTCCTAGGCGCAGCCGTAGCCATCCTGGTGTTGCCCCGCATTGGGAAGAACACCTGAGCATACCGCCGCTTGCCTGAGGGCGAGCGAATGTTAATTTCCACCTGTGAACAAGTCCGCCATCCCTGTGCAGATCCGCGCGCTCATTCCCACGAATGCGGGAACAGCCGTGTTTCTGGGAAACGATGAAAAAATCTTCACCATCTACATCGACCAGGGCATTGGCGCGGCAATCAGCCTCTACCTGAACAGCACCCAGAAGGAACGCCCCCTCACACACGATCTCCTCGCAAATGTCCTCACCTCGTTCGGCGCAAAGGTCGAACGGATTGTCATCAATGATTTTCGCAACGGCATCTACTACGGGCGATTGATCATCACGGCGGAGAACGAACTCCAGCAGCGCAAGATCATTGAACTCGACGCCCGCTCCAGTGATTGCATGGCCATGGCCGCGCTTCAAAAGTCGCCGATCTATGTCAGCGGCGTCGTCTGGGATGAGGTGGAGGATATGACGCCCCTCCTCGAGCGGCTCCAGCAGGGCGAAGGCGGAGAGGGCGCTGAAGGCGGGGCAGAAAAAGAGGAGGAATAACAGAATCCGCCCACCCGTGTCCGGCGGCTGATTTCAAAAATCAACTGCCGGTGCCAATGTAGCGGGCGCGGTAGCCGCCAAAATCCCCCATCTCACCAACTGGCGGCACCGAGCGCATGTCGTAAACGGTGTCGCTGACGATTGTGCCGCTATGAATGTCATAGACCATGACCTGCGCCTTGCCTTGGGTGCGGAAATCCTCGGTGCGAACGGCAATGAAGCGGACGGATTTTTTGGAATACTCGCCGGTGCGTGCCACATAGTCCCTCGCGCGATCCTCGGCGACTTGGCGCTGACGCTTGGTCGCTTGATTTCGAGAGATCAAATAAGCACCGCCACCGGCGGCTAGGGCGGCTCCGGCTGTCACAGGAATGGTCACGGCGGGATTCACGCCTGTGAGCGCGAGCGGGAGGCCGACTGCAAGCCCCGTGGCCACGCCTGCAACGGCGGCGTTCTCACCGGGCGTGAGATTGGAGCAACCACTCAGGGCGATCGATGCAGCTACGGGTAGACAAACCAAACGAATCGGCATGGATGAAAATTTCATACGGGAGAAAAATTAGGCACGGATTTTTGAAAAACAAGTGCGGTCATGTTCTTAAGTCGCGCTTGATCTCGCTTGTAGGAACTCGCCGCTTGCGGCAAACGGCGTTTCGTTGATTAATGAAGGGGTCTTCGCCAATCCACCGCATGGGTTTTTCCAATTTCTTCAATCAAGCCATCACCAGCAAATCGCCCACCCTGCGGGCCTTTGAATCCCTGCTGGAGCCGATGAACGATGCCGGACTCGAGTCCCTCGCCGGGCGTTCGGCAGCTGTGACGCGAAGACACTTCGGCCGCACGATGAGGCTCTTCGCCCCGCTCTACCTCTCGAACGAATGCATCAACTCCTGCGCCTACTGTGGATTTTCCCGTGAGAATGCCATCCAGCGTGTGACACTCGAGATCGAGCAGGTCGCCGCTGAGGCGCGGCATCTCACCGAGGAGGGCTTTCGCAACATCCTGCTCGTTGCGGGCGAACATCCGAAATTTGTCTCTGGCCCCTATCTGGAAATGTGTGTGGCGCGCCTGCGTCCGCTTGTTCCTGCGCTCTCAATCGAAGTCGCGCCAATGGAGACCTCCGACTACCTGCCGATTGTCCGAGCCGGCGCCGAGGGGCTTGTGGTTTATCAAGAAACATACCATCGCGAAACCTATCCGAAGGTTCACCTCGCAGGGCCCAAGAAGGATTTCGATTGGCGTCTGGATTGCCCCGAGCGGGGATACGACGCGGGGTTCCGCCGCCTCGGTGTGGGAGCGCTTTTTGGATTGGCCGATTGGCGCTACGAGGCTGTGGCGCTTGCCGCACACCTGGAATACCTCCAGCGCGTTTGTTGGAAGGCCCAACTCACAGTCAGCATGCCGCGACTTCGCCCCGCTGCTGGAGAATTCGAACCGACACATCCCCTCCCAGACCGCGAGTTTATCCAACTCCTCTGCGCGCTGCGTGTCACATTTCCAGCGATTGGCATTGTCTTGAGCACACGCGAACCCGCTCCCCTGCGCGACCTCATCGCACCACTCGGCGTGACCATGATGAGCGCCGGCAGCCATACCGAACCCGGTGGCTACACGGGCCAGGGCCGCGAGGCACTTCATCTCACCGTGAAGGGCAAAATTGTGCCTGATAGCGGGGCAGAAACGGCCACGGAACAGTTCTCCATCTCCGACGACCGGGATCCCCGCACAGTCCAAAGCGTCCTTCATCGCATGGGGCTCGAACCCGTCTGGAAAGATTGGGACGAAGCAATTCTTAGCGCGGTATGAACATTCTGATCAATGGCGAGACGCGCCAATTCGACGAGTCAAAAACCATCACTGGCCTCGTTGCCGACCTTGGTCTTGAACCAAAGATGGTCCTCATCGAGCACAATGGCACTGCACTTCACCGCAGCGAATGGACCGCCTGCCTCCTCTCGGAAGGCGACCGCATCGAGATCCTTCAGGTTGCCGCCGGCGGGTAATCCAAAAGCGCGGTAGCCAACCCGCGCTTATCCGCGACTTCCGTGAGCGTCTCATCGGGAAGGAGGATTCCAAACCCCTCGCCATAAGCCGCGCCATTCACGACGCAGGCATCGGTGCGGCACTCGCGAATTTGCGCCGCCCCTTTTGCAAGAGCCGCAGGCCTGTCGCCGTCCAACTCGTATTTCCATCCCACGATGAACGCCCCAGGAAACCACTCCCGCAAACGGGGCAGGATTTTTGGAGCAGGCTCAAGGTGCAGGGTGAGCGCCCCGTCGCGCGTGGGGATTTTTTTCATCCCAGCAGCACCTTCGATGGATGCGACCTGAAAATCACAGAGTGCGGCAGCGTGAAAAATCGCATTCGGCGCGGCAGCTAGGCTTTGAAACAAGGCGGCCAGTGAGTCGTTTGTTGAAAACCTACGGACATCGATGCCATCTGGCTCAGGAAATGTGCTCCCCTCCCCGCGCAGGCAAATCACATCCCACCCAGCCTTTAGCAGTGCATGAGAGAGAATCGAGCCGATTTCACCCGTCGCAAAATTCGTAATGCGCCGCACCGAGTCGATCGGCGCCGAAGCCGGACCGGAGGTAACCACGGCGAGCGGCTTGGGCGCATGGAGCGAGGAAGAGAGCATCAGGTTGTGAGTATTTTAAACCCTCTGTGCTCTCTGTGTCCTCTGTGGTCAACCCCGACTCAATGCCGGAAATGCCGCGTTCCTGTGAAGACCATCGCAACGCCTTTTTCATTAGCGGCCTGGATGACCTCGGGATCGCGCACCGAGCCGCCTGGCTGGATGGCCGCCGTGGCTCCGGCCTCGGCGGCTGCGAGGAGTCCGTCGGGGAACGGGAAAAACGCATCACTGCAAACGACACTGCCTTTGAGCGAGAGCCCAGCCTCTTGAGCCTTCCAAACGGCGATGCGTGAGGAATCCACACGCGACATCTGGCCTGCGCCAATGCCCAAAGTGCGGTCAGGGCCGGCATAGACGATGGCGTTGGATTTGACATGTTTCACAATCTTCCAACCGAATTCCATCGCCTCGATCTCGGCCTTGGTCGGCGGGCGTGTGGTGACGACCTTGTGCTCAAGCTCGGGGATTTCGGCCGTGTCAGAATCCTGAACCAGCAAACCTCCCAGCACGCTGCGGATGTCGCGTCCACTTTGGGTGAGCGGCTTGAGCACACGCATGAGGCGGAGATTTTTCTTCTTCTGAAGCAGAGAGCGGGCCTCGGAATCAAACTCGGGGGCGATGATGACCTCGCTGAAGATTTCGCAGATCGCCTTGGCCAGTGCGAGGGTGATCGGCTGGTTGCAAATGATGATGCCACCGAATGGCGCCTGCTTGTCAGTGGCGAAGGCTTTTTCCCAAGCCTCGCGCAGGTCGGGATCGCTGCCGACACCACAGGGGTTCGTGTGTTTTAGAATGGCGACCGTCGGCTTGCTGAATTCGGAAATGAGGCCAGCGGCGGCGCTGATATCCAGGATGTTGTTATAGGAAAGTTCCTTTCCGTGGAGCTTCTCGAAATACGAGCCGAAGTCGCCGTAGAGTTCGGCCTGCTGATGCGGATTCTCGCCGTAGCGGAGGCGCATTTCGAGCGGGTAATCGATGCTGAATCGACCGCAGGTCTGCTGCTCGCGATTGAGGAAGGAGGAAATCATGCCGTCGTAGTGCGATGTCGTGGCGAATGCCTTGATCGCCATCCGCTCGCGCAGGACCAGCGTTGTGCCACCATTTTCTTCCTTCATGTCGGCCAACACGGCCGCGTAGTCGGAGGGATCCGTAACAACGCAGACCGACTGATAGTTCTTCGACGCACTGCGAATCATGGAAGGCCCACCAATATCGATCTGCTCGATGGCCTCGGCGAGGGTCACATCCTCGCGGGCGATGGTAGCCTCGAACGGGTAGAGATTCACCACCACAAGGTCGATTGGACGGATCCCATGCGCCTTGGCCTGCTCCTCGTGCTCCTCGTTGCCTCGGATGTAAAGCAGTCCGCCATGGATTTTCGGATGCAGGGTTTTGACCCGGCCCTCGAGGATTTCAGGCGAACCGGTGAAATGGGAGACCTCGGTGGTCGGAATGCCCACGGCTTGCAGGGCCTTGGCCGTGCCGCCGGTGGAAAGAATTTCGATACCGTAGGCATGCAGCTCACGGGCAAAATCGACAATCCCGGTCTTGTCGGAAACCGAGATCAATGCGCGTTGGATTTTCATTATTTTAGAGAGAAAAAGTTAGTGGTCGCGCGCCGGGACTTCAACATCCAATCGGCGCGCGGAAGGGCATCAGCTCAATGTCTGGAACTTCAAGCCAGCGAGGGAATCGAGACTTCCGGATCCACCTCGGCTTGATAATCAACGCCCGGGAGACCGAAACCGAACAGACGCAGGAAGCTCTCCTGGTAGCCGGCAAAGTCCGCGAGTTCGGCGAAATTCGATGTCTCCACGGCATCCCAACGCTCGCTGATGACTTTCTGCACGGCATCCGTCATTTCCCAATCATCCAGACGAATCCGGCCCTCGCTGTCAGTGGCAGGCACGGCATTCGACAGGCGGTCGCGGAAAAGCCGATCCATCTGTTCGATGCACTCCTCATGCGTGCCACCGGCTTTCATGATTTTATAGAGAAGCGAAATGTAGAGCGGCACAACGGGAATGGCCGAACTTGCCTGCGTGACGAGCGCCTTGTTCACCGAAACCCAGGCCTTGCCGCCAAGCGGAGCAAGCTTGGAGTTGAGGGAAGCACAGCAACGCTCCAAATCCTGTTTTGCGCGGCCGATGGTGCCATTTTTGTAGATCGGCCAGGTGAGAACGGGGCCGATGTAAGAGTAGGCTAATGTGCGAACGCTATGCGCGAGCACTCCGGCGGCCAGCAGATCATCCATCCACATCTCCCAATCCTCGCCACCCATCACAGCCGTGGTGTGCGCGATCTCCTCGTCATTCGCAGGTTCAATCGAAATCGAATTCACCTCACCGTTGCCGGTGTTGAGATTTTTGTTCGTGTAAGACTCACCGATCGGCTTGAGAACGGATTTGAAAACCTCGCCCGTCTTCGGGTGCGTGCGACGAGGCGAAGCAAGGCTGTAGATCACGCAGTCCACCTGGCCGAGATCCTCCTTGATGGCTGCAATGACCTCCTGCTTCATGGCGTCCGAAAAGGCATCACCATTGAAAGACCGCGCATAGAGTCCGGCAGCGGCAGCCTCCCGCTCGAAAGCGGCGGAATTATACCAACCCGCCGTTGCTGTGCGTCCACCCTCGGCCCCGCGTTCAAAGAATACACCAATCGTGGCGGCATTCGCTCCAAAAGCCGCCGCAATTCGCGAAGCGAGGCCATAGCCAGTGGAACTCCCGATCACGAGAACCTTCTTTGGCCCGTTCGCCAGAGGGCCGCGCTTTTTAACAACCGCAATCTGGTCGGCAACATGCTTCGCGCATCCCGTCGGATGTGCAGTAGTGCAAATGAATCCACGAATTTTAGGTGAGACAATCATATCGGCGCACAGACTGAATGCCGATGGAACTTCACTCAACATTTTTGTTCGCGTTGGACCTCCAGACCTCCAGAGGGCGCATCTCCGATAGTTGCAAAAAAAGCTGGACTACAATCCGATTTGAGAGCAAAGAGGGGCCATGCAATGGCCGATCAAAGTTCAGGGACGTGAAGTAGGTGAGGAAAAAGTGCGCTGGCTC
>JBILWM010000148.1:0-4307 GCA_044369905.1 Terrimicrobiaceae bacterium | reverse complement strand
ATTTTCATTCCCATGCTCATGCCAAAAGGGAATGGAGTTGTCTAACTATTTTTCACTCGTCCAAGACACACGGCGCATGAAGGCTTTTCAGGTGAAATGTCTCTGATAAGTTTTTAACCACGAATCACAAGATATACACGAAAAAGACTCAAACCAAATAACTCCAAGGCAGGGCATAGATCTCTCCTCCAAGCGATCTGGGTTCGGTCCCACCATAAAGAATAACACCGCGTAAAAATCGCCGCCCTTTTGGCATTGCAGAAGATAAAGCACGGAGCCCTATGCAATCCGATGGCGTTACAGACTGGGAGGCTTTGATTTCCACCGCAACAATGCCTTGCGATGTCTCAAGGACAAAATCCACATCTCGTTTGCCTCCATCGCGCCAGTGGCAAATTTTGCGCGATGTGGAATCCATACCCCTCCATACCTGCAGTATTTGGAATACCGCTTGCTCCAGCCAAAAACCCTCATCGGGACGATTAGCTACATCGCCGGGCGATCGAATTCCTGCCAACCAAGCAGCCAATCCAGAATCTTGCCACATGAGTTTTTTTGCCTTCCGCATTCCGCTCGCTGCATTGACATGAAACGCCTCTAAGCGGGATATCAGACACCCCACTTCAAGCCATTGCATATGCCGATGGCATGTCGGTTGGGAGATTCCTGCGTCTCTCGCCAAATCGGATTCATTGAGCAATCGAGCCGTTCTTCCGGCAGCCAAGCGCATGAGCGTTTGGAAGTCTCCAAGACTTCCCACATTGCTAAGTTGCCATAAATCTCTCTCAAGATAGGTTTGCACATATCCGCCGAACCACATTCCTCGCGCTGCGTCATCGTCAATGTCCAGTGCGGGAGGAAATCCACCTCGGCACAGCATTTTGTGCCAATCAGCACGAGGCCCCTGCCATGCGTCGAAGTCGGGTTTTTCTGAAAAAAAGCCCATCAATCAAATCCAGACTTTTTCTATTTCCACGCCACTCACCTGTGCAAAATGGTGACAACTCCAGATAAACAGCGCGACCGGCCAAGGAATCCGCAACAGAGCGTAACAATGAAAAATTTGCCAACCCCGTGAGCAAAATTCCTCCAGCAACCCTTCCGCGATCCACCGCCCGCTTCACTGCCAGAAGCAACTCTGGCGCGCGCTGCATCTCATCCAAAGTCACCGGCAACTCTTCGATCAAGGAATCCGGATTCTTTTTTGCTTGAGAAAGAACATCTAACGAATCTAGCGTGAAATACCGCCGCCTCGGCCCCGGGCACAAATCCCTCACCAGCGTCGTCTTTCCCACCTGCCTGGCCCCGGCCACAACCACCACAGGAAAAACAGAAAGCGCATTCGCCAACAGAGGCTCAAGCCATCTTGAATTATTTTTATTCACGAAATGAATAATTATTCACTGTGCTATAGGTGTCAAGAGGCCCCATCTGCACCTTGCAAAGAAAAGTGATGCAGAATTTTGAATGTCGGATTTTTTGGCCACCACTCGCTACCCACTACTTCGTTTACAGGTTCTCCTGTTGATTATAGGTGAGGATTTTGAACCTTCCGAAGATTTGAAAATCCTTTGCGTTATTGGTGACGATCGTCGAAATTCCTTGAGTGCAAGCCGATGCCGCCAGCATCGTATCGAGGAGGCGCTTTCGCCCGAGTCGATGATCGCGCAACCATTCGATCCAAGTGGAAACAGCGTCTCCCTCGGGATAAATGCGAACAACCTCCCGCGCTTGCCACCAATATTCGGCTCTGGCCAAGGCCTCCACCATCGATAGGGGCTCCTTCAACCGTTTCGAATCCGTCACCACATGAACGAATTCCGCCAGTATTTGGGGTGCAACGGCCAATTTGCGCCCTTCCTCCAACAGACGACCCAGCAGTTCATCCGCAGGCTTGTGAAAGAGGTGGTCCCGGATCTCCACGGCGACGAGAAAATCGGTATCAATCGCGACGATCATCCAGCATTTCTCCCAGCAAGTCCTCTTCCCGACCGATCGGCTGCAAGAGACCGCCCACACTGGCCGGCCTGCGGTTGCGCAGCGTTGTTTTCCTCAAAATGAAACGCTGGTGATAATCCTCCATCGCCCGCCGAATCAACTCCGAGGCACTATTACCCACTTGCTTGGCGTAAACAGTAAAATCCCGATAAATCGGATCGGATACATTGACTGTAATGGTCTTCATATATTCAAGAATATTTGCATTAGCAAGAGAGTCAATCAAAATTTATCTCCTTTTCTATCTCTTGGCGCAACCTTTTTGTGCGCTATTCACTATCGTCTCCACGTTTATTGGTTCTTTCTCCAACTAGCCACCAATTACCATCGTCACGCCGGAGCCGCGCCAGCGCAAAGATAGGCGGAATCGTCACGCCGTAGCCGCGAAGCGCGAAGGAGGATCACCTCCGCCGCCACTTAAATTTGTTGAATGTCAATAATTAACGCCCGACCGACCCCTGCCTTCCTTGAATCAAAATGCCATGGCACTCGCCCTTGTCGTCCCCCTCATGATTGCCGTAATACCATTCTGTGTGCGCATTAAGCTTCAGACGAATCTCTCCGGCTCGTGCAGCGCGAAGACGGACCGCCTCCTCAAACATCTTCAAATAATTCCATGCAAATGCGTCTCACCGATAAGCATCTTCAACGATAAGCCACTTCATTGCCTTAAATAATCCGCCCACTCCAAAGCCTTAATAAAAATTCTCCCACCGGCAGAACCTCGATTTCCCCGAATTTCGCCGCAACAGGTCCGCGGAAAACCCCAAAACTCCGCACCTCGCGCGGAGCAAGCTCCTCTTTCAATCTTTTAAGCCCGAGGCCATATTGGTTTCTCCATGTCGATGAAGCCTTCACCTCAACCGCCGCATATCCCCAATCCGTTTCCACCAAGAAATCCACCTCCACATCATCATGTGTCCGCCAAAAATTCATTCTCCATCCTGGATGGTGCCTTTCCAGATAGGCCCGGATTTCATTGCCCACCAATGTTTCCAAAAGCGCACCGCCTTCTTCCGGCGTCGGCGCATAAGCCAATCTTCCCGACAACGCCCGCGCCACACCACTATCGAAAAGGTAAAACTTCGGATGCGCCACCTGCTTGTTCCCAGGCTTCAGCTTCCAAGGTTGCAACCAATAGCCCAGCAAAGTATCCACCAGAATCTCGAAATAATTCTGCACCGTCGTCCGCCCCACCCCGGCCTCTCGTGCAATGTTGGAAACATTCGTCACTTGCCCGTTTTGACGCGCTGCAACTTCCAAAAATCTCGAAAACGCCCCCACATTTCGCGTCAACGCCTCCGCCCGGATTTCTTCATTCAAATACAACGCCGCATAAGCCAAAAGAAACGCTTTCGCATCCGAGCCGAGAACCGCCTTCGGCAAAGTCCCGAAAAGCATCGCCCGCTCGATATCGAAACGATCGCCCAATTCCACCGAAAGCAACGGATTCATTCGCACCACCTCCGCACGCCCAGCCAATAAATTTGCCCCACTCCTCTTCAACTTCCTCGCGCTCGAACCGCAGAGAACAAAGCGTAAGCCCCGCTTCTCAATCAACCGATGAACCTCGTCCAAAAGCGCGGGCACCTTTTGCACCTCATCAATTACCACCCAAGATTCCGGATCTAACAGCTCCAACTCGCGGCCCAATTGATGAGGATCGCGCTCCAAACGAAGGCACTCCGACTGATCCAGCAAGTCGTATGTCCTCGCACTGCTGAAATGCTCCGATATCCAGGTCGACTTCCCAGTTCCGCGAGGTCCCAGCAGAAAAAACGAACCCCTCGGCGCTTCAATTATTCTCGAGAACATAGTTGGCATTTTTCCTGCAATTCTGCCATCTTGCAAGACATGTTTTTACTAGTCACCAAAACCTCTTCTTTCCGTGTTGATCGGTGGAATTTGAGTCGTTCGCTCTTGCTCTCAATGTTGACTCGCTCGCTCCCTCTCATCTCACCCTTTAGGGCTGCCTTGCGGCAGTCTTCCGAGCGGCCGCCCATCCGCTTGGTTGTGGTTGCCAATAATTTTGCCGTCAATGATTTTGTCTATTTCTGCGCTCCCTCGGCGCCCTCCTTAAATGTCAAAAATTAATTCCTGCTCCTACGATGAAGTCAGCCAGCCCGCCAACATGCCTTTCAATGCAAATAATTCATCACAAGGCAAATTACCGATTTTCCTTGGTTCTTCGCTATTTTCAGTGGGAGGCAGGGATTCTTAGCTTGCCAGCGGTGAAGTAAAGCATGGTGATGAGGTTATCGGTTGATCTGTAACCCCTGGCTTTCCTTTTTACAGCAGAGAAGACGCTG
>JBILWM010000014.1:0-46663 GCA_044369905.1 Terrimicrobiaceae bacterium | reverse complement strand
AACGTCGCGGCCAGTTTTGGTCTCCTCGTGGTCTGGCTCACATGCTCGCCATCGACGTCGCGCTCAAAAACGACACCCTGGAGTTCCTGTGGAACTGATTTTTTGCAACTATCGGAGATGCGCCCTCACCGATCCTGGCAAGACTCACGAGGATTTCAAGATAGATTTCAGGACGAACCCGGTTTTTTAAAAACAGTTCGCTCCAAAGTTTCTGCGACTTGGCTGAGTCGCCTCTGATGGCGGCAATCGTGGCTTCGAGGGTCTGGGTTTGGTAGGCGGGCAGCGGATTCGACGAGTCGGCCAAGACCTTTTCGATGTCGTTCCATTGCTTGAGCGCGATCGCCAATTCCACCCACATTTGAAAGGTCTTTGCGTTTTTGATCGCATCACCCAAAGGCAGGGCACTCTGCGCGAGCGCGGGTTCATTGATATCGAGCAACCAATCGGCCGCCGAAAGCCGCTCTACAGGCGGCATGGCCAAGAGTCTTTTAACAAGGACTTGCAAAATTTCGGGACGGGATGCGGGTTGCAACGCCCATTGAAACTTGTCCGCAAAGAGCAAGGTGTTGAAATCCGCTGCAGAGTGCCGTCGAATCAATTGGAGAAGAGCGGGTGCGCTTGCTGGATCAAAGGCATTCGATTCAATCGCTTTGATACACAGCGAAAGGGATTGGGGCTTGGAGTCCAATTGCGTGATTTTATCCAAAACACGCACCATTTCCGCCGAGCGCTCCGGTTTGGTGTCCGGATGAATGGAAATAAAATCATAGAAGGCCTGGAGTGTCTCTGGATTCTCCGACTTGGACAGAGCCGTTCGAAGTTCAACCTCCTGAGCTTGCAAATCCCCCGTTTTTCCATTGATGGATGCCTTGATCAGGTGCGGAAAAAATTCGTTTTTCCATTTTGCGCTCAACATATTTGCGACATCCCACGCCACCACGGGCCTGCCGTATTTGACAGCGGCCAGCGCCAGTTTCACGGCATCCTCCCGAGTGGCATGTCGCGCAAGGACAACCTCCTCCTTACCTGCCAAAAACCTGTCCCCGCTCCGAACGACATCGCCTCCGCCATCGAAAAAAGCGCTCATGTCGGAGGCCCCCTCCCCGAGTTGGATTTCGCTCGGCAGAATAGAACCTTGGAGTGCCACGAACCGATAACACTCCAAGGACCGCGGGTCATGTTTTTCATCCAGAAGGCGCGCCATGAGTCTGCACGACTCGATATGCTCGGGAATGAGGAAAAGCGCTTTCTGAACACTCATGAGCGCCTCCTCGTTCCGGTTTTGTGTAAGGAAGACCTCGGCAGCTTTTTGATAACGAGTAACACGGTAAATGGACACCGCATACTTGGCGTAATCCCAACAAATGTTGGCGAATATAATGACAATGACTGCGATTGTCAGCCCCGTAAACCAAAACCAACTTATTCCAAAATTAGGGCGCAGTCTTCGTTGGTAAAAAACCGGCCTCACAGGTCTTTCACACCCTCACCCTTACAGCGCGGGTCTTGTCGAGTTTGAGCACCCCCTCGGCATCTGCCGGCAGTTGGGCTTTGGGATCTGTGACTTTTTCGCCTTTCCACTGGACGCTGCCGCCTTCGATGAGACGGCGGGCATCCGAGCGGGAGCGGGTGGTTTGAAAGCATGCAGAAAACGCCTCCACGACGATGCTGGGAAAATCCCGCGCGCCCGAGGGAGTGAAGACGGGCAGGTCGGCGGATTCCAGATCGCGGGAACTGAAGCGCGTATTGAAGTCCTCGAGGGCCTTGCTGCCGGCTTCCTCGCTGTGGTAACGGGAGGTGATACGGCGCGCGAGGGCTTTTTTGGCGTCCATGGGATGCATCTCCGCAGGGACTTTCTCGTGGAGCAGAACCTCGTAGTAGCGGACCATCAACTCGTCGCTGATGCTCATGATTTTTCCAAACATGTCCGCCGGGGCATCCGTAAGAGCGATGTAGTTCCCGAGGCTCTTGCTCATCTTCTGGTGGCCGTCCAAGCCCTCCAGAATTGGCATGACCATGGCTACTTGCTGCGGCAGGCCCTCCTCGCGCTGGAGGTCGCGGCCGACCATGATATTGAAAAGCTGGTCGGTGCCGCCGAGTTCGACATCGGCCTTGATCATGACCGAGTCCCAGCCCTGCATGATGGGATACTGGATTTCATGGGCACGGATCGGGATTCCCTTGTCCAGGCGGTCGCGGAAATCCTCGCGCACGAGCATTTGCTGCAAGGTGACGCGGCTGTTCAATTTGATCACCTCCTCGAAACTCATGCCCTCGAACCACTCGCCGTTGAAAACAATCTTCGCGCGCTCTCGGTCGAGGATTTTGAAGGCCTGTTCCTGAAAACTCTTCGCATTCGACATGACCTGGTCATGGGTCAATTGCGGACGCGTCACCGAGCGCCCGCTGGGGTCTCCGATCATTGCGGTGAAGTCGCCAATGATGAGGATGGCATCGTGACCGGCGTCCTGAAAATCCCTCAACTTCGAGAGCGCGATGCTGTGGCCGAGGTGGATATCCGGCGCGGTGGGATCGACGCCCAGTTTGACGCGGAGCGGGCGGCCGAGTTTCAGTTTTGCCTCGAGTTCTTCAAGGCTGAGAACTTTGGCGGCACCGCGGGTGAGAAAATCGATATCGGACATGAAAGTTAAAAATCAACGGGGTTTGTTCAACAACTCGCGCACATCGTCAATGGTCATTTCTTTTTTCACCTTGTCGGAGATTTGCTGCATGGCCCCCTGGGCCTCGCCTTGGACGAGGAAAGGCTTCAAGGGAACCTCAGGCTTTGACGGGTTGGCACTGCGGGTTGAGGCAGAATATGGCGACACGGCGGCTTGTTTGACGCGATAGGATTTGGTGAGGTCGCCCCCACCCCGAGTAGTCAAGGAGGCTGTCTTGGCGTCGTAGGTGCGCTCGCCGAACCAGGGATTTTTTATGCCAAGAAAAGAGCGCGAACCCTGGAATTCCTTGAGATTCGCGGACCCGGCAACCCCGTAGGTCTTAGAGGAAGCGGCGGCGCTTTTGATTTTGAGATCCGAGGTGCCTTCGTAGGACTTGGATTGAAGCGGGCTTCCCAGCTGCATATCGGGTCGCTGAATACGATCCATGAGCGTTTTTTCCTGCTGCTGGGCCGACGCGCAGAGCGGGACGATCAGCGAAAAAGCCAGAACCATGGGCAGGGTGCGTTTCACTGCGAGGAGGAACTAACGGGGATTCACAGGCTGGCTGATGGCTTGGTCGGGCTGGGTTTTCAAAGACGCCTCGACCGTGTAGGCCTGTCCGGCCCGCAGCTCGCGTGTGGAAATTTTTTCCTGATACTCGATGCGTTCTCGGGGATTGATGACGACGATCCCCACCTCTTTTTGGAAGCCCCGGTCATCCGACCAGCGCTCGACGACGCTGCCGGAGGCGTTCCTTGCCACGATATCGATGTGCTGCGTGGTGGGGAATTCCAGCCTCGTCATCTCGTTCGAGTTGTTGCGAACCGAGTAGGTGACATCCAGTTCGCGCTGATCCTTCAAAACCGGGTCTTGTGGAGTGACGACGAGAGATGCCGTCTCGGAGGGCGCTTGGGGACCACCGAGGCGAATTGCAGGGATTAAGCCGGTGAAAAAACCGCCGATTTGGGCAAAGGTCGAGTCGGGGCCCTTTTTGACCCGTGGATAACCGGTCGAGGGCGAGTTCCGCACTTCCGTTGCCAGAACCTCCTCCGCCTTCAATCCACCCGAAACAAAAAACGGTGTCGACTCGTCAGGCGGTGTCTCGGCGAAGGGAGATGATCCATCCTGGGCGTTGGCAAAGACCACGGAGGCAAAGAGCAGAATAGCAGCGAAGCGCATCATGGGTTCATCCATAAACAAGCAAGCCCGCAGTTGCAAATCCTATCAATCCGCATAGGCTCACGCCGCCCGTGGCGGGATGCCATGCCTCTATGAAACTACTCGGCCTTTTATTGATTGTTCTGGCGACTTTGATTCCAAGCCCCCTGTTCGCAGGAGGAAAAAAATCCCCTCCCCTTACGATCCGACTCCATGGCGAGGGCAGCGCGAGCGATGGACCCTCCTTTTCCAGCGAGATTCAACTCAACAACCCGCCGGTGAAAATTTTCATGCGCAATGTGCCGGTCACGAGCGAGCGCGACATCAAAGCCTTCTTCCCTTTTGCGGGAAATGATGGCCAGGCCGGCGCCTATTTCCGCCTGGATGCCCATGGCGCTAACAAGCTTCAGCAATTCACCGTCGAGGAAAAAGGCCGCACAGCCATTGTCATGATCAATGGCCGCATCGTGGCGAATATGAAAATCAACGCCGGTGTGAATGATGGCATCCTTTATGTCCCGGGAGGCATTCTGCCGGAAGAAATCCTACTGCTGGAAAAACAATTCCCGGTTATCGGCAGGGAGTCGGAATTCGGGAAAAAACCACGCCGTCCGGCAAACGAGCAACCCCAGCCATGATCCCGCATCTTTTCCTTATCCTCCTTGCTGCCACGCCTTCGCTTGGTGCCGCCATCTTCGATTGGCCCACGGAAAACAAGGCTCTGCTTGAAGGCCGGCCGGAGGATTTCTACATGTATGTCGACCGAAACTTCGAAGGCGTCGCGACGAAGCCATGGGAGGGCGGATCCTACGGCTATGTGCGCGGTCCCCAGCGGGTGGGCGCGGATGTCGTTTACAACACACTCCACGAGGGCATCGACATAGCCCCCGTGCGCCGCGATGCCTCGGGCAACCCGCTCGATGAGGTGAAATCCTGCGCGGCGGGAACTGTCGTCCATGTGAGCCACGAAGCTGGTGCCTCGAACTACGGTCGCTATGTCGTCATTCGGCACAACATCGACGGCAGCCCGATTTACACGCTCTACGCGCACCTCGGCAGCATATCGGCACAAACAGGACAGCAGGTAGCGCAAGGTGATGTCATCGGCCAGATGGGATTCACCGGTGCAGGCATCAACCGCGAAAGGGCCCACCTCCACCTCGAAATCGCCGTCCTTCTAAATGAGGACTTCGAAGACTGGTATCACCGCTATTTTTCAGGATCGCCCAACAAGCACGGCATCTACCACGGATACAATCTCGTCGGCATGGAACCAGCGGCCATTCTTTTGGAATCCGCTAAAAATCCCGCATTCAGCCTGAAAGACCACATCCGCAATCAAGAGGCGGCCTACCAGATCACCATCCCGAACTCCCCCAACCTCTCGATCATCCGCAACTATCCCTGGATCGTTCCCGACGGGGAACCAGCCTCGCCGAGAGGATGGACAGTTTCCTTCACGCAATATGGCGTCCCGGTGAAAGCCGTTGCGGCAAACCAGCCCCCCATGGAACCGCGTCTGGAATGGGTGAAAGAGACTCCCTACGCCTACCATGCCGCGACGCGAGGAATCATAGCCGGCTCCAAAGGCTCACCCCGCCTGACCGACTCGGGGCACCGCTTTCTGGAACTGATCTCCGGCACACGCTGAAAGCCGACTAAAAAGCCGGCGCAAGTTTCCACTCGAAGCCCGAACGGAAGGAATCGATCGGAAAAATTCCAGCACCTGGGGAGAGGTCTATACTTTCGCTGAACCTTACGCCGTTACTCCACACGGAATCCTCTTCGATTCTCAAGCTCACGACCTGCAGAGACGAGTCGCTGTGATCCCGATAGACCCGCACATCGACAGGCCCCAGGCCATCCGATTCGACCGGCGTCCAGCGTTTGTCCACGGCCAAAAAAAGATCCTGCGGCGTTTGCCGGGGATCGCTGTCGGAAGACAATATCCACTTGCACTCGCTCAATGGACCGAATGCAAAGGCGTTGATGAACTGATCCGCAAACCACCCCTCCCCTTCGACGAGCAGAAAAGGATCCCAAGGCTGATCCTGTAGGAAAAACAGCTCGCCGGATTGGATGAAAAACCCGCCCGCATCGATGCCTGTCAACGCGACATGCCCGACTGGCAAAGGCTGGCCTGCGGTTCCAATCAAACGCAAATCCGGCGTGAGGAAGGCGCTGAATTTTCCACCTCTCACTTGCAAGCCCTCACCACCATCGATCTTCACATCCAGAAGCCAATCGGCGGACGGAGCCAGCTTGGAGAGGATGCGCGCCGCACCTGGGAAGTCTGGAACGGATGCCGTTTTCTGCGAGAGAAGCGGGCGAAGCGAGAACGCGCCGTGGATCAGCGAACCCTGAAAGCCGATATCCCCCGTGAGAGCACCTCCTTCTTCATCGCCCACCGCAGCAAGTTCACCGGTGGCCAGCAAGGAAAGCGCGGGATGGCTGGCCAGTGGAACGCGGTCCGCGCGCCAGCGCAGGCTCCACTTCGGTTTCCACGGTTCCGGAAACTCGCAGCGCCCGTCCATCGCGAAGCGTCCCTTCCCAACCTCCCCCTCGATGTTTTCAAAAAGAAGCGACCCATCGACCACGGCCACTTTTCCATGCAGACCCTCAACCCCTGCCGCGAGCCCATCAAAACCGAAACTGGTGGAGCGCACCTCGGCCTCGCCGGAGATTTTAAGCGAGTCAGCCGAGTTGCTGATCTTGGCGAACCCCGAAATTTCACCGGAAAGATGGTGCAGAAAAGGAAGAACCGGGCGCGCCAAAGCCAGATCAAGCCTTGGCATTTCGATATCGGCCTGAAAGGGAGCGTCTGCATTGAACCACCGCAAAGCGCCGTCCTCGGCCTGCGAAAGCCCGAGCGGAAAGGAAGCCTTGAGAATCAAAGGCGCCATGCCGGCGGACTCAACTTTTCCAGAGAGGCTTGCCGCGCCGGCGCTGGTTTTGAGATCCACATCAACAGCGGATAGCGGAACATTTCCTCCGCCGAAAGCCACATCGCGACCCTTGATGAGCGCATTGAAATCCGGCTTCGATGGCGGCCCAGAGGCCTCCAACTGCATTTTTACGAAACCGCTCATAGCCCAGTCCTGCCCAGCCAAGCGCAGAAGATCCCGCAGGTCGATTTCACGCGGGGTATTCGCCCGAAGATACATGTCCCCGCTCTGCACCACCGCCGTCTTCCAGTCCGAACCGCGCAAAATGGATAGGGCATTTACAGGCAAAAAAACTGACCCCGACAGCAATGGCTTCCCTGCGCCCGTCAATTCCAGTCCCTCGAGGGTCAATCCGGTGGATGTAAGAGTCGCCCTCGTTTGCAGGTGCGAATTCCCGTTTTCCAAATCGAGTTCAGAAAAATACAAACTCTCCGGCGAGTAGAACCCGACGAAGTGACCGGTCAATCCAGCAGGCGTGTAGGAAGAGACGAACTTGGAGAGATCGACATCGAATTCACCGGAGTGGGCAGCCGCCGAGCCATTCCCTTTCCAACGAATTCCCATCGCGCCCCCCGACACCGCTCCGTCACCCTTGGCATAAAACGGCCGAAGATAAGTAGCGACCTCCGCGAGGCTCGCATTCAACTCGGCAGAGTAGGCATGCGGCGCGGCGAGTTCCACCGTGCCTTTGGCATTCAAGGCATCCTTGCCCGAGAGCATTTCGCAACGCACAAGATCGACCTGTTTTTTCCGGAAAAGAATCTCCAGGTTCATCCGCTCGATCGGCACCGATTGCACGACAATGCCATTTGCGCGAATCCCCAAAAATCCATCCAACGAACCCGGCCGCCCGCTCACAGAGCCTTCCGCAGTGAGTTGACCGGATGTCTTCCCGAGCGAACCGCCGAGAAGCCCGGCCAGGGAATCCAATTCCTGGATGTTCGCCCTCACATTCGCCAGAAATGGCGACTCCGAAATCTTGGACCATCCCTCGGCGAGCGAAATCTCGCCGTTCATCGTCACTTTGTTCTCTTTTTGCCGAAGATCGAAATTTGAAATCAAAAGACGCCGGTGAATCAAGCTGGCTCCAATTTCGAGAGACTCCCAGCCCCGGTCATTCCAGCGAAAATCCTTGGCCAGCACGCGCAGCGAAGCCTCTGCATCCACCGGACGCGCCGAATCGCCACGGAAGGTGAAGCGCCCCTCCGCGAGCGTTCCCTTCGCCTTGCCGCTCAAATCCATCAAGGCAGGGATGTCATCCACCGCAATATTGGAGCCGAAAGCCGCAACATCCCACACCTGGCCTCGGGGGCCGTTGCTCAGGTTCACATCCCCCCTCAGAGCACCTCCAAAGACGCGGGCGCTGAATGACAACGAGGGACCCGAAACCGCACCCAACCGCAGTGCCAAATCGCTGATGGTCACTCCGGGCAGCAAATCCAAGCCAGCGAGACCTGCATTTCCCTGCTCCCAGGTTGTCGGAGCCGTGAAGGGGCCGAACACCTTGTTGAACTTCCCCGCCTGCACCGTGAGCGACTCAAGGCGAAGCCGCCCATGCGCCCCGGCATTCAGTGAAAGGTCCAAACCATCGAAGACATGTCGAAAATTCTCACCCAGAACTTCAGCCGATCCATTTCGAATCTGGATCAAAGAGGGCCAAGCCCCGCCGGGGGCAATCAACCCCATCACGCCTACAGCATCCTCCAGACCGGGCTCCGTCCGCGAAACCGGCGACTCCGATTGCCGCATATCCAGCACCAGATTCATTCCATCGAGCGACACCGAGTGAATCCAGTTCCTCCACCCCGAAAAAATCCGCCCCGGCCCGCTCCAGATAAACTCCATCTGCTCGACATGCACCAGCACACCTCCGCGCTGCCTCTTGGATTCGCGGATCGTAACGCCCTCGATCAATACGGGAACAAACAACCCCGCCCGCACCGAATCCGCGCGAAAAACCAACCCCTGCCGCGCCATCCCCCGCTCCAAAAACTGCCGCGCAACAAGCGAACAAAAAGGCCCCTGCCCCATTCCAACCACCAAAACAACAACCACCGCGACAAACCAAAATTTCTTCGATCGATAAAACCGCTTATTCCGTCCGTTCTTCATGAATGCTCAAAAACTACACTGCCCCTCCGATCGAATCCAGCACACGGTTCATCGAGCCAAAGCTAACGAACAGTTTCTTTCAGGCATCACTACCTTCGCGGGCGGTGCGAAAAATGGGCGTTGTAGAGCAGGCTCCAAAATTCCTCATAGGGTTCGAGCTTGGCTTTTTGATGGGGCGTCGCCTTGATCATGTCCTTGAAGTTGTCGTAGTCGATCAAGGCCGAGAGCTTGGCCATAACCGCGTCCATCTCCTCTTGGGTGTTCAGATACACGCGATAGTGCCTTGCGAGTTCCGTGGACTGCGTTTATTGGAGCACCTGTTCCATCCTACGGATTTGTTCAGCGAAGGCTTTGGGTTGGCGCTCTTGAAATTTCCGGATGTTTATCAATTTCCATTGGATGCCTGGCAATTCCGAGGCGTGGGGGCAATGCAACAGCCCCCAATCGGGATCGGCGCGAAGCAGGCTCAAAAGAAAGTTTTTATGGTCGCTGGTGAGCCGCTTCATTAAATCGGATCGAAGGCGGGAACGGGTTTCTATCAATTGCTCCAAGGGCACGGGAACCGCTGCCATCCCGGCGAACTGTTCCTCGTAGGTCGCTGAGATGTCCTTGTCGCGCGCGTTGAGAGCCTCGTAGGGCGGTTTATCATGTCCGGACAGATAAATGACGAAGCATTCGAGCATGGCGTCCGTGAGTCCCTCGGCTTCGAACAAGCAATGGACATCGAAAAGGTCCCTCGGGTGCTGGCGGTCCAGGGCCGCGACAAACTTGCCACCGTATAACTCCGCTTCGGAAAGGACGGGAACGGCCAACTCCGCCATGAAGTGCTTGGCGGCTGTGTGCACGAGTGAACGGTTTTCGACCGGGTGGACGGTGCCGCGAAGCACGGTATTGACCTCGATTTTAACCATCGCGGAACCCTCATCGATGAGCAGTTTGGTATCGCCCATCTCCTTGTTGCCCACTTTGCGTGTTGAGAGCCCGGCTTTTTCGAGACGCTGGGCAATGATTTGGAGACTTGCCGTGATTTCCTCCAAGGCCGTTTGCCTTGGGGTCGCGTGGTTCACATAGACGAGATCGAGATCGACGGAGAGACGCGGCATTTCACGGACGAAAAGGTTGATGGCCGTGCCTCCTTTGAGCGCGAAGGGGGTTCCTTCGAAAACATCCGGAGCAATGCGGAGCATCAACTTCACGGCTTGGATGTAGGTTTTATCCATTCTTGAGAGTCAACAGGGTGCCGTCCTTCAGTCGGGTGATCCAGCGACTTTTGCTGCCGGTCTTTATTTTGTGATCCTTGAGAAGTTGATCGACATCCACAACGCCGGTTTCGCGTGCCCATGTGAGAAAAAGTCGAACTGCCTTTACACTTGTGCAGCAGGCCAGGAGCCGCCCTAAAAGTTCAGTGCGGAGGTTGCGCAGACCATCGAACAAATTGCGGGCTTCTTCCAAATCCTGATGAATGCCGACCTGAGACAGAAGCTCGATGACGGCGCGTTCCGGCACGGAGACCTTGAGGTTTCCCAAAGCTCCAACCGGAGTGGAAATGGTCTCGTCATTCAACGAGGAAGGCTTCCAATCAAAGAGGTGGGTGTGGACAAATCGCGCGCGGAAACGGGATGTGAACCACTCGGGCAGGAGGAATCGGCTCTCACCCCAGAGAATCCAGTTTTGACGGAATGAGAGGTTGTGGCGAACCCCTTGCAAATCGAGCGCGCTTTTGCCGCCCACATGCAGGCCAGGAGATTTTTTTTGGAGGGGGAGAATGCAGCTCGGTGCGTCCAGCGAGTCGGAGGGATAGGCATAGACTCCCTGCCCCAACCTGACGAGCCAACCGCTTTTCACATATTGGGCGGCCTGCTTGGCGGAAATCTTCTGAGCAGCCAGCGCCTCCAAATCGAAAGGAGCCCCGTGGGGTATGGCCGCGTAGAGGTTCTTGATTAGAGAATGCCTTTCAGTTCTCTTCATGAGTTAATAATAATGAATAATCTAAACATTCCGTCAATGCATGTTTAGAATTTGATTCATTATTCTACTTTGAAAGGATTATGGGATTTATTTTTCAAACAACCAATCGCCTTTGCATCGATTTTGGAATAAACTTTACTCCAGTAGCTAAAAAACCTCCCGCGAGAGCAGGGGTTTTCCTGACAATTTGTGACAAACCAAAGGCAATTTTTAGCAACAAACGAAAACTCTCGTTTTTTGGGGAGATGACCGCAGAACCAGTGTTTAAGCGGTTCCGCAGGGTTTTTTTGGGGCAAAAAAAATGCGGAGCCTACGGGGCTCGAACCCGCAACCTCTGCCGTGACAGGGCAGCGCTCTAACCGATTGAGCTAAGGCTCCTCGAAAAAGGAAGAGTGTTTGTAGAGGAGGGGTGAGGCGACTGCAAGCGCTTTGTTGAGGAAATGAAAAATAAAATGACAGGACGGCGCGTGGGTCAGCTCAATCGTTTTTCCAGAGCGGTGAATCGCCGGACGGCGCTGGCGTTCCTCACGGCGGTTTGGAGGGCTTTTTTTTGACCCACAAGCACGACGAGACGGCGACCACGGGTGATGCCCGTGTAGACGAGATTTCTTTGGAGGAGGAGGAAGTGTTGCATCGCGAGGGGCATGACGATGACGGGAAACTCGGAGCCTTGGCTTTTGTGGATGGTGATGGCGTAGGCGAGGGAGACTTCGTCGAGTTCGTTGAAGTCGTAGACGACATCCCGCCCGTCGAAGCCGATGACGACCTCGCGTTCGAAGTCGTCGATTTTGAGCACCTCGCCGATGTCGCCATTGAAGACCTCTTTGTCGTAGTTGTTGCGGGTCTGGATGACTTTGTCGCGCACGCGAAATTCCCAGCCGAATTTCTCCACTACGGGATCGCCGTTGCGCTTGGGATTGAGGCTGTCTTGGAGAATGCGATTCATCTGCACTGTGCCGAGGGAACCCCGGTTCATGGGGCAAAGGACTTGAATATCGCGGCGCGGATCCAGTTTCCATTTTCGCGGGATGCGGTCGGCGACGAGTTCAAGAATGGTCGCGGGAACCGACTCCGCTTCCTCCCGCTCGATGAAAAAGAAATCCGAGTCTTTCTCCGCATCGGGCATCTGCCCGCTGTTGATGCGATGGGCGTTGACGATAATCCGACTACTGGAGGCCTGGCGGAAAATTTCCGTCAATCGCACCACAGGCACCCTGCCGCTGCGGATGATGTCCCCGAGCACGGCACCGGGGCCCACGCTTGGCAACTGATCCACATCTCCCACCAAGATCAAATGCGCCCGCGCTGGCAGGGCTTGGAGGAGTTTGGACATGAGGTGCACATCCATCATCGATGTCTCGTCGGCAACAAGGAGGTCGCAGTCCAGAGGGTTCGAGGCGTTTTTTGAAAATCCGCCATTTTGGTATTCCAGCAGTCGATGAATGGTCTTGGCTTCTAGACCGGTGGTTTCGGAGAGGCGCTTTGCCGCACGGCCGGTCGGCGCGCAGAGGAGACACTTCACCTTCTTGGCACGCAGAAGCGTAAGGATGGAATTCACCAAAGTCGTCTTGCCGACACCAGGCCCGCCTGTGATCACCAGCACACGCGAGCAGAGCGCCCTGCGCAATGCGTCGGCCTGGCTCGGAGCCAGATCGATAGACTTTTTTTCCTTCAGCCAACCAATCGCCTTGTCGGCATCGATTTCAGGATATTCCGCTTTCAGCCCCGCCATTCGAGCCAGACGCGAGGCGATTTCGATCTCGGCGCGCTGGATTGAAGGCAGAAAAATCAAATCCTCGCCGGTTATGTCATCCCTCGCCAATTCGCCTTCATCGAGCATCTCCGACAAGGCCCGTTGTAAAACAAGGGAGTCCATTTCCAGAAGGTCGGCTGCATTTTTAAGGAGAAGCTCCTCTGGAAGCGCACAATGCCCATTCCCGCCAGCCTCGGAGAGAGCGTGTGAAAGCCCGGCGCGGGCGCGTAGGATCGAATCCTCGGGGATGCCAAGTTTGCGGGCGATCTGATCCGCCGTTTTGAATCCGATTCCCGAAATGTCGCGCGCGAGCAGATAGGGATTCGCCCTAACCTTTTCCACCGCCTCGTCCCCGTAGGTTTTGTAGATTCGCACCGCTCGACTGGTGCTCACGCCATTCGAGTGCAGGAAAACCATGATCTCCCGCACGACCTTTTGCTCGGCCCAGGCTGTGCGGATCGTGCGCCTTCTTTCGGAGCCAATTCCCCTCACCTGCTCGAGACGAACAGATTCGCGGTCGATGATTTCAAAAACGGTCTCGCCGAATTTTTCGACGAGTTTCTTGGCATACACGGGTCCGATGCCTTTGATGAGGCCGCTTGCGAGGTATTTTTCGATACCCTCGCGCGAGGTGGGCGCGCTCGTCTGGAGCAAGTCCGCCTTGAGCTGCGTGCCATGGTCGCGATCCTGAATCCAAGAACCCTCCGCGGTGAGCCATTCCCCGGCATTGATACTCGAAGCGCGCCCGACAACGGTCACCAGATCGCGGCGTCCCTCGACCTTCACCCTCACAACGCAAAATCCCGTCTCCTCGTTGTGAAAAGTAACCCGCTCGATCAATCCCGTGACGCTACTCATAGGGGTCGCCGTTTTTTCAAAAGATACCCACGCCAAAGATAAATCAGAATTCCCAGCGGCATGAGCGCGACGACAGGCCACCAAGTCGCCACTGGCGGAAGGGCGCGTTCAACAGAAAGTTCGAACGGGAGGTCAACCGTCCTGCCGTCATGTGAAATGGAGACTCCCAGCTCCCAAAGACCCGGCTCCGGAATGCCAAGCATGGCGGAGTAAAGGAGTTTGTTGCCGGTGTGTCCTTGAGTCGCAGCCACGGCTTGCCCAGGTGTCACACACCCACCGCCGCGCCACGCCAACTCGGGTGTGGGACGGCTGAGCTTGTTGAGGCGAAAGTGGACCACGGCATCGAGCACTGGACTGGGCTTGTCGGCCTGCTCAAGAAAGACGCTGAGATCGACCATACCCGCGCGCAGCGGCGAGGGACTTCCAAACAACACCACGCGATAGCCCCCGGCTATTTTCTCGGCCAAGACACGGCCGCCGTCGGCCTGCGAGATACCGACGCAGCAGAGCCATAGGGCCACGCAGAGAAGGCCCCGACGGAAGATGGTGGCAGACGATGAAATCACAGCGCCACTTTAAGATGCGGGCGCATCCGTTAAAGCCCCGAAATGCATGCTCGTATTGAATATTGTGAAAAACGCCACCGGCGGCATATTGGCTGTCATTCCATCCTCACATGCGAGTCGCCCGCTGGTTCATTTACGGTTTTCCTGTCTTCCTCTTGTTGCTCATCGCCGCTTCGTTCTGGAACTCCGCAAGCCTGACTTCGGACAAAAAGAATGAGATGTCTCTCGGCGTTCTGGGTGAACCCTCAACCCTCAACCCGATCCAGCAAGCCGACGGCGCTGCCTCGCAAGTGGCAGGGTCCATTTTCAACGGCCTACTAAAATACAGCCCAGACCTGGAGATCATCGGCGATCTGGCCGAGTCGTGGTCACTCGACCAGACGACGACCTTCGTTTTCCGTGATTCGGAGGCTGCCTCTACAGCAAAAAATCAGCTCGAGTCGCTGCGCGCGCAGTGGGCCGACTGGACGCTGGATGGCGTGAAACAATCGGGCCGCGAGCTTCTTCTGCACTTCAGCGAACCTGGGCTCGAAGCTTCCCAAAAAATAGCCGCCCTCCTGCCCACGGACGCCTTGGCACCACTCGCCACACTGCGTGTGGAGGTGAAGGAAAATGCGGTGGATGTCCTGCAACGGCTTTCCAAGGCCCTGCCGGATGATTCATTCCACCGAGTCTGGATCGAAAGCGGAGTGGCTTTTGAAATAAGCACCGATCCCGCTCTCAAGGGTGAAATCGAAAAATGGCTCGCTGCCAACGGAGGCGGCATGCTCCAAGTGGGCGAGGCCGTTTCGTTTTTCGCCGAACCGCAGGTCGTCTTCCGCCTTCGTAAAAATGTGCGCTGGCACGACGGGGCGCCCTTCACCTCGAGGGATGCGGCCTTCACCTACCGGGCGATCATGGACGACGCCACGGCCTCTCCACGAAAGCCGGACTTCGATTTGATCCTCAAAGTCGAAACGCCCGACGAGCACACTTTCCGCGTCATCTACCGCAAGCCCTACTCGCCCGCGCTCGAGAGCTGGATGATCTCGCTTCTTCCCTCGCATTTACTGGAAGGAAAGCCCACGACTTGGTGGACGCAGAATTTCAACCGCACACCAATCGGAACCGGCGCGTTTCGCTTTGCGGAGTGGAAGACGAATGAGTTCATCCGCCTGGAGAGGAATCCCGATTACTTCGAGGCTCCCGGGCCTTGGCTGGACGGCATTGTTTACCGATTCATGCCCGACCAACTCACACTGCGCCTAGCTTTTGAAACCAGACAGGTCGATTTCTGGGGAGCCGAACCCTGGACGGTGAATGCCTTTGTGAACGACCCACGCTTCGATGTCTTCACGAGCCCCTCGAGCAGCTACACCTATATCGGCTGGAATCTGAAACGCCCACTCTTCCAAGATCCGCTCGTGCGTCGAGCCCTTGCCCATGCGGTCGATGTGCCATCCATGGTGCGCTTCATCCTCTACGGGCACGGCCTTCAGAGCACGGGACTCTTCACGCCGCAAATGTGGTTTTTCAATCCCTCGATCCAGCCCTTCGCCTACGACCCCGAAAAGGCCCGCGCGCTCCTTGCCGAGGCGGGTTGGACGCGCGGCCCAGATGGGATTCTTCAAAAAAACGGGGAGCGGTTTTCCTTCACCCTCATCACAAACAATGGAAATGAGGTCCGGCGCGACATCGCCACGCTTACGCAAGACGGTCTCAAGCAACTCGGCATTGAGGTGAAGGTGGAACTCTACGAGTGGGCCGTGTTTTTAAAAAACCACATCAACAAGAGTGACTTCGATGCCATGGTGCTCGGTTGGTCGCTTGGCAACAGCTACGACCAGTTCCAAATCTGGCACTCTTCACAGGCAAATCCCGAGCAGTTGAATGTGGTGGGATACAAAAGCGCGAAGGCCGACCGCCTTCTCGACGAGATCCGGCAAGAATACAACCGCGAGAAAATCATCCGCATGGCGGGCGATCTGCAGCGCACCATTTACGAAGACCAACCCTACCTCTTCCTCTATGTCCCCGAAGGCACGAGCGTAATGTGGAAAGACGCCTACCGCATCCGCAGGCCGGATGGACGGGGCGGATGGATCGACTCGCCCGTGGAGATGACCAAGGCAGGCTGGGCCTATTGGTCCGAGTGGTTTTACCGCCCCGAGTTTGCAGACAAGCTACCGCCGGTGACGACGCCTTAAAAATCCGAGACCTTCAAAATCTTCGTGAAGAAATAAAGGTAGGCCAAAACGAGGAGGCCAAGGATCACGACCCCGGGGAATACAAGACTGATCCAACGCATCTCCTTGGACTCGACTTCCAGGCTGCGGAGGTTGCTTCTCATGGCGGCAGATGGATTCGCCTGGGCTTCCTTTGCTTTAGCCAGTGCGAAACGCAAATGGTCGATCAACTCGTCGTAGGACTGATACCTTTTAGCAGGCATTTTCGACATCATGCGATTGATGACATACGCGGTCTCGTTGCAGACATCGGGAGCGAAGGCCTGGAGGCTGATAGGGCGGCTTTTGAGCTGTTTCAAAGCCACGAGGGATGCATTGTCTGCCTCGTAGGGCGGACGACCCGCCATGGCGTGGAAAAGCGTGCCACCAAGGCTGTAAATGTCGCTGCGAAAATCCTCGGGCAGCTCATCGAGTTTTTCTGGCGCGACATAGTAAGGAGTGCCCCAAATCTCCGTCGGCGAAGTAGCGGTGTCGTTCGCCACCACAGCCAAGCCGAAATCCACCAACTTTACCGTGCCACGGTCGGCAAAAAGGATGTTCGCGGGCTTGATGTCGCGATGGATGAGGTCCAGTTCCATCGCCGCCTTCAGGCCTTGCGCGATCTGGATTCCCACCTCGAGGGCAGTGATTTCTGGAACCATTCCGCGTTCCTGCATGAGGTCGTCGAGAGAACCGCCACCGACGAGTTCCATGGCGATGTAAAATTGGGAACGGGTTTCGCCGAAATCAAAAATTCGAACCACATTCGGGTGGTTGATTTGAGCAGTCGTGCACGCCTCGTGAGCCAGCTTTTGCGCTTCATCATGCTGGTTGCCACCTTGAATCTTTAGCACTTTCAATGCCACCTCGCGGTCGAGTGTGACATCCACGGCGCGGAATGCGGAGCCCATCCCCCCCTCGCCAAGAAGGGAGGTAATTTGAAACTGGTTGAATCTCGAACAGGCCTTGAAGAAGTGTCCACAGGCGGGACAGCTTGCATCCGAAAAAGCTCCCACACCGGTCATGTCCAGCGTGGTCTGGCAATTCGGACAATCCTCGGTGATCAACGGAGAGACTTCTGAAGGAGGTTCAATGCAATTCATCAAAAAAAACGGGCTATGATTGGATGAAAGATAGTGCTCCATCTCAGCGGTGCGCAATGCGAAATTTGAACCCATGCACCGCGAAATCGGAGTTGCCGCCCCTTGCAGATCGGACTTAAGTTTGTCCCCCTATGGGAAGACAATGGCTCCACGCCAAGCGAGAAGTCGCAAATCTGAAAAAAGGCCAGGTTGTTGGCAAACTGGTGAAGGAAATGATGGTTGCCGCAAAACTCGGCGGTCCTGATGTGGAGGGCAACGCGCGCCTCCATGCCGCTGTGGAAAAGGCCCGCAAGGCCTCGGTGACACGCGATGCCATCGAGCGCGCCATCAAAAAAGGTGCCGGCATTGGCGATGAAAAATTGACTCTCGAGAATCTCGTTTTTGAAGGTTACGCCCCGCACAAGGTGCCTGTGATCGTCGAGGCACTTACCGACAATGTGAACCGCACTGCGCCCGAGATGCGTGTCCTTTTCAAGAAGGGCCAACTCGGCACGGCGGGCAGCAACAAGTTCCTCTTTGACCATGTCGGCATCGTGGAAGCCCACCATGCTGACTTGTCGATCGACCCCGAAGAGGCCGCGATCGAAGCTGGCGCGAATGATTTCGTCGTGCTCGAGGAGGGGGAGAATGACGACATCCCCGCAGGCACCAAGGGTGTGAAATTTTTGACCGAACGCACAGCCACAGGAGCGGTCTCGAAATGGCTCTCCCAGAATGGCTGGACAGTGGTCACCAGCGAACTTGGCTACACCGCGAAGCAATTTCCCCAACTCAGCGATGAGCAACGCACCGAAGTGGGCGAGTTTTTGCAGGCTCTCGATGACAACGACGATGTTCACCGTGTCTGGGCGGCGCTGGAATAGCCCGCCATGGAAGCCACTGCAACGCGCCTGGTCGAGCGCCTGAGAGCGGCCGGGCACGAGGCGTTTTTTGCCGGCGGATGCGTGCGCGACATGCTTCTGGGAAAGGAGGCGCATGACATCGACATCGCCACAAGCGCGAAGCCGGATGAGGTTCAGAGGCTCTTCCACCGCACGGTCGCCGTCGGCGCTGCATTCGGCGTGATTGTCGTGCTCGAGGATGACTTCGAGTTTCAAGTGGCGACATTCCGCTGTGATGGAACTTACAAGGACGGCCGCCACCCCGAGTCGGTTTCTTTCACAACTGCCGAGGGCGACGCCAAACGCCGCGACTTCACGGTGAACGGCCTTTTTTACGATCCTTTGGAAAAACGGGTCATCGACTATGTCGGAGGTGAAGCCGACCTGAAAACAGGCATCCTCCGCTCGATTGGAAATCCCGTTGAGCGTTTTACCGAGGACAAGCTCCGCCTCATCCGCTGCGTGCGCTTCAGCGCATCCCTCGGCTTTGAAATCGAAGAGGAAACATGGAAGGCCGTTTGCGACATGGCGCCTCAGATCACCGTCGTCAGCGCCGAGCGCCTGCGCGACGAGTTGGTGAAAATTTTTAGCCACCCCTCGCGCGTCAGAGGCTTTGATTTGCTCGACGCAAGCGGCCTCTTGGAAATCTTGCTGCCTGAGGTGACGCACATGAAAGGCTGCGAACAACCGCCCGACTTCCACCCCGAGGGGGATGTCTTTGTGCACACCCGCCTCATGTTGTCGCTGTTGCCGCCCGAGGTGTCCGTTGCTCTGGTGTTCTCCGTTCTTCTCCACGACACGGGCAAGCCTGCTACATTCCGCCGTGATGAGACCGGGCGCATCCGTTTCAATGGCCATGAGGGCGTAAGCGCACAGATCACGACCGCCATCTTCGAGCGTCTCAGATTTTCCAACGCGGAAACCGAAGCAACGGTTGTTGGCGTCAAAAACCACATGTCCTTCAAGGATGTAAAAAACATGCGCGTGGCCACTCTCAAACGCTTCCTGGCGCGTCCCACGATCGAGAACGAGATGGAGCTTCACCGCGTGGATTGCCTGGGATCCCACGGCGTGCTGGACAACCATGTTTTCCTCCGCGCCAAGCAGGTTGAGTTTTCCAACGCGCCACTCATCCCCCCTCCCCTCATCACTGGACGGGACCTTATTGCCAACGGCTACAAACCAGGCCCGTTCTTCAAAACAATCCTCGACTCCGTGGAGTCGATGCAGCTCGAGGGCAGGGTGACTACGCCTGAGGAGGCTCTGTCTTGGGTGAAGGTGGGATTCCCGGTTTCATCCAGCGGCACACAAACCAAGCGACCAGAAAAGCCAGAGTAATCGAAACGACGACATCCGACGGATGGTGCGCTCCAATCGCGATACTCGCCCACGCCACAGCGGATGCCCCAACGAGTGCGAGAACGCCCCAGGCGGGGGATGAGAAAACAATCGCGGCAGCAAACCCAAAAGCCGTGGCTGTGTGACCTGAAGGGAACGAATTATAGGCCGGCACACCGACAAGGATGCGACCATTGTGGTAAGGCCCGTAGAAACCATGCTCGATCTTGGGGATCTCCCGCGGGCGCGGGCGGCCAGTTGTGAGCCTTGAGGCGTTGGCAAGTATGCCCGCGAGAGTGGAGGCAATCATCGCAACAAGAATGATGCGGCTCCAACGCTGTTTGCCGCGCGCTTTGGCGATGAGAAATCCAATGGCTGCCGCAACCATGATTGGCGGCCAGTCGCCCCAGACTCGGATCTTGCCGTAGATTTTCGCTTCCGTTGTTTTCTGCCACTTCGCTCCTTGGGCTTCGACCATGGCTTGGCGGATGGGCAGGTCGTATTGGAACGCAAGGAGCGAAAGAATCCCTCCCACCAGAAGGATGAACAAAGGCAGTCGATAGGTTCGCAGAAAGCTCATCGCAACTCGGCGGCGACCTCCTCCGCAAAGTAGGTGAGAATCATATCCGCGCCAGCGCGTTTAATAGCCAGAAGCGCCTCGTCCCGCGTGCGTTTGTAGTCGAGCCAACCGAGGCGCGCCGCTGCGTGGATTTGGGAAAACTCGCCGCTCACCTGGTAAGCAGCGAGTGGCGCATCGCAGTCCGTGCGAACGGCGCGAATGATGTCCAGATAAGCCCCAGCGGGTTTGACCATCACAATGTCGGCACCCTGCTCCAGATCGAGACGAACCTCACGCAGGGCCTCCCGGGAGTTTGCCGGATCCATCTGATAGGTCGATTTACTGATCGCATCCTTGCCGATCTTGCTGCCGACGGCATCGCGGAAGGGACCGTAATAAGCCGAGGCATACTTGGCGGCGTAGGACATGATGGCTGTCTGCTGGAAACCGGCCGCATCCAGCGCGCGGCGCACTTCGCCGATGCGACCATCCATCATATCCGAGGGCGCCACAATGTCCGCGCCAGCCTGGGCCTCCATAACTGCAAGTCGGCACAGAGCCTCGACGGTGGTGTCATTTTCCACCGAGGCACCGTCTGCGGAAAGCAATCCGTCATGCCCATGGTCGGTATAGGGATCCAGCGCCACATCGGTGATGACATGCATCTGCGGAAACCGTTTTTTTACCTCTGAAACGGCCCGGTAAAGAATATTGGAAGCCTTGTAGGCGTGGGAGCCGATGGGATTCTTCAACGACGGATCAATGCTCGGAAAAACAGCCACCGCAGGAATGCGCAATTCCATGGCACGCTCGCAAGCCCGCATCAGGGAAGCCTCGCCAAGCCTCGAAACCCCCGGCATCGACTCGATGGCGATATCCTCC
Organism: Terrimicrobiaceae bacterium; assembly: GCA_044369905.1. GTDB lineage: Bacteria > Verrucomicrobiota > Verrucomicrobiia > Chthoniobacterales > Terrimicrobiaceae > UBA967. The sequence goes on along the minus strand of JBILWM010000014.1, from coordinate 25,676 downwards.
TTCGCGTCGTGAATGAACAGGGGCCAAATCAAATCCTCGGGCCGAAGGGCCGTTTCGCGAACGAGTCTGCGAATGCTGTCGGAGCGCCTGTTGCGCCGGGGACGATGGAGAATTTCGAGTGGCATGCGCGGAGGGTGCTACTCGGGCGGGGGATCGTCAAGACGCCTGCTTCGGAATGAAAATCCCTTCCCTCCCCCGAGCGGACGGGGCATCCTGCGGCTGTGAACGAGCAATTTCCCAAAGATACCATCGAGTCGCTCTGGGCGCCGTGGCGGGTCGAGTATTTCCAGGCCGAGCACCGTAGCGGGGTGGATTTTTTGAAAGAGGCTGCGGAGACGGATGATGACTCCGCGCACCTTGTTGTGGCGAGGCGGCCCTCCGCCTTTCTTGTCATGAACAAATACCCCTACTCCGCCGGGCATCTGATGGCTGTTCCGTGCCGGAAGGTCTGCAAAATGTCGGAGGTCACCGAGGATGAAATTCTCGACCTATGGCGCCTGAGCATCCACGCGCAGAGGTTGCTTGAAATCGCCGTGAAGGCACAGGGCTTCAATGTCGGCTGGAACCTCGGAAAAGCCTCCGGAGCGGGTGTCGAAGACCACCTGCACATCCACATCGTTCCACGCTGGGTGGGCGATTCCAATTTCATCGCCGTGATTGGCGGCACACGGATCATTCCAGAGGGATTGATGCCGCTTTACCACCGACTGGTGGCCATCGACAAAGAACTGAACATTTCATGAAACCAAACACACTCGGTCCCGTCACGGCAGGCATTCCTAAAAAGCTGCGCCGCGTCAACGAAGCCCAGATCTCCAAAGCCTCGGTTCGCCGCAAGCCGGCGCCCTCGCAGGAATTTTCCTTCACGCTCAAGCCGGCGGATATCGCCCGGCATCTCAACCGCTTTGTCATCGGCCAAAACGAGGCCAAGAAAGTGCTCGGTGTGGCCCTCTGCGACCACTTCCAGCATGTGCGCCTCACGCTCGAGGGCAAGGAGGCTCCGTTCTATCAAAAACAAAATGTTCTCCTCCTTGGACCAACCGGCGTCGGCAAAACCCACCTCATCCGCTCGGCGGCTGATCTCATCGGCGTGCCTTTCGTGAAGGCCGACGCCACAAAATTCAGCGAAACCGGCTATGTCGGCGGGGATGTCGATGACCTTGTGCGTGACCTCATACGCCGCGCCGGCGGCGATATCAAACGCGCCTCCCATGGCATCATCTACCTCGATGAGGTGGACAAGCTCGCGGGTTCATCCGACGGCGGTGGAAGGGATGTCTCCGGACGGGGCGTCCAAACCAATCTCCTCAAACTGATGGAAGACGGCGATGTGCCAGTGCTGTCGCCGAATGATGTGACTGGTCAACTCCAATCCGCCATGAGTGCCGCCCGGGGCAACACGCCGGGAATGCCCGACACCATCTCGACCCGTCATATTCTTTTCATCGCCAGCGGAGCGTTCGTCGGCATCGACCAGATTATCCGCGACCGCCTGACCTCGCCCCAACTTGGTTTGGAAAAAGCTCACGCGCAGATCAGCACAGCGGACTTCATTCGCTTCGGTCTCGAGCCCGAATTCGTAGGCCGCCTGCCAGTGCGCGTCGCCTGCCACGCCCTGGATGAGAACGATCTTTTTAATGTCCTGAGCCGAAGCGAGAGCAGCTTGATCCATCAATACGAACGCTCGTTCGCCGCCTATGGCATCAGCCTCCGCTTCGAACCCGATGCACTGCGCAGGCTCGCCGCGCTGGCGAGGGATGAAAAAACTGGTGCTCGCGGCCTCATGACTGTTCTCGAACGAACCTTCCGCGACTTCAAATTCCGCCTGCCTTCCACGAAGATTCGCTCACTCACCATCACCGCCAACACAGTGGAAAATCCCGCTGCCGCCTTGGCAAAGCTTTTGAAAAAATGACCCGCCCGGTGCTCGTCTTCGACGGTTCCTGTGGATTTTGCCGCAAGTGGATCGATCGTTGGCGCGGCCTCAGTGGCGAGTCGGTCCACTACATGCCGGCGAGCGAGGCGGAGGCTCTCTACCCGCAGATTTCAAAGGAGGAATTTGAGCGCGCAGTTCAGCTCATCCGCCCCGATGGTTCGCGCGCATCCGGCGCCGCAGCGGTTCTGGAAATCACAGCTCCACACGCCATCACAGCGCAGGCGGGCCTCGCCCTCTACAAGCGGAGCCGTCTTTTTGCAGGGATCTCTGAGGGCGCCTATGCCTTTGTGGCGCGGAACCGACTTCTCTTTTCACACCTCACCGCCCTGCTCTGGGGAGCCTCCACGCAAAAGCCCTCGTTTGCCGTGGCGAACGGCCTCTTCCTCCGGATTTTGGCCGCCATTTTCCTTGTCGCCCTGATTTCCTTCAGACACCAGGCCGCCGGTCTCCATGGACTGGATGGCATCCTGCCTGTCGCTCCCTTTTTTGAAGCGGTCGGCGCCCGATTCGGCCCATCCGCTTTTTGGGCGCTGCCTTCGCTTGTCTGGCTCTCCCCCACCCTGGAAACGCTTCTTCTTCTTACAGATATCGGCATCGCCGCTTCCCTTGTCGCACTTCTTGGCGTCCTCCAACCGCTTTGTTTCCTCGTTCTATGGGCCGTCATGCTCTCGCTTTGCACAGCGGGGCAGGATTTCTACAGCTTTCAATGGGACGCGTTGCTGATCGAAACCGGCTTTCTGGCGGTATTCATGGCCACCTGGAGATTGAAACCGAATGAGGGCTTCTCGGAGCCACCGCGTCTTGCCCGCTTCGCCGCCGTGGCTCTGCTGTTCCGCCTGATCTTCTGCTCGGGCGTGGTGAAGCTCTCGAGTGGCGACGACACTTGGCAGAGCCTGCGGGCGCTGGATTTCCATTTTCTGACGCAGCCCCTGCCGAATCCCCTCGCCTGGTTTGCGCACCACCTTCCGGTTGATGTTCTCACGGCCGCCTGCGCGATCCTGTTTGTCATCGAACTGGTCCTGCCGTTTGCCTTTTTCCTGCCAAGGAATCCCCGCTTGGTCGCTGCCTGGGCGACCATCGCCCTCCAGATCGGCATCGCGCTGACCGGGAACTTTGCGTTTTTCAACATTCTCACAATCGCGCTCTGCCTTCTCCTTCTCGACGATCGGTGCTGGCCGGGATTCTTGGGTCAAAAGACAATGCGCGCCGGTTGTGTCACGCCTTGGATTCGCGTGCCGGTCCTTTTGCCTTTACTCCTCCTCTCGCTTGTCCCCCTCAACGCCGCCTTCCGCACCATGCCTTCCTTCTTCGCACCTCTGGCGGAGGCCTATTCCAAAGTTGCACCATTCCGCTCGCTCAATGCCTACGGGCTCTTTGCCGTGATGACCACGCAGCGGCGCGAGATCATTGTTCAGGGCAGTGACGACGGCCATGATTGGCGAACCTACGAATTCCGCTACAAGCCGGGCACCTTGGACCGCCCGCTTCCCGTCATCGCCCCCTACCAGCCCCGGCTCGATTGGCAGATGTGGTTCGCCGCCCTTGGCAGGATCGAAACAACCCCGTGGTTTCCGAATTTCCTGACACGCCTCCTGCAAGGCTCGCCGGCAGTTTTGGCCCTTCTTGAAAAAAATCCCTTCCCTGAAAATCCGCCGAAATTCGTCCGCGCTGTCGTTGACGACTACACTTTTACCACGCCCGAAGAACGCAACCGTTCAGGTGCCTGGTGGAAACGCGAACCCGTTTCGATCTACTGCCCCGAGGCATCGCTGAACGCATCAAACCGCGACTTTTAAAGCAGCCCCGGAAATCTCACTCATTCATTTCCTGTGTGACACCTTCGCGACCGCGCAGGCGCATGAGGATAGGCAAGCCGGGGTATTCCCACTCCTCCCGGATGCGGGCGCAGAGGTAATGCTGGTAACTCTCTGGCAGAAGCCTTGGATCGTTCACGAAGAGGACAAAGAGCGGCGGGGCGATTTGGGAGTTCGAGCTCTCCTTGGCCTGCGTGGCGTAAAGGAGTTTGAAACGGCGCGAGCCCCGAGATGGCGGGGCTTGCCGCTCCATGGCTGCGCGCAGAACGCGGTTCAACTCGCCCGTTCCGGCACGGCGCGTGGCGTGTTGGCGCACTTTTTCGACCATGGTGAAAAGGCGGCGAATATTTTCTCCGGTGAGCGCCGAGAGAATGACGACCGGAGCGTAATCGAGAAAAAACAATTCTGCCCTCGCGCGATCCACATGCTCCCGAAGCAACTCGGGGTCGTTGTTCGTCTGCTTCTCAATGAGGTCCCATTTGTTCAGGACAATGATGGCCGGCTTCTTGGCCTTCTGAATGAGACCGGCGATTTTTTTGTCCTGCGCCGTGACACCGCTAGTGGCGTCGATGACGAGGATGTTGATATCCACGCGGCGGATGGTTTTTTCCGAGCGCATAACGCTGAAAACCTCGACCGAGGTGTTGTGCTTCGAGCGGTGGCGGATGCCAGCCGTGTCGCAGAGAATGTAGTGCTGCCCCTCATAGTCGGCCTCGACATCGATGGTGTCCCGCGTGGTGCCAGCGATATCGCTCACCGTCGTGCGGTTGTCATGGAGGATTTGATTCACGAGAGAGGATTTCCCCACATTCGGACGACCAATCAGGGCGAGCTTGAGAGGTGGCATCTCATGGGCCTCCAACTCGGGCTCCGGCTCGGGCAGGAGCGACTCGATCATATCCACAAGCTCGCCGATGCCTCGCCCGTGGGCCGCGCTGACGGTCACCAGATTTTTAAAACCCAGACGCGAAAATTCGAAAGAGCGTGACTCGTGGCCTTCCGTATCCACTTTGTTCACGACCAGAATGACCTGCCTCGCAGCGGTGCGGATCATTGTCGAAAGCTCGCCGTCCAAAGGCGTCATGCCATCGATCGAGTCAGTTACAAAAAGAATCACATCCGCACTCCCCATCGCGATGAAAGCTCCCTCGCGCGTGCTCTCGGCAAAGTCAGGGTCCGGCTCGGATCCAATGCCGCCGGTATCGGTGATCTCAAACGGAGCCTGTCCGAGTTTGCAAATCGAGCCAATGCGGTCGCGGGTCACGCCGGCCTGGTCATGGACGATGGAAATCTGGCGTCCCGCAAGACGGTTGAAGAGGGCCGACTTTCCGACATTCGGACGGCCTATGATGGCGACATTTCGCATTTATGAAGTATGAGGTTTGGCGTGGTGGCGGGCCTGGAGACTACCTTGAATCAAGTAATCCACCCCGCTGACGAGCGTGAGAATACCAGCTAAATACACGGATGCCAGATAATGCGGCAACTGAAGCATCATCCAGGCGATGGCCACCATTTGCGCTGCCGTGGCCGCCTTCCCCGTCCAGGTCGGCTTCACATCAAGCCCCTCGTTCAAAAAATACAAAACGCCGCACCCCGCCAAAATGACGGCATCCCTCGCGATCACCAACACGGGAAACCAAAGGGGAAACGCTTGATTCCAGTTTCCGAAACTCAGCGTAACAATAGCCGTGAGCAGAAGCCCCTTGTCCGCGATCGGATCAAGAACAGCTCCCAAGCGGCTACGCTGGTTCCAATGGCGCGCGATGTAGCCATCCAACCCATCCGTCACCGCCGCAAAAATAAAAACCAGAATCGCCGCCACTCGCTGCCACTCAAGCGGCCTCCCAGCATCCAACGACTGCCCGTAGGAAATGCTGAAAAAGACAAACACCGGAATCAAAAGAATCCGCAAAACGGTCAACTGGTTGGCCAAAGTCATAGACAAAACTAAAGCCATTTCCGCGTATTGCCACGGGAGGTTTTTTCAGGCCCTGTATCGCGCAGGGACCCTTCAAAACATCGCGTCGAAAATCTCGCGGAGGCGTTCAGAGGCGTCGAATTTGGCGCGGAGCGGCGTCACTGTGCCGTCATTATCAATCCTCCACGCGAATAGAGCGGCAGGCCGGGCACCGGGCGTCGCTTGGAATTCCGCAAAGCGCCAGTCGCTGGCGAGGAAGCCGCCAGAGATGGGTTCGATGGTGAAGTAGCCGTTCGAAAACCACAGCAGACGCTCGAGGGTGCGGCGGTGTGGCATCTCCTCGGCAGCGGTTTTTTTTGGAATCGAGAGAAATTTGATGGGGCGCTCTGGGGCGAGGATCGAGTGGTAGCCAACGAGGAAGGCATCGGGGGTTTCCACCAGACAGCGCCAGAGTATGGTGTTGAACGGTGTTGCAGACGAAGTGAAGCGGATCGCGGGAATACCGCGTTCAGCGAGGGTTTTTTCGAATACCGAGTCCGCTGCGGACTTTGCCCAGAAGCTCCACGCAACATAGAGCGCGGCAAGTGCGAGTCCGGCGGAGTTGGCGGTGCGTCGCAGGCGCGTGCCGTCCTTTGCGGCAAGTGCAATGGCAAGGCCGAGGAGAAGCGGCAAGGTGAAGAGAGGGTCGATGATAAAGAGGTTGTTCAGACCCGCGCGAAAGCCACTAAAGGGCGCGAGGACCGATGTGCCGTAAACCGTGAAGGCGTCGATGAGCACATGGGTCGCGAGGACAAGGAATGCGGCGAACGAGGCCCCGGGGATTTTGACTTTTCCGCTGTGGATGCGGGCGATGATCCAGCCGAGGATCGGCGAAATCGCAAGAATGAACGGAAGCGCGTGCGACGGACCGCGGTGCCACTCAAGGCGCGAGAGGGTATCCATCCAAGGAAAGGCAATGATGTCGAGATCAGGCAGGGTTCCAATAGCAGCACCCCACAGTGCCGCGCAGCGTCCAATTTGGCGCCCGAGCACAGCTTGCGAAACGGCAGCACCAAGTGCGGCATGGGTGATCGAATCCATAGGGCGCAAGCCTACACCGTTTTTCCACGCTGCAGTGCGAAAAAAAAGGGCGATCCCGCGTATTGACGCATCCGGGTTAGCAGACTTTCTGTGAAGTCATCGCTATGGGGTGCTGATGCCGACGAGGACGTCGGCGTTCCGAGCGAGAAAGCTCGATTGGAAATCCTTCGTGCTGGGGGATTTTTTTCGCACCGCACAAAAAATTGGCCGCTACTAAAGAAAATTTGAGCTCTTCGAGGCAGTTCCTGCGTTAAATGAATGTATGAAGCCCATTGATTCTCTTGAACGCTCCGGCGTGTGGCGTGAAATTCCGAAATGCTACCGCGCCGGGGAGAAGCTCCGCATTTTTCTCGCAAAAAATCAAAACGCGTGAGGGATTTGGCAATCCACTCTCATTGAAACTCGCGTGAAGCCCTTTCCATCGAATTCCACACTGCGGTGCGCAGCCGCCATTTTTTGCCTGATTCTGGCAGCCACCTTCCCGGTGCTGCGTGCCGAACCATCGAAAATCCCGCTCACCGACGACACTGCGGTGGCATTGGCTATAAAAGGAAACAAGGAACTCGCAGCGGCGCGGTTTCTCTTGCAGGAGGCCAAGGGACGGGCACGCGGAACCGGCCGCCTGCAGAACCCTGAATTCGAAGCCGAGGTCGCCGCTGGTCAGGATTATGAGGGGCGCGTCACTGCTGGAATCATGCAGAGATTCCCGCTGACTGGTCGGCTACGCTTGGAGCGAAAGATTTCCGATTTGGATGTGCAGATGGCTGGATTGGAGGTGCGGGAAAAGGAATGGCAACTCGCCTTGGCCGTTCGCAAGGCCTTCTATGATCTTGCCGCAGCGCGCGAGGCGCTCGGGATTTCGAGCCGTCAGGCGGAGTCGGCCCAGGCTTTCACAAAAACCGTGGCTGGCGCGGTGGATGCCGGTTTTCGCTCGAAACTCGATTTGCAGGAGGTGGAACTCTCTTCGTCGAACCTCCAAGTGAAGGCGGAATCCCTGCGCGGCCTTGAAATGGAGGCAACTGCCCGCTTGAGCCAATGGCTCGGCCTGCCGGTGGACACCGATTTTATTCTCCATCAACTGCCCATTCTGCCGAAGTCGGTTCCAGCCTCCAGACCTGCTGGAACCCGCGCGGACTTGGAACTCGCGGATTTGGCCGTGCGCTCGGGCGAAGCCGATGTCTTGCTCTCGAAAGCCACGAGCTGGGACGATGTGGGAGCGGGAGTTTTTGTCGAAGGAGAAAGATTTCGAGACGATCCGACGGGCATTGAGCCCGAAGCGCTCGTAGGGCTGAAGCTCAGCATTCCGCTGCCGCTCTGGCAAAGCGGTTCCGGCAAGGTTGCTGAAAAGGAAGCCGCGCGCCATCGCATGAGCGCGAGATTGGAATCCCTCCGCTTCGCCGTGCAGAACCAGATTCTTCTCACCCATCGAGTCATGTCCTTGCGTTTCAGGTCAGCCACCGAATTCGGCGCCAAGGTTCTTCCAACCGCAAACGATCATGTTCGCGAGTGCGAGAGCGCCTGTGCCCGTGGCGAGGTGGACCTCCAAGCCGTTTTTAGAGCGCGTGACCGCCTTACTGAAATCGAACTCTCCGATCTCGAAGCCCGCAAAGCGTATTTCGCCGCCTACAGCGAATGGCTCGGCGCCCTTGGCGAAAACAAGACCAATCCATGAAAACGATCCTTTTCCTCCTTGCCACTTCCCTCCTCGCCACAGCCGCAGGCCCAAGCAAAACCGTCATCCTTGATGAAAACGGGGTGAAAAACCTCCGCATCGAAACCCAAGTCGTTGAGGAAACCACCTTCGAGGAGAGCCTTTTTGCGCTGGGAGAAATTGCCATATATCCCGGCCGTCGCGCGGTGATCAGCAGCAAGATTCCCGGTCGCGCCCTCGAAGTTTATATCAAAAACGACCACCGGATCGAAAAAGGGCAGACGGCCGTTCTCATGGAGAGCCGTCAACCGGGCAACCCGCCGCCCACCGTAGACCTCCCCTCCCCGATCTCGGGGCTTGTGAGCCAGACACACATTGTGCCGGGCGAGCCGATTGATCCCGACAAGGTTCTCGCCGAGGTATTGGACCTCTCGGAGGTCTATGCCATCGCCCGCGTGCCTCAGCATCTGGCAGGGCAACTGAAGCAGGGACAAGCGGCGCGGATTTCCGTGCCAGCGGTCCCAGGAAGGACTTTCGATGCGGAACTGGAGCATCTGGGCGCGGTGGCGGATGCCGCGAGCGATACGGTGGAAGCGGCCTTCCATGTGAACAATCCCGATTTCGCCCTTCGTCCTGGAATGCGCGCCGAGTTTTCGATTGTCGTTGCGAAAAAAGAGGGCGTTTTTTCAATTCCGCGCGCCGCCTTGCAGGGGGATGCCACGAACCGCTTCGTCTATGTGAAGGACTTTGAAATCCCGAACGCCTTTGTCAAAACCCCGGTGGTTGTTGGAAGCATGAATGCCAGCAGCGCGGAGATCGTTTCCGGTCTGCTGCCCGCCGACGAGATTGTGACGCGGGGAGGCTACTCGCTCGCCTTTGCCGGGGGCGGCACAATGTCGCTGAAGGAGGCCCTCGACGCCGCGCACGGGCACGAGCACGCGGAGGATGGCTCGGAGTTGACCGGACCGCAAAAAAAGACCCCTTCTGAAACAGCCCACAATCACGAACCAAGTCCATTCTGGATGATCGTCAGCGGAGGCTTGTTTGTGCTGTTGGTCATCGTCGCCGCCCGCAGGAAAGGCCGCCATGCTGAATAGACTCATCGAATGGTCGCTGGCGCATCGCGGCCTCGTGTTGGGAATTTCCGCCCTCGTTCTGGTGCTGGGAATTTTCACGGCACTCCGCCTGCCCGTGGAAGTGCTCCCCGACCTCACCAAGCCGACTGTTGTCATTCTTACCGAAGCTCCGGGACTGGCTCCCGAGGAAGTGGAAACCCGCGTCACGCAACCTATCGAGACGGCACTCATGGGCGTCGCAGGTTTGACCCGCCTGCGGTCGAATTCCGATGTTTCGCTCTCGCTTGTCTACGCCGAGTTCGATTGGAATTCCGACCCGCAAAAAAACCGCCTTCTGGTGCAGGAGCGCCTCCAGACCGCGCGCGAACAATTGCCGGAAGGCATCCAGCCATTCCTGACTCCCGCCGCCTCCCTCATGGGCGAGATCCTGCTCGTTGGTGTGAGATCAACAATTCCCAAGGGCGAGCCGGGCCATCTGACTCCAAGCGAAGTTCGCTCGATCGCGGATTGGACCATCAAGCGCCGCCTCCAAAACATCTCCGGTGTCGCGGAAGTCCTCAACATGGGCGGCGGCATCCGTCAGGTGGAGATTCAGCCCGACCCTTATCGCATGCAGGCCTACGGGATCACCGTGGCGGAGCTTGAACTAGCGGCAGCCAATGCGGCGAACACCAGCACTGGTGGATTTCTGAATACCGGCGCCACGGAGATCATGATTCGCAATCTGGCCATGACGACCGATCTCGACGCCATTGGACAGACGGCGATCAAACGCATCGGCGACCGTCCTGTTCGCATTGCCGATGTGGCGCAGGTCGTCTGGGGCATTGAGCCAATGCGCGGCGATGCCACGATCAGCCAAGCCCCGGAAAAATCGCCCACCTACGGCGTGATTATGTCCCTGACCAAAGCGCAGGGATTCGACACACGCGCGCTAACCGGGAAAGTGAAAGCAGCTCTCGCCGAACTCCAGCCCAGCCTGCCGAAGGGCGTTGAGACCATCGTTCTTTTTCAGCAAAAGGACTTCATCGACAATGCGATTGGAAATCTCAAAAAAGCCATCGTCGAGGCAGCCATCATGGTCACTTTGGTGTTGGTTTTGTTTCTACTGAATTTCCGGACAACCTTCATCACCCTCACAGCCATTCCCATGAGTTTTGGGATGACAATGCTCACCTTCCAATGGTTCGGGATTTCCGTGAATTCCATGACGCTCGGCGGATTGGCCGTGGCCATTGGGATGGTGGTGGATGACGCCATAGTGGATGTCGAAAATGTCTTTAGGCGCCTGAGGGAAAACGCCGCGCGGCCCGAGCCAGCACCTCGCATTCAAGTCATCGCCCGAGCTTCGTGCGAAGTGCGGAGTTCCATCTTCTACGCAACACTCCTCATCGTTTTGGTCTTCGTTCCATTGCTGGGGCTGACAGGCGTCGAGGGAAAATTATTCACCCCGATTGCCGTGGCGACCATCGTCAGCATGCTGGCTTCTTTTCTGGTCTCCCTCACTTTGATTCCAGTCCTTTGCTCGTTGCTGCTGAATCCCAAGCCAGCCGTCGCACATCAGGACGCCTGGATTGTGCGAGTCATGAAAAGGGGTTTGCAGACCACCGCCCTGCGAATCGGCTTCGAACATCCCTGGCCGGTTTTGGCTGGGCTTGGAGTGGCCGTGCTTGCGGCATTCTCCCTCTACCCCAAAATGGGGAAGGATTTTCTCCCCTCATTCAAAGAGGAGACGGCACTTATCGCCGCCACATCGGCGCCCGGGACCTCGCTCGATGAAATGAACCGCATCTCGGATGTCATCGAAGAGCAAATACTCTCCGTGCCCGAAGTGCAGAAAGTCGGCCGCCGCCTTGGGCGGGCGGAACGCGGAGACCATGTGGTTCCCGTCTCGACCGCCGAATTCGATGTGGACTTCCGCAGCCCCCAACGCCGCGGCAAGGAACGCTCCCGCCAAGAAATTCTCGACGACATCCGAGCCCGCGTGAAGTCAATTCCCGGTGTTTTTGCTGTCGTCGGCGGCCCACTGGCCGACCGCATCGGGCACATGATGAGTGGCGTCTCGGCGCCCGTGGCCATCAAGGTCTTCGGCCCCGATCTCGACACCCTTCGAGACATCGGCACACAGATTCAAAAGCTCGCGAAGACGATTCCCGGCTTTGAGGATGCGAAGCTCGACCAGCAATCCTTGATCCCGCAGCTCCGGATCGAGCCAGACCGCGAACGCTGCGCGGGCTACGGCATCGCCCCCGGAGATCTCAACACACGCCTGAGCACACTCATCGGAGGGAAAGAAATCGCCGAACTGCGCGAGGATCAGCGTGCCATCAACCTTGTGCTCCGCCTGCCTCTGGCCTGGCGGGACTCGCCCGAGCGCATCGCCCAACTTCCCATCCAAGCCGACAACGGCCGTTACTTTCCCCTGAGCGCCGTGGCGTATGTGCGCGAGGCCAAGGGCCCAAATGTGATATTCCGCGAAAATGGCCAGCGTCGTTTCACCATCGCCATCAAACCGAGCGTGCGCGATGTCGGCGCGCTTGTGAGCAAGCTCCAGAGCGAGGTTTCTGCCAAAGTGCAACTCCCCGAGGGCTACTTCGTCACCTACGAGGGCGAATTCCAGGCTCAGCGCGATGCCACTTGGCGCATAGCCATCCTCAGCCTCGCCGTTTTCTTGGTAGTCGTCTTTCTCCTCTACGGCTATTTCCAGAGCCTCTCACTGGCGCTCCAGGTTTTGCTTAACATCCCGCTCGCACTCCTTGGAGGCCTGGTCCTCACATGGCTGGTCATAGACAACATCAGCATCGCCACATTGGTCGGCTTCATCGCCGTGGGAGGCATTGCCGCCCGAAACGGCATTATGATGCTCTCGCACTACCTTCACCTCATGCGCCACGAGGGCGAGGGATTCACTCGCCAAATGGTCGAGCGAGGCACGCTGGAGCGGATGGTTCCCGTCCTCATGACAGCCCTCTCAGCAGGCATAGCACTCCTGCCCTTCGTTCTGGCCGCGAATGAGCCCGGCAAGGAAATCCTGCATCCAGTTGCCGTTGTGATTGTCGGCGGCCTCATCTCATCGACACTCCTCGATTTCCTGATTACGCCTTTGATTTTCTTCAAATTCGCCAAATCAGCCGCCCTGAGCGCCATCAGGCGCCAAGCCGCCGCTTCGCAATAAAAACTCACCCAACACCAAATATGAAAACCAAACACATCCTGACAGTCGCCATCGCCATCCTTACCTCGCTCGCAGCCCATGCGGGAAAAGACCACAGCCACGAAAAGAAAGTCGCCGGCCCGAACGGCGGCCGCATCCTGACCTCCATCGAACCGAACGCGGAATTCCTCGTCACAGCGGATCGCAAAGTTCAAATCACCTTCGTCGACGATGCCTTGAAACCCATCGCACCCTCCGCGCAAGTCGTCACAGTCACAACCGGCGAGCGCTCCGCCCCAGTCAAAATGTCGTTTACCAAAACCGAAACCGCATTTCTTTCCGAGCAGACAGTTCCCGAGGGCAACAACTTCCCGGTAGTCGTCCAAATCAAAACCACCCCAGACGCCAAAGCATCCGTCGAAAAATTCACGCTCAACCTCTCGAATTGCCCGGATTGCAAATACGCCGAATATGCCTGCACCTGCTCACACACGCATTGAGGCAAACGGGCGGCGTGCCCCTCGAGGTCGGTGCCGGTAGCCTCCACGACTGAAAGAACCCCGGCCTCCTCTTCGCACCCCCGCGCGGCATCGCGATTCGTGAATCTGGGAGGGTCCATCGTCCCGCATGACCCATTTTTCAGCCGCAAAGCGGCGTCCCAGGAGGCATCACCGTCACTATTGTGCACGCGCACGGCGTGATGGGAGCAAAGCGGCGTGGTGGCATAGTCGTTCAGTCTTGGGTCAAGCCGGAGGTTGACCCTCCAAATGTTTGCGCGCTGCCGCGCAGCGCCCGTTCGTTGCTCAAAACAGCCTCCCGAGAGCCGAACCAAACATTTGCTTGCAGGCCACAGGTCGGGATGCTTGCTTGAAAAGAGAGAAGCGGCCGCATGCTGTAACATGTGTCCGCCTCGGGTTGCGCGGATGAGAAGGCACCGCGATCACCTTGGCAGGTTTTGCCTGCCGGGCTGGTCCTATGGCCGTCTTCGCCTACTCTGCCAGCACAGTTCCGGGCTCGGTCTTTTTTACGCGGCTGAGTCCGGACTGTTTGGCGGAGCGAACGACATAGCCGATGGCACCGTAGAGCGGCGAATCCTCTCCGTGCTCGGGCGCGGCCTTGATGGCGTTGACGATACGGAGATACTTCTCGCTCAAGGCGTTTTCGGTTGCATCACGCAGGATGACTTTGGCCACGCGATCTTGGTCCGCTTTCACAATGGAAGCACGGATTTCGTTCGCAGGCTCAACCATCGCACGGAAGCCCTCCAGGGTCAGACCAGCAAAGGTCGTCTCCGGAGCGATCTCGCCCCACGAATGCAGAAGCTTGCTCGATTTCTCAGTGATATTTCTCATTTTTCACCTCCTTCATGTTGAGTGTTGGTCTTGTTTTTCCACCCGTTCCGGCACCTACCGGTGAGCGAAAGTTTTTAAAAATTCGTCGCAGGCTCATTTCAAGACCTCCTGCTCCTTGAGATTCGGGACCAAACCCTCCGCCAGTTCCAAGATCTTCTCCTCCGGGATCAGCTTTTCCGCCATGGCCCGCCGCAGCAGGAGCTGAAACCGTCTCGGCTCCTCCGAAAAACGGGCATCCATCTCGCCGGATGCCTTGCAATTTTTGATCCAAGCCAAGCGCATGCGCATGGCGGTGGACTCCGCGACACATTCCAGATCGGCAGCACGGGCGATCACCGCCTCACCAGTCACACCATAGTAATCCGCAAGCGCCCGTATTTCCTGCACCGCTACATGCCGTCGCCGCGCACCAAGCATCTCGTGGAATTCCTCCCTGGGCATCAAAAAGGAGCGTGCCAGCTTTCCACAGAGGTCTGGCCGCCGCTTGAGCGGAAACTCCTTGAAACCCTTCTCCCACACCATGTGTGCAAGCTCCATCGCCGCCCGCATACGCAGTGTGCCACGCGAGAGACTTCTATTCAGCACCACCACCAATCTTGGCCCGCATGTCCCGGCCGCACCCTCGAAAATTTCCGGTGCATCATAGATCCACACGAGGATTCCCAACCGCTCCAACAGACCCACCATGGAATCGATCGGCCCCCTGCTCAACCCCAGAGCCTGCCGCGCCTCCTCCACACACTCCGCGGTCTTCGCATAGACATTCACACACCGCGCCCACCCTTCCACAGCGACTTTGCCTCCGGCGCGTCCAAAAGGTCATCCAACTCCGCATGGCAGGCATAATACCCCTCCGCCGCATAGCGCTGCTCAGGTCCGTTCTGGTGCAAAAATGCAGGCCCGAATTTGAAAAGGGCGACAAAGTTGTGTTTGCCCAGCTCCTTCGTGAAATACTCCGGCGGCAATTCCAGCGCCTGGCAGAGCGCGGCCAGAACCTCCGGGCTCGGGGAAATGATCGCGTTCTCATACTTGCTCAACGACATCGTGGAAACTTTTCCGCTCGCCCGTGCCGCAAGCTCGCTCAATGTCCACCCACGAAGCATCCGCGCTTGGCGCAAGCGCACCGCATAGGTTCGACCGAGATTGAAATTCGCATCAATCACGGTTTACAGAAAATCCTATTTTTTGATATCTTGCCTGCTGCTCCTCCTGCGACTCCGAGCAAGCTTGATAGCATTACAAAAATAGACCCAGTTTGTGCTTGAAGAAACACACTCTTCATTTATTTTCAATGTCCGCTTCCGATGCATACGAGATGCTTTTTAGCATACACTAAGCCAAATTACCGTATTTCGCCACTTTGCAGCCGCCGAATGACGCACTTTGGAATCCGAAGCCATGCCAGACTCACATGTGCTCGTAAACGGCCACTCCAGAGAATCATGAAAAGCAGGATAGATCTCCACCAGCACCACGCCCTCACGCAGCGGGCCTTGGAACTTGGCAGAAACAATAATTCACTCAGCGTGCCGGAGCTCACAGACATGCTGCAGATGCCATCCGCCGAGATTCGGCGGCTTGCAGCCTCCGCGCTGGCAAAGCTGGCCGATTTCGGCGCGGATGCGGCTTCTGCCGTCGCCTCACTGGCACCTCTCGCCCTTGGCGACCCTCATCCCCAGGTTCAGCAATATGCCCTGAAAGCACTCAAGTGCTATGGTGCCGCCGCCCGCGAGCACCGGCATGATCTCGACGATCTCGCCGCCAATGAAGGAAAGAAAGATTACATCCGCAGGGCCGCCCACTCCGCTGCCAGTGCCATTCGTGAAGCCATCCGCCTTCAGGCAGACAATGCACAGCACCGCTGCTCTCGTTGCAGCAACTTCGCCACGCCGGACGAGCACACCCGCAGCCAGCAGGCCTTCCAACGCACCTTCTGCGACGCCTGCTTCGACAGCGTCTATCTGGAGCGCCGGAACTTCGACACCAAGGTGGAACTCAACAAAACCATCACCGCAAAAGTCGGCACCCTCGTTCAATCGCACGGCGAGCGAATGCTCACGGACTGGTTCAGCACCCATCACATCGCCTACCGCTACGATGAGCGCTATCGCATTCTCAGCGGCCACGCCGTGCGGCCGGATTTCTACCTGCCGGAACTCGATGTCTATGTCGAATACTGGGGAATGGACACAGCCAACTACAAAATCGGCATGCTCAAAAAGCAGCAACTCTACCAACAAGAAGGCAAGCGCCTCATATCCATATATCCCACCGACAAACCGCGCCTCGACACCCTGCTCAGGTCAAAACTCGCCCTCTTCGGCTACCTCGTCCCCAAGACATCAGCGAGCGAATACGAGTCAGCCGAAAACCACTAAACCCTATGCCTACTCACACCCAATCCGGTAGCGCCGCTCATACCTTGACCTACTATGGACACAGCAACAAAGATGAGAGCGGTGAGGTGCTACATTGTGAGACTTGGCAAAAATTAAGCGCCCACCTGCAAAATGTGGCATCGCTGGCTGCGGGTTTTGCGAACCCATTTGGTATGGCGCCTGAGGCTCGCCTCGCAGGACTGCTTCACGACCTTGGAAAGTATTCAGAGCGCTTTCAATTCCGCCTTCGCGATCCCTCGATTCGTGGCATTAATCATTGGTCGATGGGTGCGCTGCGTGCCCAGCAACTGCATGCGCTCGAGGCGGCATTTGCCATCGAAGGCCACCACACAGGAATTCCCGCCTTGCTTGTCGATGATTCTCCAAGCGGCTTGGAGAGTCTAAAAAACCGGCTTTCGCGCATTGGTAAGTCTGGCAGCCAAGAAATCAATGGATTCCCAGAATCGCTTGCAGACCTTCTTTCAAGACACGAGGTCGAGAATCCCAAAATTACGGCGCACGGAAACTCGCTGGTCGCCCGCGATTTTCAAAGCGCATTCAAAATAAGAATGCTCTTCAGCGCACTTGTCGATGCCGATTACCTCGACACGGAGTCCCACTTCTCGCCCGATTTGGCCAAAAGAAGACACTCGACCAAACTATCACCACATCAAGCCCTGGAAGTGCTTCTCATGGCGATTCGATCAAAAAGCACCGCTGGGGCAGTGAACGCTGTCCGCCAAAGCTTGCTCCAAAATTGTCTGGATTTCGCGCACAAGCCCAAAGGAGTTTTTACGCTGACGGCACCAACCGGAAGCGGCAAAACTTTGTCCAGTTTAGCGTTCGCGCTGGCTCATGCCGCAGAGCACAATCTTCGCAGGGTCATCGTGGTCATTCCCTTCACCAGTATCATCGAACAGACAGCGCAGGTTTTCCGCTCCATTCTCGCACCAGTCTTCGGGTCTGAGTATGTTTTGGAGCACCACTCCGCTTCGAATCCTGAGTGTTTCGAAACTTCGCCGGAAAGCATACGGAACCGCCTAGCTGTGGAAAATTGGGACGCTCCTTTAGTTGTGACCACAAGCGTCCAATTTTTCGAAAGCCTTTTTTCCCACAAACCGGCTCCATGCCGTAAACTTCACAACATTGCCGAGTCGGTAGTCCTGTTCGATGAGGTTCAAACTCTCCCGCTTCGCCTGGTCCCCTCACTTCTCTCCGCCGTGAATCTTTTGAGCAAAGAGTGCGCGGCTTCAGTGGTTTTCGGTTCCGCCACCCAGCCTGCTTTCCTTTCTGCTTACCGCGCGATTGAGGGCGGTTGGTCACCCTTGGAAATCAACTCTCGGAGCAACGAAATGGCGAAGGCCCTCATACGGACGCGCATCAGCGTTTCATCTGAAAAAAAATCCTGGCCCACGATTGCGGACTCCATAGCCGCAGAAAATCAAATCCTTTGCATCGTCAACCTCAAACGCCATGCAGAGGAAATTTTTAGGTTACTTGATGGCTGCGCAGGAGCGTTTCACCTTTCAACCAATCTGTGTCCCGAGCATCGCCGCCAAAAGCTGGCCATGATCCGCGAGTGCCTTATGCGCGGCGAACCATGCCGCCTCATCTCCACGCAATTGATCGAAGCCGGCGTAGATTTGGATTTCCCAAAAGTTTTTCGCGCCATGGCCCCGCTGGAATCGATTATTCAATCGGCAGGACGCTGCAATCGCGAAGGCCGGAGCATAGTGCCAGGCGATGTGCTTGTCTTTACTCCCGAGGACCACGGTCTGCCGAGTGGCTCCTATTCCCAAGCCACAGCCATCACAACAGCGTTTTTTAACGAAAACCCCGACATCGACTTGCACTCTCCGCATACCTACGCGAAGTATTTTTCCAGACTCTATGGCACGCTCGGACCAGCGGAAAAAAATGAAGACCCTGTTTTCAAAGCTTCCGCCGAACTCAATTTTCCCGAGGCGGCCCGGAGTTGCCGTCTCATTGCCCAAGGCACCAAATCCGTAGCCGTCAGATACCAAGCAGGAGAGGAGCTGATCAAGAAAATGAGATTAGAAAAGCATCTCGAGCGATCAGAATGGCGGATTCTCCAGCACTTTTCGGTCTCATTTTACGAATCAGCTTTTCAAAAAGGCTTGGCCCGGGGAGTCATTGTTCAACCCCACCCCGATATCGATTTCTATTTCTGGAATGGTGTATATGATCAAAATCTTGGAGTCACAGAACCAACCAACGATGATTTCAATCTATGAAAAACCCTATTTATCTTCGCGCTTGGGGTGATTTGGCCTGCTTCACCCGCCCCGAAATGAAAGTCGAGCGCGTGAGTTATTCAGTCATTACCCCGAGCGCAACACGCGGACTGCTGGAAGCCATCCTCTACAAACCCGAGTTCCGTTGGCGCATACACCGTGTCGCCGTCCGCAAGCCCATCCGGTTTCTCTCCCTGCGTCGGAACGAGGTAAAATCCAAGGCTGCTTCCCGCAACCCCCAACCGATTCTTGTAGAGGACGACCGCACCCAGCGTAACACCCTTGCATTGAAAGGCGTGGAATATGTCATCGAAGCCTCGATCGAACTCACCGCGCGAGCCAACCAAGCCCGCCGCAAGCCACTCGCCAAGGATGAGCCCCCGGGAGATGACAATCTCGGCAAATACTACGGCATGGCCCGCCGCCGTATTGAAAGCGGCCAATGCTTTCACCAACCCTGCTTCGGATGCCGCGAATTTCCAGCAAACTTCGAATTGGCGGGTCCTGATGACATGAATATCCCTGCCAACACCAACGCGGATACCGATCTGGGCTTGATGCTCTACGATGTGTTTGATCTCGATGTGCTCCACACGGGTGGAAAGACCAAAGCCGATCCACAAATCACATTTTTTCCCGCCCGCCTGCAGCAAGGAATTTTGGACATTCCACCGTGGCACGAAGTCAAAAAGCAACTCGGAGGTGCACCATGATGCTGCAAGCGCTACTCTCCTACGCCAAACGTCGTATGGGTGAAGACCCGACATTTTCCGACCCGGACTTCGAACCCGTAGATCTACATTGGCTCATACAAATCAACGAAACAGGAAAACTCTCTGGTGATCCCCTATTACTCACCGTGCTCGAGGGGAAAAAGAAGATTGTCCGACGTGCTCGCAGACCTGCAACTTCGGTAAATGAGATTGCCGTTCGTTCACTCGAAAAAGCCAAAAGTTATTTTCTCTGTGATTCCCTAGAGCGCGTGCTGCTGCTTTCTGCCGAAGGATCTGAATCAACCGATCCTTTGGCCCAAGCAAGACAACGTTACTTCAAACAACTGCTTGCTGATGCACATGCCGAAGAGCCTCTTTCTACCTCCGCAATACTGAACTTTCTTAACAACCCAGAGGAGGTCTCCAAGTGCCGCGAACTGCTCCACAAGGCCCGGGCGGACTGCGCTCACAACTGCACCTTCCAAGTCGCAGGCAAAAATATTCTGGATAATGCTCAACTCATCCAGTTCTGGCGTAACCGTCGTGCAAGCGCGCTAAACACCACTAAAAGCGCTAAACAAATCTGCTTGGTCACAGGTCTTCTGAGTAACACCGTTTCTACGACCGAAAAGATTAAAGGCGTCGGCGCACAAGATACCAATCTCATCTCTGCCAACGAAGCTGCCTTCCAATCCTACACATTGGATAAAGCGAAAAACTCGCCGATCAGCGCTCTTTCGGAGCAGCTCACCCGTGCAGCTCTGAATGAGTTAATAAAAAAATCGCTTCGCACCGGTGATAAGTCCCCCATCTACCACCTCCACTGGACTCGCGCCCCTGTCCCCGTCGATGTTTTCTCGCTTTTGGAATCGGCGGACGAGCAAGGGGTGGCGAGGCTTCTCGAATCTCCGCGCAGCGGCTTTACCCCATCAGGCACCAACCCGAACGCCTACTATGCAATGAGCCTTTCCGGAAATGGCGCCCGCATCGTCGTTCGCGATTGGCTGGAATCCACTGTCCCGGAAATCGAAGCTCATGTCGCGGCGTGGTTCCGAGATCTCGGCATCTCCTCGCCGGATGGAAGTGGCACCCAATCCGCCTTCAAGCTCGGCCGCCTCCTTTACGCGATGGTTCGAGAGAAGATCGACGAACTCCCACCACAACTTCCCACCCAGCTTCTATACTCCGCCCTACGCGGCTTACCGATCACTCAATCGGCCCTCGCCGCCGCTCTGCGCCGCCAACAAATCGAACGGCGCAAAAATTCCAACGACTCCGATCCCAAACTCAACCCAGCCCGTATGGCCCTTATCAAGGCCTGCCTCCTCCGTTCAACGACAAACAACCCATCCAATGCCATGACACCAACACTGAACCCTCAAAACTCAGACCCAGCCTATCTCTGCGGTCGGCTCTTCGCCGTCCTTGACCGCCTCCAATACCTCGCTCTCGGCCAGTTGAATGCGGGCATCTCCGAGCGTTTCTACGCCAGCGCAAGCACGACCCCCTCTCTCGTCATGGGTCGCCTCTTCCGCAATGCCCAATTTCACCTCGCCAAAGCAGGTGGAGGAGCAGCCGAAAACATCCGCAAAGATTTCGAGGAAATCTCAACCTCACTCGGAACCACCTTTCCGCCCTCCCTTGACCTCGAGGGGCAAGGCCGCTTCGCACTCGGCTACTACCACCAAAAAGCCGAATACCGCCGCCGCACCAACGAGCGTAAAGAACAGCAAGACAAACAATCTCCCGAATAAAGCACCGACAACCCAAAAACCTCAACACAGCCCACTATTATGAACCACCGCTACGACTTCGTTTACCTCTTCGACTGCAAAGACGGAAATCCCAACGGCGATCCCGACGCCGCCAACGCCCCTCGCATCGATCCCCAAGACATGCACGGTCTCGTTTCTGATGTCTGTCTGAAACGCAAGATACGGAATTTTGTTCAGATTGCCCAGCATCATCAGGAAGGATTAGACATTTTCATTCAGCAGGGTGCTGTCTTGAACGATCGAATAGAAAAAGCACACGAAGACCTCGAGCATAAAATCGATGGCAAAAAAGGCGCCACTCGAGAGCAGATAAAGGACGCTCGAACCCTCATGTGCAAACGCTATTTCGATGTCCGGACATTTGGGGCCGTCATGTCCACCGGCTTGAATGCAGGCCAAGTTCGCGGTCCCGTTCAGATCAGCTTCAGCAGGTCAATCGACCCGGTTCTTCCACTGGATGTAAGTATTACGCGGATGGCGGTTGCAGAGGCCAAAGATGCGGAATCACCAAACCAAACGATGGGCCGCAAAAACCTCATCCCCTACGGCCTCTACCGTTGCCACGGGTTCATCAGCGCCCATCTCGCCCGAGAGACCGGATTCAGCGACACCGACCTCGACCTATTTTGGCAGGCTCTCGCGATGATGTTCGACCACGATCGCTCTGCTGCCCGTGGCACCATGTCCGCACAGGCTCTGGTTGTCTTCAAGCACCAAGACGCCCTTGGAAACGCCCCCGCCCATAAGCTCTTTGAACGCGTGCGCGTGGAATTGAAACCGGAACTGCGCGCGCAAGGTAAAGCCCCACGCTCGTTCGACGACTACCTGCTTGAAATCGATGAGACCGCTCTGCCTGAGAGTGTTTTGCTTCAAAGAAAAATCTGATCCACCGAACCGGATTCCAACTTCCCGTTTTACCGATGCAAATTCCCGTGCATAGTTGTCACCGATGAGTGCCAAGGAAATGCTTCTCGAGGTCGCCGAGTCGCTCCAACCCGGAGCCACCTTGGATGATGCCATACGGGAGTTGGAGTTTCGAAATGCCGTGCAAGAGGGCTTGGAATCGCTCGACCGCGGGGAACGCATGCCGCTCGATGAAGCCAGAAAACTCCTTCCTCAATGGGTTTCAAAGTATTCCTCTCCGGTGCGGCCCTGAGCGACTTGGAGGCCATCGTCTCCTACATAGCTCCCCACGATCCGCAAGCGGCGACCCGCTTTGCAACAAACCTGCTGAATGAGGCCATCGCACTCGAAACCTTTCCCGAACGCGGCAGGTCAGTTCCCGAGTTCTCGAGCGCAGACCTTCGCGAAATCGTCTTCCGCTCCTACCGGATTGTTTATCGCATTCAACGCGCCTCCAAAGCGGTCGAAATCCTGCGCTTCTGGCATGCGGCACGCGGGTTTCCCGAAATTGAGCATGTAAACTGATCGTGGACGACCTCCTTCCCCTTTCCTTGCTGAACGACTTTCTCTACTGCACCCGCCGTGCAGCATTGAAGGCGACCGACGGGCTTCGCTCTGCTAACAAACACACCGCTCAGGGCGATGTGAACCATGAACACGCCGACTTGCCAGGCTACGAGCACCGTGCTGGATGGAAGCTCCTGCGCGCGCTGCCAGTCTGGTCCGACCGTCTTGGTCTCAATGGCAAAGCTGACCTTGTTGAGGTGCATGAGGCGCAGGGCAAAATCTCTGGAGTCCGACCAGTCGAATACAAGGCAGGTAAAAAATCCCGCTGGAACAATGACCATGCCCAACTCTGCGCCCAGGCGCTCTGCCTTGAAGAAATGCTCGGCATCTCCATCCACGAAGGGGCGATCTACCACGCGCAGTCCAGCCAGCGCTCGCGGATCGAGTTCACGGCCAACCTGCGCCATGAGACGCTCGCTGCAATCGAAGCCCTCCATGACCTTGTTGCTTCCGCGCGCATCCCACCGCCGCTTCTCACTCCGCGCTGCGACGGCTGCTCGCTACGAGACATCTGTCTCCCCGAAATTTCAAAGTTGAAATTTCAAAACTGAGAAAAACAACGCCGTGCCCGAGATCATCCAAAATGTCCTCTACCTCAGCTCGCCTGGACTTTATGTGAACAGGGACCACCTGACGCTCCGCATTGAAATGAAAAGGGAGCTGAAGCTCTGCCTTCCCATCCACCATATCGAAAGCATCTGCGTGCTCGGGGAAGAAATTTCCCTTTCCCACGGTGCCATGCGACTCGCACTGGAGCAAGGCGTCCCGATCAACCACCTCGATGAAAACGGTCGCCTTCGCGCCCGTGTCACGGGCATTCCTGAAACCAGCGTCACACTGCGCCGCGCCCAGTTCCGCGCTGCCGACTCACCAGCCATCAAACTTGCCATCTGCCAGGGCATCGTTTCAGGTAAAATCCAAAATTCCCGTAACTGCCTTCTGCGAGCCGCCCGCGAAAATCCCGAACCCACCCCGGCCCTCGATGCCGCCATCGACTCACTCGCCCGCACGCTCCGCAAGATTCCTGAAGCTCCAGATATCGACACCCTGCGCGGTTTCGAAGGAGCCGCCGCCATGGCCTACTTCGAAGTCTTCGGCCTTCTCATCAAGCAACAACAAGCCGACTTCCATTTCCGCACTCGCAGCCGTCAACCCCCGCTCGACCGCATGAATTGCCTTCTCTCTTTCCTTTACGCCCTCCTCCGCCACGACTGCATCTCCGCCCTCACTGTCGCGGGTCTCGACCCCTTTGTTGGTTTCCTTCATGCAGAACGCGCCAACCGCCCCTCACTCGCCCTCGACCTCATGGAGGAATTCCGCCCCACACTCGCAGACCGTCTCGCCTTCACCCTCGTAAACCGACACCAAATCAAACCCTCGGATTTCACCATCCGCGAGGGCGGTGCGGTAGAACTCACCGCCGATGGCCGAAAAACCCTTATCAAAGCTTGGCAAGAGCGAAAACGCGAATCCCTCATCCACCCCCTCCTCAATCAACAAATTCCCATCGGACGCCATTTTTTTGTCCAAGCGCGACTCCTCGCCCGAGTCCTCCGAGGCGACCTATCCGAATATCCCGCACTCATTCCCAAATAAAAATCATGCTTGTTCTAGTCGCCTACGATGTCGCCACCTCCGATGAAGGTGGCCCCCGACGCCTTCGCCGCGTTGCCCGCGCCTGCTCCGACTACGGTATCCGCGTTCAAAAATCCGTTTTTGAATGCCAACTTGGCAAAAAAGAATGGATTGCTCTCAAAGCCCGCCTGCTTGACGAAGCCAAATTGGATAAAGACTCCCTCCGTTTCTACTTCCTCGACTCTGACGCCCCAACCCGCCCCGAACATCACGGTGCATCGCCTCCGATTGACCTCGAAGAACCTTTTTTGGTTTAACCACCCGCGAACCCCTACCCTCGACAAATACCCCTTTAGTGCCGCGATCCTTAAAACATTGCAGCTTCAAAATAGTTGCAGGAATTTGATCTTTGAAAAAACCTTTTCCAAACTCCCGCCACCATGAGTTCGCGGAAGAGCCCTACTTGCCTACTTAAAACCAGAGTGATACGGATACAGGTATCGCCCCTCAAGCAATTGAGGGGCGCGGATTGAAACTTCCCATCCACGGGCTGCGCGAGAAACCAAATAATCGCCCCTCAAGCAATTGAGGGGCGCGGATTGAAACTCAGTCTTGTTTTCGTTGTTGTCCTCTGGGGAAGGATCGCCCCTCAAGCAATTGAGGGGCGCGGATTGAAACAGCTGGTCATATAATGGCTCACTTGCACTGGCTGAATCGCCCCTCAAGCAATTGAGGGGCGCGGATTGAAACCGATGGAGTTACAACGGTTCACTGGCACTAGCTGATCGCCCCTCAAGCAATTGAGGGGCGCGGATTGAAACCCCATGGCCGAAATTCGCAGCGAGATCGGCGTGATCGCCCCTCAAGCAATTGAGGGGCGCGGATTGAAACAAGCACGCGCCACTCTGGCGGTCGGTGGACGAAGAATCGCCCCTCAAGCAATTGAGGGGCGCGGATTGAAACAGGACAGCACCGACTCCTCCGACCGGCGCGACATTATCGCCCCTCAAGCAATTGAGGGGCGCGGATTGAAACGCAGCGCCTCCACATCAAAATTAGGCTTAGGCCGAATCGCCCCTCAAGCAATTGAGGGGCGCGGATTGAAACATGTATAGCTGTTCTATTTTCGCCACATCCCATTTATCGCCCCTCAAGCAATTGAGGGGCGCGGATTGAAACAACCCAGTATTTCAGAGGCTCAGGCGGCCATCACAATCGCCCCTCAAGCAATTGAGGGGCGCGGATTGAAACGCCTGCCCTCCATGCGCCAGTCGGCCATCCAGCGCATCGCCCCTCAAGCAATTGAGGGGCGCGGATTGAAACATCATTGGTGACGCTGCACGATGGCAGGCTGTGAGATCGCCCCTCAAGCAATTGAGGGGCGCGGATTGAAACGCTCTCACTACTGTCCGGTTATAAGTTAAACAGCTCCAGTTGATTAGAATTCCGACCACTTGACTTTTGGGAAGTGGTTTTCATAAGCAATTCATTTAAAGGCATTTTTTCAAACGGGTGAACGCTCAAAA